>JBCDCS010000242.1:0-4941 GCA_039181205.1 Pseudomonadota bacterium
ACGTCGGTCGAATCCATGAGCGGTTCGATCAGATCGCTGTTGAACCCGGCACCGCGGACCAGGATGCCACCCGCCACGTCGTTGTAGCCGACCCAGGAAATCCCGAAATGATGGGTGTTTCCGTTGGCGTCAGGCGCGGTTTCGAACGTGTCGCCGAAGGCGCCCTGCTGGCCGTGGAGGATGCCGCCGCCGCGGGTGGAGGCTTCGACGGCGCCCGGATCTTGCGTGACCACTTGTAGACCACCTGCATCGCTGTCAGCGGCCATGATGAGCAGAGTGTCGTCGCGGGGTTCGACGAAGTCCAGGATGGTGCCCACCGCCGCGTCGGCGCGCGACAGGGCCTCCAGCGTGCCGGCGGCGTTCATATTGTTGGCGATGTTGTCGGTACCTTCTTCCTCGATGACGGCGAAGAAGCCGTCGTCATCGCGGGACACGATCTCCAAAGCGACGTCCGTCATCTCGGCAATGGTCGGGGCGTGGTCCCAATAAGTGGGCAGGCCGTCGATGATGTTCCGTTCCCGCTCCTGATCGTTGAACGTGTGGTTGTGGGCGAAGACACCGAGCAGGCGGTCGACCTCGTCGAGGTTCAGGTCCAGCAACTCGTCGCGGGTGAAGATCACCGTGTAGCCAAGTTCTTCGGCGCGTTCGATGAGGTTGAGACCGTCTTCACGCTCACCGGGCCCATGGCGGCCTTGGGTGCCTTCGGGCAGGAGAAAGCGCTCGCCCCCGGCCATGATGACCTGGGCACCGGATTCGACGACATCTTGGGCGATTTCGTGGGTGTTGGATCGGGCTTCGTTCGAGGCAACGAAGGCGGCGGTGCCCGGTTCCGCGATATGGCCCGTCTGGACCAGGGCGACGGCTTTGCCAGCGGCCATGGCTTCTTCGGCGATGGACATGGTCTGACCGGAGGCGGCGGTGATTTCGTCGGTGCCGTTCAAGCCGAAGCTGTCGGCGACGACCTTGATGCCATAGGCGTGGACGGTGGCCCCGCCATGGGACGTGCCGGTGACGCGGTCGGCCATGTGGCCGGTATAGACGCCGAGGGCGGGCAGACGGTCCCAGTTGAGTTCGCCATCGGGTCCGACCGTGTGCATGCGCGCGGCCAGCCAATGGTTCACGGCTGTCCCATCGGGGTGGAAAAAGATGACGTTGCCAGCGTCTTGCGCAGCGGCGGCGCTGGCCAGAGATAGGGTGATGCCGGTGATGGCCGCAAGGCAGGTTGTCTTTGCCATTGAGTGTCTCCTTGGTCGGTTCCTGTCGCGATCGGGGTGGAGACGGTCACCCGGATCTCCCCACCGTGGTGGTTAGATGGGCGGCTTTTGTAACAGACTGGATTCGTTGGGATTGCAGATTGATGACGGTTCCGGGCCTCGGTCTTGGTCTGGAACGAAGCACCGTTGGGACGCATGAGAACCCCATGTCTTTCTTCGACGGGTTCGCGTTGGAGCATATGGACCTTCGCGCCGGGTACAGCGCGTCTGCCGGTAGAGTGTCGGGCTGGCCACGGTGCTGTTGCCTGGCAATTCGCAAAGCCACTTTAGGGGCATCGGACGGTGCGATTTTCGCCTTTAACGCGATCTTCGGGGCCGGTAAGTCTCAGTTATGTCAAAGGATGTCCTGCAACCGACATACGCTTCGCTGACGACAGAAGAGATGGAAGTGGGCCTTCAGGTCGCCAGAGTGGGCCTGGGAACGGTCGATTACGCTTCCGATACTTTGCGGCTGGATCCGCTGAGCGCGACCTTTTTCGATCTACCCGCTGGCCAGGACTTGCCACGCGATGCGCTGCATCGGCGTATTCATCCGGAGGATTGGCCCGAGATCGAAGCCGAAGTGAATATTCTGCTCGACCCTCAACAAGACGACGTCCTGGACATGACCCATCGGATCCTGACGCCGTCCGGCCAAGTGCGGTGGGTGAACGCACGAAAGAAGGTCCGCTTCGATCGCAGTTCCGGTGCTGGAGAACCGGTTTCGGGCGTGTTTGCCGTCGTCGACATTACGGACCGGATTCAGGCCCAACATCGCGAGAAGATCCTTCTCGGCGAATTGGGCCATCGGGCGAAGAATCTCTTCACGGTCGTGTTGGGGGTCGCGCGGCACCTCAAGAGACACAAGTCGAACGAAGACTTCGTCGATCGGTTCACGAGACGATTGGATGCCCTTGCGCGCAATCAAGATGCGATCATCGCCGGGTCCGACGGTGACTTCGATCTGGCCGAGATCATCCGGCAGCAATTGGTCCCCTTCGAGGGTCAAGCCCGATCCCGGGTTCATATCGCCGGTCCGTCATTTCCTGTCGTGCCGGATGCCGCCCAGATCGTGGCGATGGTCACCCACGAACTGCTGACCAATGCGATCAAATACGGCGCGCTTTCGGTGCCGGAGGGGTCGGTGACCGTTACGATCGATGCAGATCGCGAGGCGGACAGGTTCAAATTCCGATGGCGCGAAGAGGGGGGGCCGGAGGTCCAGAAGCCGGATGGGGATGGCTACGGGACGAAGGTGCTCGTCTCGCTCGCTAAGGTCTCTTTGCATGCCGACGTCGACGTTGATTATGCGCCCGACGGGTTTCGCTACGAATTGACCACTGCCCTGTCTCGGGTGCGATCGGCAGCGGGATGACGTTGTTAAAACACCGGTCTTCGGTGGTGGGTGCGCTGGTTCGATTAGACGGGCGCCGTTGGTGCGGAAAGAGATGACATTGCCAGCTCTTTGCGTGGCGGCGGTGCCGGTTGAAGCGGGTGATGCCGGTGATTGCCGCAAAGCAGCTTATTCGAGGCGTGAGGGTCTCCTTCGTCGGTTCTGGTCGCGATTGGTTGGAGACGCTGAACCGGATCCGCTCACCGTGGTGGGGAGGCTTTCGCGACAGACTAGTTTCGTGAGAATTGCAGATCGATGACAGTTCCGGGGCTCGGTCTTGGCCTGGAACGGAGCACCGGTGGGACGTATGAGACGCCCATGTCTTTCTTCGACGGGTTCACGCTGGAGCATATCGATCTGAGCGCGGGGCGGCAGCGGGTGCGTCGGGGTGGGTTGGGGCCGGCCTTGGTACTGTTGCATGGCAATCCGCAGACCCATGTCATGTGGCATCGGATCGCGCCCCGTCTGGCGGAGCGGTTCACTGTCTATTGCCCCGATCTGAGAGGCTATGGTGTGTCGCCGAAACCTGCCGCGTCGCCGGACAGCGCGGCCTATTCGAAGCGGGCCATGGCGCAAGACATTTGCGAGATCATGGATCATTTTGGCGAGGCAAGGTTCGGCATCGTCGCCCATGATCGCGGGGCGCGGGCGGCGCATCGGTTGGCGCTGGACCATCCGGAACGGGTGGAGCGCCTAGCCGTGCTGGATATCGTGCCGACGCTGGAGCATTTCGAGCGCGCGGATATGGCCTTCGCGCTGGCCTATGCGCATTGGTTTTATCTGGCGATGCCCGCACCGTTTCCCGAGGACATGCTCAATGGTGATCCGGCGCGATGGCTTGCACATCATTGCGGCCGCTCGGGGCCGGTGGAGACGTTGTTTCACCCGAATGCGCTGGCCGATTACCTGACCCATATTCGCGACCCGGAGGTCGTCCGGGGTATTTGCGAGGATTATCGGGCGGCCGCTGGGATCGATTTGGAGCATGACCGGGCATCCCGGGCGGCGGGGGAGAAGGTCCAGTGTCCGCTGCTGGCGCTGTGGGGGCGAAAGGGGATTATCGGGCGGCTTTACGAACCGCTGGACCTGTGGCGTGGGTATTGCAGCGGGACGGTGAGCGGCGGAGAGATCGATGCCGGGCATTACCTGGCGGAGGAGGCGCCGGAAGAGGTTTTGGCGCATCTGGAGGGGTTTTTAGCGGCTTAGACTTTCTAGCCCCGCAGCGTCCCTTGGGCACCGCGTTCGCGGTAGGGCGTCGTGCCGTAATGGGCGCGGTAACACTTGGAGAAGTGGGACGGCGAGGTGAAACCGCAGGCGAGCGCCACGTTGATGATGGACATGTCGGTCTGCATCAGCAGGTTCCGGGCTTTGCTGAGCCGAAGTTCCATGTAGTAGCGCTTGGGCGAGCGGTTCAGGTAGCGGCGGAATAGGCGTTCCAACTGGCGCGTGGACATGCCCACCTGTTGGGCGAGGATCGAGGGGCTGATGGGCTCTTCGATATTCTGTTCCATTTCGCGGATGACCTGGCTGAGCCGGGGATGGCGGACACCGATCCGGGTGGGGATTGACAGGCGCTGGGTGTCTTGGTCGGTGCGGATGGATGAATAGATCATCTGATCGGCGACCAGGGCGGCGAGGTCTTCGCCGTGATCGGCGGCGATCAGGTGCAGCATGAGATCGACGGACGCCGTGCCGCCAGCGGTGGTGATGCGTTTGCCGTCCACGGTGAAGATCGATTTGGTCAGCTCGATTTCGGGGAATTCTTCGGTGAAGCTGTCCTGGTTTTCCCAGTGGATCGTGGCGCGCTTGCCGTCGAGTAGGCCCGCCATGGCCATGGTCCAAGACGCGGTGCAGAGCCCGCCGATGGTGATGCCGCGCCGCGCCTCGCGCCTGAGCCAGGCGATGATCTTCTTGGTGGAGGCTTGGGCCACGTCGACGCCGCCGACGATCATCAGGAGGTCGTCGCGGCCGATTTCGCCCAGGTCACGATCGAGAAGGAAGCGCGTGCCGCCGGAGCAGGTCATGGTCCCCCCGCCTTCGCCGACCAGGTCCCAACTGTAGAGCGGCACGCCCGCCATGCGGTTGGCGATGCGCAGGGCATCCAGGGCGGACGCCATGGAGAGCAGGGTGAAGTTTTCCAGCAGAACGAAGGTCACGTGGCGCGGCTGGACCTCGGCGTCCACGGTCACCGACCGAGGGCGCTCGGGCGCCGTCGGGGCCGTGATACGTCCGTCTGCCGCCATGTCGATCCTCCCTGGGTGCGGTCTGGGTCCGTGCCTGAATCCGGAAAACCTG
>JBCDCS010000243.1:0-4940 GCA_039181205.1 Pseudomonadota bacterium
CTGGTATTGCCGACGCCCAGCAGTCGGATCGTGGCATCCGCCTGACCGATCAAGCGGTCCCAATCGGCAAATTCGGTCAGGAACGGCTGCATCTGCAAACCGGCAAGGTCGAGCGTGGCACGGGCGGACAGCCCACCGCGCCCGTTCAGGACGATATCCCCGGTCACTGTGCCACCATAGGCAACCAGCGGCTGGAGCGTCATGACAGCGCGGCCTTGATCCACGGAAATCGCAGCATTCAGACTGTCGAGCGTGGCGTCCCCCAAGGTGATCGGCCCGGTGGCCAAGGTCACGGCCGCATCGATGGCGAAGAGACCGGAGACGTCAATCTCCTCCTGTCCCCAGCCGGTTTCGGCGACGAGCGCCGTCTCGCCGCCCTGGCCCTCGCGGCTCATCCCGGTCATGTCCAGGCTATCAGCTGAAAGACTGGCGGTGATCTTGGGGCGGTCGCCGGACGGATCGATGTCGAGCGCGCCGGTCAAACGGTTGCCATCCAGGGTGGCGGTCATGTCGCGCAGATGGATCGTGCCCGCGGGGGCCAGGGTCAGAGCAGCCGACAGCGCAACACGCTGAGACCCCAGACCATCGGGAAGGTCCGGCGGAGCGAAACCAAAGGTCTGAAACGCGGCGAACCGATCGGTGGAGGTCATATCCAGACGACCCTCATAGGCGGCCGGGGCCAGATCGGCGCGGCCATCCAGCACGAGCGTTGTGCCGCCGGCGGAGAATGTGGCCGTGAACGGGGCGAGCGTCCCGGCCAAGAGGTCCGCGAGTTGCCCAACCTGCGCATCGAGCGCGACGGCCTGCCCGCCGATCAAAGCGGAGCCGGTTAGACCGAGCGCGCCCATGGGATCGGGGAGACGTGCCTCCAGATCGACGGCGCGCATCTGCCAAGCCGTGCCCGTGGCGCGATCCTGATAGGTGATCTCGGCGCCCTGCAATTCGGCGAATGCGACGGCGATCGGGACGGCGGAAGGTGCATTGGCGCTAGGCGCGGCGTTGGCGATCCCATCGCTGGGACCTGGCGCGAAGTCCCAGCTTTCCGAACCGCCCGCATCACGCACCAGTGTTATAATGGCGTCCATTAGGACCAGGGAATCGATCCGAACCTCGTCGCCCCAAAACGCCGAGAGCGGCAGCCCGATCTCCACCGATCCGGCCTGCAGCAGAGGGGCAGCCCCGGCCCAGTCGGGGTTCGCGACGGTCACATTGCCCGCCCGGATGCCGAATTGGGGCCACAGCGTCGCCCGCACCTCCCCGTCTATGGATAGCGCCCGGCCCGTCGCCTCCTGGAAGCGGTCAGCGGCAAGGCCGGCAAACCGCTCGGCCGGAACCAGAAGCAACGCGCCGACCAGTAGGGCAGCCAAAACGACAAATGTGCCGATGATGCGGATAAGCCATCTCATGAGCGATCCCCTTTGGGCCTACACCAACGCGGCTGGCGGCCGGTTGCAACTCCGTTCGCTCAGAATTGACGCCCTTTGCACCTCGGGTCGGATCGCCCTATCTGCCGCCCATGGTTCAGAACCCGCCCGATCTCCGCCCCGACCTTGCGCCGCGTGCCCAGCTTGCGGATGACGCGCGCCCCGGGCAACCGCGCATCGGCATGGTAAGTCTTGGCTGTCCGAAAGCCCTGGTCGACAGCGAACGCATTTTGACCCGCCTGCGCGCCGAGGGATATGCGATTTCGCCGGATTACCAGGGCGCCGAAGCGGTTATCGTGAACACTTGCGGGTTCCTGGACAGTGCCAAGGCCGAAAGCCTGGACGCCATCGGCGAGGCGTTGCGGGAAAACGGCCGGGTGATCGTCACCGGCTGCCTGGGGGCCGAGCCCGACTACATCACCGGCACCCATCCGAGTGTCTTGGCCGTGACCGGGCCCCACCAATACGAACAGGTCCTCGACGCCGTCCACAACGCCGCGCCCCCCGCACCCGATCCATTCGTGGATTTGCTGCCGGCCTCGGGCATCCGGCTGACTCCTCGCCATTTCGCCTATCTGAAGATTTCCGAAGGCTGCAATCACAAGTGCAAGTTCTGCATCATCCCCTCCATGCGCGGCCGGCTGGCGTCGCGCCCGCATGCGGCTGTGATGCGCGAAGCGGAGAAGCTGGTCGAGGCGGGCACCAAGGAAATCCTGGTCATCAGCCAGGACACGTCGGCCTATGGCACAGACCGGGGCGAGGCGCGGGGCATCGTGCCCCTGGCCCGCGATCTCGCGACCTTGGGCGTCTGGATCCGTTTGCACTACGTCTACCCCTACCCGTTCGTGCGCGATCTGGTGCCGTTGATGGAAGAGGGCGCGCTCCTGCCGTATCTGGACGTCCCTTTCCAGCATGCCCATCCCGACACGCTGCGCCGCATGGCTCGGCCTGCGGCGGCCGAGAAGACCCTTGACCGCATCGCCGAATGGCGGGCGATCCAGCCCAATCTGACTCTGCGCTCCACGTTCATCGTCGGCTATCCCGGGGAGACCGAAGCCGAGTTCCAGACCCTACTCGACTGGCTGGACGAGGCGCAACTCGACCGGGTCGGGGCGTTTCAATACGAAAACGTAGCCGGCGCCCGGTCCAATGCCCTGCCCGACCATGTACCGGACGAAGTGAAGCATGACCGCTACGCCCGCTTCATGGAGAAGGCGCAGGCGATTTCCGCCGCCAAGTTGGCCGCCAACGTGGGCCGCCGGATAACGGTTATCGTCGACGAGATTGACCAAGAGGGCGCCACCTGCCGAACCATGGCGGACGCGCCTGAAATCGATGGCAATCTGTTCATCGACGAAGGGTTCGAGACGCTGGCCCCAGGCGACCTGGTGGAGGTCGAGGTGGACGAGGCATCGGAGTATGATTTGTGGGGGCGGTTCGTGTGACTCGTGTTGATGCGCAGATCGATCCGCCGGACATCGAAAGTCTCTACCGGTGCCCTCGCTGCGACCAGTTCTGGCGGAGCGTCTGGGACAGCGCCTGTGATGATGATTGTCGCAACTGCGGGGCTCGGCATATCGTCCCGCTTGCCTACCGAGCCTGGCTCGCTGACGGGACCATCGGTCCGGTCATTCGAGTCCCAAGGGATAAAGGCGCCGATACCGCCCCCGCCCCAGGAACGCGATAAATTCTGTATCGCGCAGGACCTGCAATTGCTGCCTGATCTTCGGCCTAATATTGCTGTTGCCAGGGTACAGCACGGCAAGGTCGTCCTCGAACCCATAAAGATCGACCAAGCTGAAATCGTCCTGGCCCAACCCGTCCACGAGCATCAGCACATCGAGCAACCATCCGCGCGTGCTCAACGGTTTCCGCCGCAGGGCTGATGTCCGCTCCCAATCTTGCATCACAGTCTCGACGCTGCGGGCTGTCCGATCCCGCACAATGCCGACACGCCCAATGGCTGGAATGCGATCTAGAAGGATGTTGCAGCCCACCCAACCAGCCCGCCGGGCATTTGGACCAAGCGGCCTGCGGCGTTCTATGATCGACGGCCGGAAGAACTGTCTTGGAACGACATCCACGTCCCGGACTCCACCCGCTTCGTATCGAAGCAACATCAAGTTAGGCGCGGTCTCAGCCTCCAACCGGGCCATCATCGTTCCGTAGGCTCCATCGACGACCTTACGGCCGAAGGGCGTCTTCGCGGATTTCAACTCGAACTGTTCGGCACAGCTCTCACAATCGAAATCCGCGACCGGCGCATTGTTGGGCAGTTGGCGTAAGGCGGTTTGCCCACAGGCAGGGCAGAAGAGTTCCCGCACAACCCAGGCCTCCGTCTGAACCCGGGCGATCTGCGTCGGCCCTCGGAACGACGCCTGCCCAACATCTGAAAATTCGTAGTCGATCAATCCCGTTCCCCATCTTTCGCGAGGACCATGAATCGTGACATTAACGTTATTTCCTGAAGGCTGAACTGATCATCGGCCTCTGTAGGCTGCACACGAACCCGATGAGCAATACGACATCATCGAAAGATGCAGTTGGGGACCGCGACTGGAGATGTTTGCCCGCGGAGTCCGCCCCGGTTGGACGGTCTCGGGGAATCAGGCGGACGCAGGCTACGAACCGACCTGGGACACATATGCCAACCACAGTGCCAGTAACGTTGTTGCCCTGAAGAATCGGTAGGCGTCTAGTAGCTCGCCTTGATTGACTCCAGCATCTTCGCATTCGGGCATTCTGGCGGTGCATCCCGCGGGTGGTCGGAGGGGGTGTCGAGCCAGCGGTGGCAGCCATCGACCCAGCGGCAGTCCCGGCAGCGGCCAACGGCATCAACCCAATCCTGATTGTCGATCCGGCCCTCATCGAACGCCGCTTCCATATCGGCGCCCGTTTCGGCGGCCATGGTGCGCAGCAACATCAGATGCTCGCGAATATCGCCCAGAGGATGAGGTCGGGTCATGACGGAGGCTCCCTTACCCGCCCGCTCTGACTCCATCCGACTTTCGGCACATTGATCCAGCGCAAAGTGGATCGCGGACAGCGTTAACCGTCCGCCTCGGCCAGGATCTCCGACAGATGCCGCGCCACCCAGCCGCGGGGGATCAAGTGGCTCGCATCGTGGACGTCCATTGTGACGAGGGAGCCGCCGCACTCCCATTCATGGCGTGTATGGGTGAGCCATTGGACGGCGGACCATTCGTATTGGCGCGCCTCAACACCGCAGTCCAGCAGGTCGTGCCAGAGTCCGACCGCCGCCGTGGTTTCGCCATTGGGACCATAGGGGAAGTCCAGAACCGTGTCGGTCGTCCCATGCACGTGGCTCACCCGGGCCGGACGGCCCGCACAGGGGATGCCCGGCGGGAAGGCACCCGCGATCAGCAGGACGGCGTCCAGTTGAAGCGACGTTTCACAAGCGAAGCGCGCCGCCATGAGCGCGCCCCAGGAATAGCCCGACACGATGAGCGGGCCCTCAATCGGGTAGCGCGCCGCCACATCGGCCAAGACGGCCTC
>JBCDCS010000244.1:0-4926 GCA_039181205.1 Pseudomonadota bacterium
CACCGGGCTTCTGGAAGGTCAGGATGTCCTCGATACCGGCAAAGCCATGCGGGCCTTCGGCGCGCAGGTCGAACAGGACGGTGATGCCTGGGTCGTCCATGGCGTGGGCGTGGGCGGGCTGATGGAGCCCCAGGATGTGATCGATTGCGGGAATTCTGGGACGGGCGTTCGGCTTTTGATGGGGTTGGCAGCGACCTGTGGTTTCGCAACGACGTTCACCGGGGATGCAAGCCTGCGGAAGCGGCCCATGGCGCGGGTGACCGATCCCTTGGCGCTGTTTGGGGCGGAGGCTTACGGGCGGTCGGGCGGGCGGCTGCCACTGACGCTGGTGGGAACCGATGATCCGGTGCCCGTGCGCTATGCGACGCCCGTGCCATCGGCACAGGTCAAATCGGCGGTGCTGTTGGCGGGTCTCAATGCGCCGGGCGAGACGGTGGTGATCGAGCAGGAGGCGACCCGGGACCATTCCGAGCGGATGCTGGCCGGATTCGGGGCGGATGTGACCGTGGAGGACACCGATGAAGGCCGGGTGATCACGTTGGTCGGTCGCCCGGAACTGGCGCCGCAACAGATCGCCGTGCCGCGCGACCCGTCCTCGGCGGCTTTCCCGGTTTGCGCGGCGCTGATCGTGCCGGGCTCGGACGTGCTGGTCCCGAATATCGGGCTGAACCCCACGCGTGCGGGGCTGTTTGAAACCCTGCGCGAGATGGGCGCCCATCTGACCTATGAGAACCCGCGGGAAGAGGGCGGCGAGCCGGTGGCCGACCTTCGCGCCCGGTTCTCGCCGGACATGAAAGGAATCGACGTGCCGCCGGACCGGGCCGCGAGCATGATCGACGAATATCCGATCCTGTCGGTGGTTGCGGCCAATGCCGAGGGCACGACGGTGATGCGCGGTGTCGCGGAGCTGCGGGTCAAGGAATGCGACCGGATCGACGCCATGGCGACCGGTTTGCGCGCCGCAGGCGTCGAGGTGCGCGACGGTCCCGATTGGTGGGAGGTCGATGGCCGCGGGGCGGGTGGTGTCCCGGGCGGCGCGACGGTGGCGACGCATCTGGATCACCGGATCGCCATGGCCTTTCTCTGCGCTGGAATGGCAGCGCAGGAGGGGATTACGGTGGATGACGCCTCGCCCATCGCGACGTCTTTCCCGGTGTTTCGCGGGCTGATGTCCGGGCTTGGGGCGGCGTTCGAGGATTGAATGAAGACGGTGACAGGCCGGGCGCAAGCCGGTCCGTCGACGGGCCGGGGGGCGGCCCGGCGGCTTCGCCTTGGCTCCGGTCCAGGGGAGAAGCGGGAAGGGCGGGCTGGTGAGGGCTCTACCGGTCAGAGATCCCCAGATTGCCGCCAGCCACCGCGCGCCGCAGAGCTGAAAGATATCCGGCGACCTCGCGCGGTGATCGCAGGTGGTTGGTGGCCTTCTCGGCGGGTGCTTCGGCCATCAGCGCGGCGCAGCGCGCGCGACCTGTTTCCCGGGTTCGCCAGATAAAGGAGAGGAATTCGCGGTTGAGGTGCTCGGGGCAGCCATCGGGTAGATCTGGCCGGGTCCGCCCGTACCACCGGACGATCCGCTTGCCCACGCGCCAAAACCGAAGGGCCACCGGCAGGTCGATCCAGATCAGCGTGTCGGCACGATCCAGACGCTGCGACCAGGTCTTCGAATGCCCGCCTTCGAAGACCCAAGCCGGCCGCTCCGCGGCTTCGAGAAAGAGCTTGATCTTCTCCGCTTGGGACCGCTCGATCCAGCCGGATTGCCAATGCAGATGATCGGCATGGATGACGGGCAGATGCGCGATCTCGGCCACCTCCTGCGCCAGGGTGGATTTTCCCGAACCGGGCTGGCCGATGATCATCACGCGTCGCATGGCGGCATCGTCGCGCGCTGGAGGCTCGGGTCAAGTGGACCGTGTGAGGCGGGACGTCTAGGAAGGCGGTCGGAGGACGCGCCATGATGCGAACCGGAGGCTGCCTTTGCCGGCAGATCACATTTCGAACCGCGCAGGAGTTGGGACCGGTCACGTCCTGTCACTGCGGTCAATGCCGACGGCAGACCGGGAACTACGCCGCTGCCGTGCCCGTGCCATGGGCGGCATTGGAGGTGGAAGGCGATCTCCGCTGGTATGCATCCTCCGAGGGCGCGCGGCGGGGATTTTGCCCCACCTGCGGCTCCTACCTGATCTGGGAGGAGTTCGACGGCACGGCCTATGTGATGGCGGGGGCGTTCGATCTGCCGACGGGGCTCGGGATGGATGGGCATATCTTCTATGGCGACAAGGGGGATTGGTACCGCGTCGGGGACGGCTTGCCATGTTGGGCCGAGGGGCGTTCGGGGCCAGAGGTGGCGCCATGACGGGTGGATGTCTGTGCGGCGCCGTGCGGTACCGAGTGGACGGGCCCCTGAGGCCCGTCGTGGCGTGCCATTGCGAGCAATGCCGGAAAACCACCGGGAACTATGTAACGGCGACCTCGGCCCAGCGCGAGCACGTCCACATCGAAGGCGAGGTGACCTGGTTCCAATCGTCTGAAACGGCGCGGCGGGGGTTTTGCGGAACCTGCGGGAGCCAGCTTTTCTGGGACGGGCCGGGGATCAACCTGTCGATCATGGCCGGGTCGCTGGACGCGCCGACGGGGTTGAGCCTGGCTGGGCACATCTATTGCGCCGGGCGCGGCGATTGGTATGCGCTGCCAGAGGGCGAGCGGCAGGCGCCGGGCCCCGATCCGGAACTGACGACGCAGGTACAGCGATGATCTTCACCGTGGCCATCGACGGTCCTGCCGCGGCGGGGAAGGGAACGATTTCGCGCGCGGTCGCGGAGCGGTTCGGGTTGGCGCATCTCGATACCGGGCTGCTTTATCGGGCGGTCGGCGCTCGCGTTCTGGCGGGGGAGGACGCGTTGGCGGCGGCGGTGGGGCTGACGGCGGAAGACCTGGCGCGCGACGGATTGCGGACGCCGGAGGTGGCGAAGGCTGCATCGAAGGTGGCAGTCCTGCCCGAAGTCCGTACGGCGCTCAGCGACTTCCAGCGGCGGTTCGCCCGACGCCCGGGCGGCGCGGTCCTGGACGGGCGGGACATCTGCACCGTGATCGTGCCGGAGGCGGAGGTGAAGCTCTACGTGACGGCCTCGCCCGAGATCCGGGCCGAGCGGAGATTCGCGGAATTGGTCGAGGGCGGGCACGACGTGACGCCCGAGGGCGTGCTGGAAGACGTCCGCGCCAGGGATGCGCGGGATATGGGCCGGGCGGAGGCTCCGCTGGTGGCGGCGCCTGACGCGACGGTGCTGGATACGTCGGAAATGGACGTGGACACGGCCGTGGCAAAGGCGGTGGCGATCGTCCGGTCTGCGCTCCAGGGGCGGGATAGCTGAAGCTTGCGCTGTTCACCGAAGCGTGCGTGGCCGGTTCGTGATAAGGTTTCTAGAGTGACGAAACGCTTGCCGATCCGAGGTGCCGCACATGTCCCGATTCCCCCAGGCCACGACAGACTCTCACCCCCCGCTGCCGCGCCATAAACGGCGTCGTAGCGCCCATGATCTGGTTGCGCTCGTCGCGATCGTGGCGGTGGCCCTGTTCGCCATGTCCGGTCTAGTTCGGGCACAAGATCAGGACGCAGGGCCTGCGATTGCCGCGCCATCGAACATGACGCTCGACCGGATGGAGACGATCCTGACCGCGCTCGATCCGGCGACCGAACGGGCCGGGGCGGCCTTTCGGCTGACCGTGGAGGACGTGCCGCTCGTCGTGATCACCGATCCGTTCGCGGACCGGATGCGGGCCATGGTACCGATCCGGTCGGTGGAAGGTCTGACCGAGGCTGACCTGCTTCGAATGATGCAGGCCAATTTCGACAGTGCGCTGGATGCCCGCTATGCCGTGGCCGAGGGTCGCCTTTGGGCGGTGTTCATCCATCCGCTGTCGCCGCTTCGGGACGATCAACTGATTTCGGGCGTCGGACAGGTGGTGAATACGGCCCTGTCCTACGGGACGCTTTATTCCTCGGGTGCCGGGCAATTCGGGCGCGGCGACAGCCGAGGCGAACAGCAAAAGCTGCTGGAGCGGCTGCAGGAGCGCGGGCAAGACATCTGACCGCTTGAAGGCCGCCCGGCGCCGGGGCACGGTTTGGGGATGATGGATGCCAAGATCACGTGCCCCAAATGCCGCGCCGAAATCGCGTTGACGGAGTCGTTGGCCGGACCGCTGTTGGAGCGGGCCCGGAAGGAGGCGGACGCCGCGCAGGCCGACGCCTTGGCCAAACAGAAGGCCGATATCGAAGCCCGGGCCGCGGAGGTCGCAGCCGCTGAACAGGCCGCTCGATTAGCCGAGATCGAGGAGGCGCAGGCCAAGCGGGACGCGGAACTGGTCGCACTTCAGGAGCGGGAAAAGATCCGGGAGGAAAAGCTGGCGGCGGCCCAGGCCGCGCAGGCAGAGGCGGTGGCGGCGAAAGCGTCGCTGGAGGAACAGAAGCGCGAAATGGCGCTGACCATCGAACAGGCTGTCGCCACCCGGACCGAAGCCGCCCGGGCGAAGCTGGCCCAGGAGGCGCAGGCGTTGGCGGCCGAAAAGCTGCGCGCGGCGCAGGAAGCGGCGGCGCTGAAGCTGTCCGAGAAGGACCGGCAGATGGAGACGATGAAGCGCACCATCGAAGACCTTCAGCGCAAGGCTGAGCAGGGATCCCAGCAGCGCCAGGGCGAGGCGGCGGAGGTGCTTTTGGAGGATCGGCTGGCGCAGGCGTTTCCGGGCGATGCGGTCGAGCCGGTGCCCAAGGGCATGCGCGGCGCCGATTGCCTGCTGCGCGTGGCGGGGGCGGGAACGATCCTATGGGAATCGAAACGGGCGGCCAATTGGTCGAACGACTGGTTGCCGAAGCTGCGCGACGACATGCGGGCGGTGGGCGCCGATGCGGCGGTCTTGGTGTCGGAGGTACGGCCG
>JBCDCS010000245.1:0-4920 GCA_039181205.1 Pseudomonadota bacterium
ATGCGGTCAGCTCGTGGCGTCTTTCCAGGCGCTGGCATAATCCTGCATGGCCGCCGGGGGGTCGGGAACGATCGTCTCGTCCCCATCTATCCGTCCACATAAGGTCATATCGGTCAGCAGGGCGGCGCCGTGGCTGGTGCCCGTCGCGCTCTTGGCCGATGTGACCGGGCAACCCGTGGCCGCGGCAAGCATCAGGCAAAACTCCATGTTCCCACCGAAAGGACCCTCGACCACGACCGGGCCGCGATGGCCGATCAGGTCCAGGCCAGTGGCGGTCATCAGGGCCAGATAGAAGCTTGCGGCCGCCGTCCGCTCGCCGCTGCCGATGGGGGGCTCGCCATTGATCCAGCGCCCGGTCCGCCCCTGGAACGGGCCGGATTCGGTGACGACCGACGGCAACAGCATAATCCGCTGATCGAGCACTCGGGCGATCTCCGCCGGATCGGGCGATGCAGGCTGGCCCGACAGGATCATCTCGAACGCCCGCCCGCCCATGAAGCGCGCCGACGGCACAGGCTCCCCCAGCGCGTTCACGTTGATCAAGGTGTCCCGCGCGGGATCGAGCGTCACCGCCGCGCCGCCAATCGACATCGCGATGACCCAAGTCCCGGTGGAGACGACCGAAAACGGTGCCTCGCGCATCAGGACATGGGGCAGCAGCGACGCGTTGGAATCATGTATGCCGCAATGCACCGGCGTGTCGGGCAGCAGACCGGTCCGCTCGGCGATCTCGGGCAGGATCGGGCCCAGCACGTCGGATGCGGGGCGCGCGGGCGCCATCTTGCCGTCCAGACCCAGCCGCTTGACCAGCGACGAAAAAGTCTTCGCCCCCGGAGCCCACAAGTCCGAATGGCTGCCAAGCGATGAGACATCGCTGGCGGCCACACCGGTCAACTGGAAGCCCCAATATTGCGGATAGGTCAGGAAGGTCTCCACCCGGTCCTTCAGGCCGGGATCAGTTTCGAACATCCAGAAAAGCTGCGCGCCGACATTCATCCCGCCCGACAGCCGGGGCGATCCGGTTTCTTCAAACGGGGGTCGGATGGCGTCATAGGCCTCGGCCACCTCGTCGGGCCCGTCGAATTCATAGTCGAGCACCGGGGCCGCAAGCCCACCGGTCGCGTCCAACAGCACGCCGCTGGCACCATGCGTCGTCGCCGTGATCGCAGAAATCCCGTGGTCGCGATGGAAAGCGGCCAGACCATCAAGCAGGAAGGCCCAATGCCCCTCCACATCGAAATGCGGCCAGGGCAGTCCGGGCAGCACCGTGTTGGGCCGTGTCATCACGGCGATCTCGGACATGGTGGCGGTGTCGACCAACACCAGTTTCACGTTGGTCTTGCCAATGTCGATGACCGCCACGTGGCTCATGGCATGTGAAAGACGAGCGTCAGATCGGTGACCAAGGGTTTGTTGTCGGCCTGGGTTTCCATGATGTCGGCCATATGCGCCCACCAGCGCTGCATCACCTCGGTCTCCGGCAGCGACGCCATTCCATGATCCTCGATGCGCCAGAGCACGCCGAAAAGCGTGTCGGTTTCCTCGTCCAGGTGGATCGAATAATCGGAGATGCCGGCGTCCCGCAGAAGCGTCAGAAGTTCGGGCCAGATCTCGTCATGCCGTTTCTTGTATTCGTCGCGGCTACCGGGATTGAGCCGCATCTTGAACGCGTATTTCTCCATCAACGCCTCGCCATCGAGATGAGCCGCGGCAACGCGATCACGCCGATCAGGAGAAGTCCGATGAAGATCGACATCACGATGCCCGGCACGTTCAACAGACCCAGGCCGAAGGTCACAAGCCCCATCACGAAGGCCGCGATCACGACACCGGGGATCGACCCCGACCCGCCCAGGATGTTGACCCCACCAAGCACGACCATGGTGACGATCTCAAGCTCCCACCCGAAGGCGATCGAGGGGCGGGTGGAGCCCAGGCGCGAGGTCAGGCAGATCGCCGCCAAGCCCGACATGAGTCCGGTCAGCAGGAAGAGCGTGAACTTCACTCGACTCACGCGGATGCCAGAGAAGAGCGCGCCGGTCGGGTTGTTGCCGATGGCAAAGACCGCGCGGCCGAAATTCGTCCGGTGCAGCACGACATAGTAGATCAAGGCCAGGATCGCGAAGAGCACGAACTCGAAACTGATCACCCACCAGACATATCCTTGCCCGAAGAACGCGAAGTCAGGCGGATAGCCGCGATAGGCCTGATCGCCCAACACGATGTAGGAAATCCCCCGGAACAGGCTCATCGTGCCAATGGTGACCACGATGGACGGCAGGCCGAGCCCCGTGACAAGCAGCCCATTGAACGCCCCGCAGAGCAAACCGGTCCCGAGGCCGATCACGACCAGCGTCACGGTATTCACGTCGAACTGCGCCGCCGCGCCCATGGCCGTCGAGGCCAGCGCGATGATCGAGGCCACCGAAAGGTCGATTTCGCCCGCCACGATCAGCATGGCCATGGCGAAGGCGATCATCGCCTTTTCGGTGAAGTTGAACGTGGCGTCCGACAGGTTCCAAGCATTCAGGAAGTATGGGCTGGCGAAGCTGTTGACGATGAAAATCGACACGGCGACGGCCAGAAGCAGCGTCTCCCAACTCTTCAAGGCACGCCTGACCGGGCTTTCCAGCCGGTCGGGGATGTGGCGGGCGGTGTCGGTCATGGGGCGGCCTCCGCACGTTTGAGGATGATGCGGCCCTTGGACCGGGCCGACCGGGCATTGAAGGCCACGGCGATCACGATGGCGCTGCCCGAAATCGCCAATTGCCAGAAGGGCGAGATGCCGACCACAGGAAGGGCATTCTTGACGATCCCCAAGAACAGCGCGCCCAGGATCGCCCCCAGAACCGTCCCCGCGCCACCGGCGATCGCGATCCCGCCGATGACGCAGGCGGCGACGACTTCCAGTTCGAACCCCCCGGCGATATCGACATAGGCCACCGAATAGCGCGCGACCCAAAGATAGCCGACGAGCCCGGCCAACGTGCCCGAAATGACGAAAGCCAAGAATTGCGTGCGCCCGACATCGAGCCCGGTATAGACGGCCGCGTTCGGGTTGCCGCCCACGGCGTAGAACGCGCGGCCCAAAGGCGTTCGGGCCACGATCACGAAGAACATCGCCGCCACCGCCAGGGCGATCCAGCTCAGCGTCGGCAACCCCAGAATCTCAGCGCGCGGAAAGCCGGTGAAGGCGTCGCTCATCTCGTGCGCGTTCACCCATTCCCCGTCCGAGATCAGGAAGATGATCCCCCGATAGATCGTCATGGTGCCCAGCGTGACGACGATGGGTGGGATCGACAGTTTCCAGACGAGCAGCCCGTTGAAGGCACCCAAAATCGCCCCCAGTGTCATGGCGACAACCAACACGGCGGCCACCGGCAGTCCCGGCATGGCGACGTTCAGCATCGCGCAGACCATGCCCGTCAGCGCCAGATTGGCGGCCACCGACAGGTCGATGCAGCGCGTCAGGATCACCAGCGCCTGCCCGATGGCCAGAATGACCAGCGGCGACGTATCGTTGAAGACGCGCACCAGGTTGTCGGGGGCGATGAAGCCCGGGAAGCGCGATGCGATCAACGCGAGTAGGGCCAGGATCACCGCAATCAGCAGCGCCTCGCGGGATTTCAGGAAGCCGGTCATGCTCCGATCCCGGCGGCATGGCGCACCAAGGTCTCGGGCTTCAACGCCTCACCCGCCAATTCCGCGGCGATCAGGCCTTCCCGCATCACGATCACCCGGTCCGACATGCCCAGGATTTCCGGGATCTCCGAACTAACCATGATGATGGCGAGCCCCTGTGCCGCAAGCTCGGCCATGAAGGCATGGACCGCCGCCTTGGACCCGATATCGATCCCCTTCGTGGGCTCATCCAAGATGATGACCCGCGGCGTCGTGGCAAGCCATTTGGCAATCACCACCTTCTGCTGGTTACCGCCCGACAGGTTGCCCACATCCTGGTCCAGCGACGCCGCCCGCAGGTCCAGCCGCTCGGTAAAGTCCCGGGCCAGCGCGAATTCCTCGGCCAAACGCAGGAACCCCGATTTCGACGTGCGCCCGAGGGACGGCAGCGTGACGTTCTGGAAGATCGGCAATCCGATGACCGCACCCTGTGTCCCGCGATCTTCGGGCACATAGACGATGCCCGCGCCGATGGCGTCGCTGGGCGTGCGGATCGTCACCGGCTGTCCGTCGATCTCCACCGTACCGGCCGATGGGCGCGTGATGCCGAAAATCGCCTGCATTAATTCCGACCGCCCCGCGCCGACCAGACCATAGAATCCCAGGATCTCCCCCCGCTTCAGCGAGAAATCGATACCGTCGAATTCGGTCGGGTGGGCATAGTCTTTGACGCTCAGTACCGTGGCGCCGATCTCGTGATCCGATTTCGGGAAGATCTGATCGACCGACCGGCCCACCATCATTTGCACCAGCTCGTCCTCGGTCACGTCGGCGATGCGCCCGGCACCCACATGGGCCCCATCCCGAAACACCGTGTAGCGGTCAGCGATGCGAAAAATCTCTTCAAACTTGTGGCTGATGAACAGGATTGCGCGTCCCTCGGCCTTCAGCCGTTCGACCAGGTCGTAAAGCTCCTCGATCTCCTTCTGGCTGAGCGCGGCGGTGGGCTCGTCCATGATCACCACGCGGGCATCGACCGACAGCGCGCGGGCGATGGCGACCAGATGCTTAGACGCGATCCCAAGTTCCTTAAGGGCCATGTCAGGGTCCAGCGGCGCATCGATCCGGTCCAGAATCTCCCGGGCGCGCCGGCGCAGAACCGGCCAATCGATCAGCCCGAAACGCCCGCGCGGGGCATGGCCGATGAAGATGTTCTCGGCCACCGAAAGCTCATCGAACAACACGGTTTCCTGGTGGATCGCCGTGATCCCGGCAGCCGTGGCGTCCTGCGCGGTGGCG
>JBCDCS010000246.1:0-4901 GCA_039181205.1 Pseudomonadota bacterium
ACGCCAGGGGACCCACGGTGGGCGCTGCGAGGGCGGTGCGCGGGGCGTCCGGAGGTAGGCTGTCGGGGGTGTCGCCCGTCGGGTTCAATGCGCAGCGGAGGGGGCGAAGCTGGCTGCAGCAGATGCCGGAGTCGGGCGCGACTGGGACCAAGCTGAACGCCGCTAGGGCGGCGCGCGGGGTGTCCGGAGGTAGGCTGTCGGGGGCGTCGCCCGTCGGGTCCAACGCGCGGCGGAGGGGGCGAGGCCGGCTGCAGCAGATGCCAGAGTCGGGCGCGAAGGGGACCAAGCTGGACGCCACGACGGCGGCGCCCGGGGTGTCTGAAGGCAGGTCGCGTGGGGCGCCGACTGCGGTCGTCGGAGACGACATGCGGCGGGTCGGGCGGTTGCGTGGGACCCGAGGGCCCTGGGGGAGGGCATGCGGAGGTTGGGGGCGCGGCGCGTGGAGCGGATCCGTCGGGTGTGATCCGCGTTGCCCCGCGGCACGTTGCGCGGAAGAGCTTGCCCCGGATGACGCCATGGCGGGGAGCGGGGTCCTTGGAGACCGGCGGCGTGTGAAGCGGGCCGCGGTCATTGCACGCCACCGGCGGCAAGCAGGGCGAGGGCGTTGACGGCCGCCGATGCCATGGCCGAGCCGCCGCGACGGCCGCGCAGGGTCAGGAACGGGGTGCTGCGCGGGTTGGCGGCCAGTTCGGCCTTGCTTTCGGCGGCGCCGACGAAGCCAACGGGGAAGGCGAGGATGGCGGCGGGTGTCGGGGCGCCGTCGTCGAGGCGTTCGAGAAGGTGGAAGAGCGCGGTGGGGGCGTTGCCGATGGCGATTATTGCGCCGCCGGTCTTCCACAGATCGACGGCGGCGGCGGACCGGGTGGTCCCGAGGTCTTGGGCCAGGTCGGCGGTGCGCGGATCGTTCAGGGTGCAGCGGATGTCGGGAGCGGATGGGAAGAGCCGGCGGGTCAGGCCCGACGCCACCATTTCGCAATCGGTGTAGATGGGGGCGCCCTGCGTGAGGGCTGTGCGTCCTTCCTCGGCCAGGTCCGTGGAGAAGGCGAGGCGGTCGGCCACTTCGACCATACCGCAGGCGTGGATGATGCGGATGGCGAGCTCTGCGATGTCGGGCGGGAAGCGGGCGAGATTGGCCTCGGCCCGGACGGTGGCGAAGCTGGCGGCGTAGATAGCCTGCGGGTCGCGCTCGTAGGGTCTCATGTGGGGGCCTGGCGCGCAGGTCTTGGATCGACGCGAGAGCCGGGCCAGCGTCGGGCCGGGGAGCGGCGCTGCAACGTTGTTGCGAGGCACTTTATGGAAGCCGAATCCGTCGAACATTGGTTCGGCGCGGAAGGCTGACCAAAGCGCCGATCCGTCGCGCCTTCTGGCGCGCTTGGCAGCGCGACGCCGGACCGGCGCTGGCCCGGCGGGCCAAAGGGCCCTTGATTCCGTGCCCACAAGACACTGACTGTTTCACCCGACCGCCTCACCTAAGTCTTCGCCGTCTTGCGGGCCGATTCCGGGCCGTGGGGGTGTTTGGCGTGCGGGTAGGTCGGGTGGTGGTGATCGTGATGATGGTGGTGGTCGCCATGGCGGTGATGCCCGTCGCCGTGATGATGGTGGTGGTGATCATGATGGTGACCGTGGCCATGATGGTGGCCCGGCAGTTCCAGACGGCACAGACCGGTGCAGAACGTGTCGCAATGGGTGCAATCGGCCACGTTGGAGCCGGGGGCGGCGGCGCCTTGGCCCTCGACATGGTGGTGGTGGCTTTCCTGGATCGCGCCGACTTCGGATTCGAAGCCCAGGACCTTGGTGCGGTATTTGCAGAGCACGCAGGTGGGTGGCGGGACGGCACCGAAGGCCGGATGGGCGCGTTGATCGGGCGTGATATGCAGATGGCGGCCGTTTTCGAGGGCCAGCACCTGGCTGCGATATCCGCAGATGCCGCAATTGGGGGGCGGGTTGGCGCCGTCCTGTTCGCGGATGCGTTCGGCGAAGGTTTCCAGGACGTGCGGGTGGTCGCCGAGATAGGGCGCCTTGACGAATTGGATGTCCGGGTGGGCGGCGGCGACTTGGTCGGTGAAGCCGTAGATCCGATCGATGAGGATGCCGGAGAAGAGGAAGTATGGGAAGACGACGATGCGGCGGTAGCCCAGTTTGGCGGCGTGGGTCAGGCAGGGTTCGACCAGCGGGAAGGTGACGCCGGAGTAACCGATCTCCATCCAGCCGGTGCCGAGGCCTTCGTGCAGCATGCGGGCGATCTTGGCGACGTTGCCGTTGGCGTCGGGGTCGGACGCGCCCCGGCCGATGACCACGAGGCAGGTGTCGTGGAGGGGCACGTCGCCGGGGGCGGCGGCCAGCGCCTCGGTGATGCGGGCGGCGGCGGCGGCGATCATCTTCGGGTCGACGCCCAGTTCGCGGCCATAGCTGACCTCGATCCCGTGTTTGGCGGCGTAGGTGTTGAGCACAGTGGGGATGTCGTTCTTGGCGTGCATGGCGGCGAAGAGCATGCCGGGGACGGCGAGGATGCGGGTGCAGCCCTGGGCGCGGAGCTTGTCCAGGCCGTCGCGGATTACCGGGTTGGCGAATTCCAGATAGCCGTATTCGACGGGCCAATCGGGTGGCAGCAGCGGGGGGAGCTTGTCGGCCAGGGTGGCGAACTCGTCCACGGCGGATTGGGCGCGGCTGCCATGGCCGCAGATCATGACGCCGGTCTTGGTCATGTGGGCTGCCCGGCGGGGTCTTCGGGCGCGGTGTCCTCGGTCGGCTCTTCTTCGGCCCGTTTGCCGCCTGTCAGCCAGCCCAGGATGGCGGCGCCTGCGATGGCGCCAAGGCCCGCGCTCAGGACCCAAGGGTCGTGCCCCGACAGGTCGGCGATATGGCCGGGATGGGCGGCCGCAGGGCTGGCCGAGAGAAGGAGGGGAAGCGTGCGCATGGGCGGCCTCTCGCATTTGGGCCGCCCCCGCGTGGGGGCCGTTGACGATGCTGCGCCTCAAGCCCCCGAAATGGGTCGGCGTCCGCGCAGCCGCCGGTCCGGCCCCCATCTGGGGGCGTCGTCGGGATCAGGGGTAATGGGTGCCGCGGGGGGGCGCAACGGGATTCAGGTTGCGGGCAGGCCGAGGCGGCCGATGGCGGGCAGCTTGAGCGCGGGTCGGGCCAGGTCGAGGCCGAAGGTCTGGCCCAGGAGGTGGAGTTCCAGCCCGATGCGGGGGCCGAGGGACAGACCGGCAAGGCCGTTCGCCGAAAGGTGCAGGTCGCCCGAGGCGGAGCGGGCGGTTTGGAGGCCGGGCCCGAGCCAGTCGCGGCCGACGGCGTGGGGCGGCAGGGTGAGGTCGAGATCCGGGATCTGGCGCAGGATATGGGCCACGAAGGTGTTGGAGTTTGGGCCGGGAAAGATGGTGTAGCCGTTGGCCCAGGGATAGGTGGCGATGGCGGCTTCGATCCGGGGGATCGTGGCGGCGGCTTGCGCGCCGGTGATGGTGCCGACGATTTCGGGGGCGTTGGAGTACCAGTTGGCGTCGGCGGCGTAGGCGTTTTGGCGGACAGGCGTGCCCCAGCCGACGACTTCGTGCCGGGTCCAGCGGGTGTCGCCGGCGCGTTTCAGGACGATCCAGGAATGGACGGAGACCGCGCCTTTGGCGCCGCCGGTGCGGGCGGCCATGATGTGGATCGTTGGGTCCGGGATGTCGGTCGCCGGGGGAAGGACGCTCGAGGGACCCCAATCGGCCGCGCGCCAGGAGGCGGGGCGATCCTGCTGGGACCACCAGATGGCGGAGGCGGCCGAGGGCAAGAGGAAGAGCAGCGTGACGGCCAGGAGCGTCCAGCGGAGGAGGCGGGCGAGGGGACGGATCATGGGCGGCTCCGACTGTGGCCCAGGGAATATGGGGAGATTTGCACGGTTGGGGAAGGGGTTGCGGTCGGCGGCCGAGGTGGCAGGGTGACGCCATGGCGGAGGCGTTCATCATCGGCGGGACGGGGCAGATCGGGTTGGCCGTGGCGGCCCGGCTGGCGGACGAGGGCTGGTCGGTGCGGCTGGGTGCGCGGGGGGCGCCGCCGGTGGCGGGGCCTTGGCGGCACGTGGCGATGGAGCGGGACGGTGTCGAGGCGGCGCTGGGGGAGGGGGCCGACCTGGTCGTGGATTGCATCGCGTTCGATGGGGCGGATGCGGATCGGTTGATGGGTGTGCGGGACCGGGTTGGGCGGTTCGTGGCCGTGTCGAGCGCCAGCGTCTATGTGGACGGAGAGGGGCGGACCCTGGATGAGGCGCGGGTGACGGGGTTTCCGCGCTTTCCGGTGCCGATCCCCGTTGGGCATCCGACGGTGACGCCAGGGTCGGAGACCTATTCGACGCGGAAGGTGGAGATGGAGCAGCGGTTGCTGGCCGGGGCACCAGGGAAGGCGACAGTGCTGCGACCTTGTGCGATCCATGGGCCCTGGAGCAAGCATGCGCGGGAATGGTGGTTCGTGAAGCGGCTGCTCGATGGACGGGAGCGCATTCCGCTGGCCTATGCCGGGCGGAGCCGGTTTCACACGACGTCTGTGGCCGCAATCGCCGAGGCTGTGCTGGCGGCGGCGTCTGGGCAGTCGCCGGAGATCGTCAATGTGGCCGACGCGGATGCGCCCGATGTGGCGGCGATCGGGCGGGCCGTCATGGCGGAGATGGGGGTGACGGCCGAGTTGGTGGGCCTGCCGGATGCGCCGTTCCCGCCGGAACTGGGTGTCACGCCGTGGTCGGTGGAGCGGCCGTTGGTGGTGGAGGCGCCTACGCCTGACGCGGGAACTTATGCGGAGAGTGTGGGGCCCGCCGTTCGGTGGCTGGTCGATGTGGTGGCCAAGGGGGATTGGCGGGCGATGGTGCCGCAATTGGCGGCCTATCCGCGGGAGCATTTCGATTATGCCCTGGACGATAGGGCATTGGC
>JBCDCS010000247.1:0-4895 GCA_039181205.1 Pseudomonadota bacterium
CGGGACGAGCCGCTGACCAAAGAAGTCTTCGGCCCCATCCTCCACGTCAAACGCTACGCGGCCGCCGACTTGGACAAGGTCCTGGACGAGATCGAAGCCACCGGCTTCGGCCTCACATTCGGCCTCCATTCCCGCATCGACGCCACCATCGCCGCCGTCACCGCCCGCGCCCCGGCGGGCAATCTCTACGTCAACCGCAACCAGATCGGTGCCATCGTCGGCAGCCAACCCTTTGGCGGCCGCGGCCTGTCCGGCACCGGCCCCAAAGCGGGCGGCCCGCTCTACCTGCAACGTTTCGTGGAAGAGGTGGTGACATCAACCGATACCACGGCAGCCGGCGGCAACGCCTCCCTGATCGCCATGGAGGTCCGATAGGCCCCACTTTAAGCCGCCACCGACATCGAAAACCGGAGCGGAGCGAGGGGCCAGCCCCTCGCGCTCCCCGAGGTATTTCTGGCCAGAGGAAGGGGGGATCATTAGCTTTAACGTCTCGCCGCTTCTTCTCGGCTCAAGTACCTCGGGGCAGCGCGGGAGTCGCGGGGGCAGCCCCCCAACCATTAACGAAACGTCACCAAATCCGTGCGAACGCACGTATGTACGGGGGGTGTACAGGGGGTGTACGGCGGGCGCCCCCCTCCGCCTTGCGCCCAGGGCCCGTTCCCCCATGATGCCTGCACATGCCCGCTTCGGAGATCGACATGCCCATTCGCAACCGCCTCGCCGAGCTCCACCCCGAAATCACCGCCTGGCGCCGAGACATCCACGCCCACCCCGAATTGCTCTACGATGTCCCCCGCACCGCCGGTCTCGTGGCCGAAAAACTCCGAGCCTTCGGCTGCGACGAAATCCACGAAGGCATTGGCCGAACCGGCGTCGTCGGCCTGATCCACAGCAAGGCGCCCGGCCGCACCATCGGCCTGCGCGCGGACATGGACGCCCTGCCCATCCTGGAAGCGACCGGTGCCGACCACGCCTCGACCAGCCCCGGCAAGATGCATGCCTGCGGGCATGACGGCCACACCGCGATGCTGCTGGGCGCCGCAAAATATCTCAGCGAAACCCGTAACTTCACCGGAACCGTCGCGGTCATCTTCCAACCCGCCGAAGAAGGCGGCGCCGGCGCCGAGGCCATGGTCCAGGACGGCGCACTCAGCCGGTTCAACGTCTCGGAAGTCTACGGGATGCACAACGCCCCGCACCTCCCCGCGGGCCAGTTCGCCATCCGACCCGGCCCCTTCTACGCCGCCGTCGACAGCTTCCGGATCGACGTCCAGGGCCGGGGCGGCCACGCGGCCCGGCCGCACAACACGGTGGACACCACCCTCACCGCCAGCGCCATCGTCATGGCCCTGCAATCCGCCGTCAGCCGCAACACCGATCCGCAGCAGCCGCTCGTAATCTCGGTCACGGCCTTCCATACCGATACCGAAGCCTTCAACGTCATCCCCGACACCGCCACCTTGCGCGGCACCATCCGTTCCTTCGACAAGACCGCCCGCGAAACCGCCATCACCGCCATGCAGCGCCTGATCGACAGCACGGCCGCCGCCTATGGCGCGCGCGCAAGTCTCAGCTTCGAAGAAGAACCCTACCCGGTCATGGCCAACCACGAGGCCGAGACGGCCCATGCCGCCGATGCCGCCCGCGCCGTGGCGGGCGACGTGAACACCGACGCGCCGCGAACCACCGGCGGCGAGGATTTCGCTTACATGCTAGAGGCTTGCCCGGGCGCCTATATCCAGATCGGCAACGGGCCCAGCGCCGGATTGCACCACCCGGAATACGACTTCAACGACGAGATCATCCCCATCGGCTGCTCCTACTGGGTCGAACTGGTGGAGCGGCGCCTGCGCGCCTGAACGAGGGATCCGACATGCCCGACCGCTACCCCCGCGATATGCTTGGCCACGGCCCCGTCCCGCCCGACGCCCACTGGCCCGGCGGTGCGCGGATCGCCCTGTCGCTCGTGCTGAATTACGAGGAAGGCGGCGAAAACAACATCCTCCACGGCGATCCGACGTCGGAGGCCTTTCTGTCCGACATCACGGGTGCCCAGCCCTGGCCCGGGCAGCGCCATTGGAACATGGAATCGATCTACGAATACGGCGCGCGGGCCGGGTTCTGGCGGCTGCATCGGATGCTTCGGGATCTCCCGATCACGGTTTATGGCGTGGCGACGGCCTTGGAACGGTCGCCGCTGCAGGTTGAAGCCATGAAGGGCGCGGGGTGGGAAATCGCGTCCCACGGGCTGAAATGGATCGAACACAAGGACATGCCCGAGGCCGAGGAACGCGCCGCCATTCGCGCGGCCCTCGCCTTGCATGAAAGCGTGACCGGCGCGCGGCCACTGGGCTGGTATACCGGCCGGTGTTCCATGAACACCGTTCGACTGGCGGCCGAGGAAGGCGATCTGGCCTATATCTCGGACAGCTATGCCGACGATTTTCCCTACCGCGTGCGGCTTGGCGATCGGGAGCAATTGATCCTGCCCTACACGCTCGATGCCAACGACATGCGGTTTGCCATCCAGGCCGGACACCCAGACGGCGCATCCTGGGAGACATATCTGCGGGATACCTTCGACTGCCTCTACGCCGAAGGCGGGCGGATGATGAGCGTCGGCCTGCATTGCCGTCTGGCCGGGCGCCCCGGCCGGGCCCAGGCCCTCAAACGGTTCCTGGACCATGTGCACAAACATGAAGGCGTCTGGATTGCGACCCGGGCCGAGATCGCCGCCCATTGGGAGCGGGTGAACCCGTCGGGCGCGGCCCATGTGGACCAGCCAGCCGATCTCATCCGCGACGCGGTCCCCGAAGCATCGGACGTACCCGTGCCCGAGGGCGACATGGCCCATGAGATGACGCGGGACGCGTTCGTGACGCAATTCGGCGGCGTGTTCGAACATTCGCCCTGGGTGGCGGAGCGAGCGTGGGAGATGGAACTCGGGCCCGCACACCACCATCCGGCGGGCATCCATGCCGTGCTCTGCCGGGTGTTCCGCGCGGCATCCGAGGCGGAGCGGCTGGGCGTTCTGACATCCCATCCCGATCTGGCGGGAAAGCTGGCGGCCGCGGGGCGGCTCACGGCGGACAGCACGTCGGAACAGGCAAGCGCTGGGCTGGATCTGCTGACCGATGAAGAACGCGCGACATTTCAGGAATTGAACACCAAGTATGTCGACCTGCACGGATTTCCGTTCATCATCGCCGTGCGGGACCACGACAAGGACGGAATCCTGAAGGCCTTCCGTCGCCGCATCGCCAGTCACCGGGACACGGAATTCGCCGAAGCCTGCCGCCAGGTGGAACGCATCGCGCGGCTGCGGTTGGAGGCGATGGAATGGTGATTCACGCGCGGGCGATGGACACGTCTCTCTTCGCGCCCTTCGGATCACTGATCGAGGCCGGACGGGGCGAGGAACGGGTCATCAATGCCGGCATGTGCCGACGGTGGCATGACCAGTGCCGCCCGGATGTCCGGGACGGAGAGGTGTCGATCTCGGTCTTCAACGCCCAAGCCCGAACCATGCCCTACCAACTGGATCTGATCGAACGCCACCCGGAGGGCAGCCAGGCATTCCTGCCGCTGACCGGCGCGCCGTTCCTGGTCATCGTGTCAGAGGGACCGGAGGCCGAGCCCCTGGCCTTCCTGACGGCCCCGCATCAGGGCGTGCAGTTCAATCGCGGCACTTGGCACGGGGTGCTCGCGCCACTGCATGCGCCGGGACTGTTCGCCGTCGTGGATCGGGTGGGGCCAGGGTCAAATCTGGAAGAGCATCACTTCGACGAACCCTGGATCGTGCAGGCGGACGCCTAGCCGATCCGCGCCTCAGGATCGTCGCCCAACATCACGCCGGCTGTTCAAGGCCCTCATCCGACAGCAGATCCGTCTTCGGCATCAACCGCAGCAAGTCCTGCGTGTAGGGATGCGTCGGCGCTGAGAACAGGCGGTCCGTGGGCTGCACTTCCAGAAGCCGGCCGTTCTTCAGCACGCCCACCCGGTCGCACATCTGCCGCACGACCGGCAGATCGTGGCTGATGAAGAGCATGGTCAGGCCCAGATGCTCCTGCAGATCCTTCAGGATGTTCAGGATCTGCGCCTGGATCGACACGTCCAGCGCGCTGGTCGGCTCGTCGC
The DNA here is from genome assembly GCA_039181205.1 of Pseudomonadota bacterium. Taxonomy (GTDB): domain Bacteria; phylum Pseudomonadota; class Alphaproteobacteria; order Rhodobacterales; family Rhodobacteraceae; genus Jannaschia. The sequence goes on from JBCDCS010000247.1 coordinate 4,138, forward strand.
AGATCAAGAAACGCGGCTGGGTCGCCAACGCGCGGGCGATGGAGATGCGCTGCCGCTGACCGCCGGAGAATTCGTGCGGATATTTCAAGCCCGCCTCCGCGCCCAAACCGACCCGGTCCAGCAACTCGGCCACCCGTGCCTTGACCTTGTCGCGGGGGATCACACCCAGATGCAGCGCAGGCTCCGCCACGATGCGATCGACCCTGTGGCGCGGATTGAGCGACGAGAACGGGTCCTGGAAGATCATCTGGATTTGACGACGGAACGTTTCGATGGAGGTGGAGATCGGCGCGCCTTCGAACAGGATATCGCCGCCATCCAGACTGTGGAGGCCCGCGATCATCCGGGCGATGGTGGATTTGCCCGACCCGCTTTCACCGACCAGACCGAAGACCTCGCCGGGCTGGATGTCGAAGCTGACGTCATCCACGGCGGTGAAATACTGACGCCGCGACGGGATCAGGCTGGGCTTGTCGAGAAACCGCTTGGTGATCCCGTTCACCTGGATCAGCGCGCCTTCCGTCTTGGGCTGCGCGGGCCAGTCCCGGGCCAGATCTTCGATTTTGAACTGGGTCTCGCGGCCGCCATAGCTGATCTGCGGGAAGCGTTCGAGCTTTCGGTCGGGTCGCGGGACGGCGGCGATCAGGCTCTTGGAATAGGGGTGCTCGGGGTGGCCCAGCACTTTGGCGGTGGGGCCGGATTCGACGATCTGACCCGCATACATCACCGTCACGCGGTCGGTCGTCTCGGCGATCACG
>JBCDCS010000248.1:0-4873 GCA_039181205.1 Pseudomonadota bacterium
ATAGTTTTCCCGATCAAGAGCGCGAAATGCCTTGCAGAACGCGGGCCCATCCATCCCTGGCATCTGCCAGTCGCTCAGGATCATGCGGATATCCTGACCAGCCGGGGAGGCGCAGAGGCCAAGCGCATCTTCGGCCGACGCAACGCTGACAACGTCCACGTCCAGACGTTCCAAGATCACGGACATGAGCCGCCGCTGGGCATCGCTGTCATCGACGACAAGCACACGCAAACGATCCCTATTCGAAAGGGACAAAGAGGAGGGGGCAAGCTCTGTCAGGATCGTCACGCGGTCTGCTTCTCTCAATCCGGCGCACTCTGGGTCCATCCGAGTTAAGGCCATATGAATCCGTCAATTTGATCGAACTGCCGCCGAGCCCTTAACGCCCCGTTCAGGTTCTCACTGCAAAGAACGACCATGATCGATGCGACCCGAATGGATGAACTGCGCGCCGAAATCGGGCCCGAAGACCTGGCCATGATTTTGGACGTCTATCTGGCCGAAGCGGCAGAAATGCTGGCCAACCTGTCAGATGGCGCGCTCTCTGCGGACGACCGCGGAAAGGCACTGCATTTCCTCCGCAGCGGCGCACTGAACTTGGGGTTGCGCGGCCTGGCAAGGGCCGCGGATGGACCGGACGTCGATCTCAACGTTCTGTCCCAGACCTTTGAAGCGACCCGTCGGGTGGTGGCAGAAAAGGTCTAGCGGATCGAAAGTCGAGCAGCCTGGCGCATCAAATTGTCTCCTACGGAACTGCCGACCTCAGATCACAAGCTCGCTCAGCATCGGATTGGACGTCAAATCCTGCCAGGCGAAACCCAACGCATCCATGCGACCTTCCAGGCGATCGAAAGCCTCGGGCTGGGGTGACTCGATCCCGATGAGAACCGTGCCGAAATTCCGCGCCGATTTCTTCAGGTATTCGAACCGGGCAATGTCGTCCTGGGGGCCCAGCGCATCCAGAAATTCCCGCAAGGCACCCGGGCGCTGCGGCATCCGCAGGACATAGTACTTCTTCGTCCCCGCATATCGCATCCCCCGCTCCTTCACGTCGGGCAGACGCTCGAAGTCGAAATTGCCGCCCGTGGTCACGCAAAGCACCCGCCGCCCCTCGATCTCCGGGCCCAAGTCGCGAAGGGCATCGACCGACAAGGCCCCGGCCGGTTCCAGCACGATGCCTTCGGTATTCAAAAGCTCCTGCATGGTGATGCAGACACGGTTCTCGGGTACACGCAGTACATGTTGAGGCGGAATATTCCGCAGGATCGCAAACGGCCGATCCCCGATCCGGGCAACGGCCGCGCCATCCACGAAATTGTCCAACGCGTCCAGCGTCACCGGCGTCCCCGCAGCCAAGGCAGCCGCCAGGCTGGCCCCGCCGAGCGGCTCCACATACCGCATCTCGACATCCGTCTTCGCCGCCCGCAGATAAGCCAGCATGCCCGCCGACAGGCCACCGCCGCCGACCGGCACAACGATCAGATCCGGCGCCTCCGGCATCTGTCGCATCAACTCCACCGCCACGGCAGACTGCCCTTCGATCACATCGTCGTCGTCGAACGGCGACAGGAACTGCGCGCCGGTCTCAGCGCAAAACGCTTTCGCCGTGGCCAGCGTGTCATCGAAGAAATCACCGGTCAGCTGGATTTCGACCCGGTTGCCGCCGAACAACCGTGTCTTGTCGATCTTCTGGCCAGGCGTCGTGACCGGCATGAAGATGACGCCATCCACGCCCAGATGATTGCACATCCAGGCAACGCCCTGGGCGTGATTCCCGGCCGAGGCGCAGGCGACCCGACCGCCATCCATCTTGCGCATGGCATTGAACGCCCCGCGCAATTTGTAGGATCGGACCGGTGTCAGGTCTTCCCGCTTCAGCCAGACATCGGCCCCGAACCGATCCGACAGATAGGCGTTGCGCTGGCACGGCGTGGCCGGGAAGACATCCCGCATCGCCGCCTCGGCCGTCTCGGCCCGGGTGACGAGGTCACTCAACGGGGCGCCCCTCCACGACAACGCCATAGAGCGCCGTCAACGTCCCGACGCCCAGCATCAGGCCGATCCAGCCAACGACGATCTCATAGACGACCGTGATCGCGCCGGCGGGTCCATCCAACCAGGTGGGCGCTTGGAGAAGGAAGGAAAACGCCACCGTGACCAGCGCCAAGATCGCCGCCGTCCCGGAATGGCCTTCCGTCAGACGCATGGCCTCTCCGAAGGTCATGGACCGGCCGACCGCCCCGGCCGGAAGAACGATGCCAAGGCGATAAAACAGGACCATGGCGACAAACAGCGACAGCGCCTGGATCAAAGGATTGGCCGCCGTACCAAAGAGCGGCAGGAGCAGGATGGACGCTATCGTGGCCGCCGCAAGCACCAGGACGCCAACGGCCAAGCCCACCAGCAGCGATCGGCCAAGATAGCCGAGGATCAAATCGCCCTTGAACGGCGCAACCCAGCGATCGCCCCCTTCCGCCAGCAGCACGTAGCGGTGCCAGCCGACCGCGATCCAGATCGACGCCGCAATGGTGGCCAAAGCCGACAACACGAACGCGCCCGCGAGATCGGCCGCCAGCGGATTGTTCGGATCGAGCTGCAGGCCGACGCCCACGACATCCGGCCATTCCAGGGCGATCCAGATCGAGATCGCCGCGACCAAGCCATACGGCACGGCGCTGATCCGCAAGGCGGCGGGAAGATTGTCCAGGATCAAGTTGAGCGCGCGCAGGAACAGCTTCCAGCCCAGCATGTGTCATCCTCCGGGGAAGTCCGCCTCTGGCCTATGGTGCGGCCCGCCCAAGGTCAACGGACGGACCGGCGGCGCCCGCAACGCCGTCTTGACGCTGGGTATTTCCAGATCGCGCGCGCCACCTGCCGGTCATCACGCAAAGCCCGCGCTCCGTTCGGCTTGCGGATAGGGGCGAAGGGGCCTACCCGGTGGCAAACATCGGAGGCCTCATGGACGCGCCCAAGAAAGTGGTGCTCGCCTATTCCGGCGGGCTGGACACCTCGATCATCCTGAAATGGCTACAGGCGGAATATGGCTGCGAAGTGGTGACCTTCACCGCCGATCTGGGCCAGGGCGAGGAATTGGAGCCCGCCCGCAAGAAGGCCGAGATGATGGGCGCGACTTCGATTCATATCGAGGACCTGCGCGAGGAATTCGTACGGGATTTCGTGTTTCCCATGTTCCGCGCGAATGCTCTCTACGAAGGCCTATACCTGCTCGGTACCTCCATCGCGCGACCCTTGATTTCCAAGCGTTTGGTCGAAATTGCCGCCGATGAAGGCGCGGACGCCGTGGCCCATGGCGCCACCGGCAAGGGCAACGACCAAGTGCGGTTCGAACTGGCCGCCTATGCGTTGAACCCGGACATCAAGGTCATCGCGCCTTGGCGGCTATGGGATCTGACCAGCCGAACGAAGTTGATCGATTTCGCCGAGAAGCACCAGATCCCCATCGCCAAGGACAAGCGGGGCGAGGCGCCGTTCAGCGTGGATGCAAACCTTCTGCACACCTCATCCGAAGGCAAGGTTCTCGAAGACCCGGCCGAGGAAGCGCCGGACTACGTTCTGCAGCGGATCACCCGGCCCGAAGACGCCCCCGACACGCCCGAAATGGTGGAGATCACCTTCGAGCGGGGGGACGCGGTGGCCATCGACGGCGAGGCCATGTCGCCCGCGGCGATCCTGACCCGGCTCAATGCGCTGGGCGGAAAGCACGGGGTCGGCATTCTGGACCTGGTGGAAAACCGCTTCGTCGGCATGAAGTCCCGCGGCATCTACGAGACACCGGGCGGAACGATCCTGTTGGAAGCCCATCGCGGGATCGAGCAGATCACCTTGGACAGCGGCTCCGGGCACCTCAAGGATTCGATCATGCCGCGCTATGCGGAGCTGATCTATAACGGCTTCTGGTTCTCGCCCGAACGCGAAATGCTCCAGGCCTTGATCGACAAAAGTCAGGAACATGTGTCGGGCACTGTGCGGGTGAAACTCTACAAGGGCAGCGCGCGGACGGTGGCGCGGTGGTCGGACCACTCACTTTATTCTGAAGCACACGTGACCTTCGAAGAAGACGCGGGTGCCTACGATCAGCGGGACGCCAAGGGCTTTATTCACTTGAATGCATTGCGTTTGAAGCTGGTGGCGAACCGAAATAAGCGGATCGGGGGCTGACCTCACGTTCGCGAGAGCGGTCTGGTGATCCGAAAAAGCACTGCGCAAGTCTCCATCGAAATCCATCGTGTTTTAGGAGAAGAAGCATGATCCGCACCGCCCTGTTCGGCGCTCTGATGTTGAGCGCTGCGCCTGCCTTTGCCGAAACCAAGATCGCCACCTTCGCGGGCGGCTGCTTTTGGTGTGTCGAAGCCGATTTCGAAAGCGTTGAGGGTGTCGGGGACGTGGTCAGCGGGTTCACGGGCGGTACGACCGGCGAACCGGCCTATCTGCGCTCCGGCGACCATATCGAGTCGGTCCAGATCCCCTATGACCCGAACGTCGTGTCCTATGAGACGCTTGTGGAGTTGTTCCTCCGCTCCATCGACCCGCTAGATGCGGGTGGGCAATTCTGCGACCGAGGGCTGGAATACACGTCCGCGATCTTCCCGGCCAATGATGCGGAACGCCAGATCGTCGCCCAAGAAATTGCCGCAGCAGAACAAGAGCTTGGGCAGGACATCGTGACCAAGGTGATCCCGGCGAGCACGTTCTATCCGGTCGATGATTTCCACCAGGACTACTACAAATCCCAAGACCGTCTGGGCATCACGTCGGTCGGCGTCGCCGTGACCAAAGCGACCGCCTACAAGCGCTATCGCAACCGCTGCGGGCGCGACCAGCGGGTCCGGGAAGTCTGGGGGGACGACGCGCC
>JBCDCS010000249.1:0-4860 GCA_039181205.1 Pseudomonadota bacterium
GCCGAGGCCCGCGACCACCGTCGCCTGGGCCGCGAGATGGACCTCTTCCATATGCAGGAAGAAGCGCCGGGCCAGGTCTTCTGGCACCCGAATGGCTGGACCATCTACACCACGCTTCAGGACTATATGCGCCGCAAGCAGCGGGCCGACGGCTATGTGGAGGTCAACACCCCGCAGGTTGTGGACCGCAAGCTCTGGGAAGCGTCGGGCCACTGGGACAAATACCAGGAGCACATGTTCATCGTCGAAGTTGATGAGGAGCATGCGCGCGAAAAGGCGATCAACGCCCTCAAACCCATGAACTGCCCGTGCCACGTTCAGGTCTACAATGCGGGCCTCAAGTCCTACCGAGACCTGCCGCTCCGCATGGCCGAATTCGGCTCTTGCTCGCGCTACGAACCCTCGGGCGCGCTCCACGGCATCATGCGCGTCCGCGGCTTCACCCAGGATGATGCCCACATCTTCTGCACCGAAGACCAGATCGAAGCGGAATGCGCCAAGTTCATCACCTTCCTGGGCTCGGTCTACAAAGACTTGGGCTTCGACAAGTTCGAGATCGCTTTCGCTACCCGCCCCGAAAAGCGCGTCGGCTCGGACGAGGCCTGGGACCACGTGGAAGGCGCGCTGGAAGCAGCCATCAAATCCGTCGGCGCCCCCTACCGACTGGAGGAAGGCGACGGCGCCTTCTACGGCCCGAAGCTCGACTTCTACCTGACCGACGCCATCGGCCGGATCTGGCAATGCGGCACCTTCCAGGTCGACCCCAACCTGCCCGAACGCCTGGGTGCCACCTATGTGGGTGAAGACGGCAATAAGCACCGCCCCTACATGCTCCACCGCGCCTGCCTGGGTAGCTTCGAGCGCTTCATCGGCATCCTGATCGAAAATTCCTCCGGCAAACTGCCCTTCTGGCTGGCCCCGCGCCAAGTGGTCGTCGCCTCCATCGTCTCGGACGCCGACGATTACGTGCACGAGGTGGTCGCCGCGCTCACCAAGGCCGGAGTCCGGGCCGAAGCCGACACGCGCAACGAAAAGATCAACTACAAGGTCCGCGAACACTCGCTGGGCAAGGTTCCCGTTATCCTCGCCATCGGCAAGAAAGAGGTCGAAGACCGCACCGTCACCCTGCGCCGCCTAGGCGAAAAGGCCACTCAGGTTCTGACCCTGGACAACGTCGTGGCCGATCTCGGCGCCGAAGCCACGCCACCGGACCTAAAGACCTGAGCTGGAAACAATCCCGATCTCGTCCGGAATCGTACCGATGTAACCTGCTTTGAGCCTGATTGGCGCCACATTCCCAGATCAATCATAGGGTTAAGGCAGTCGTCCGGCCCTGGGTGATCTTCATCCTCCCCCCCACCATGGTCTCTTGGGGCCGGACGCGATACCCACTCTCCCGAAGACTGGTCGGCCCGCGCCACGCGCGGGTCGCATCTGTTTCAGCAAGCCAGCAAAATACGAAGCGATTATCCTTCGCTGGTCCATCGCCACGCCGGAGTGTTTCGACCCGATGGCAAATCCCGGGCCACGCCCTCCGACAGATCGACCGACCGGCGTCACCGAAGAAGACCAATTCCCTCCGCAAGCCGCCCGCTCCAATTTCCCCCGACACCATCCCGCCTGCCTTGCCCCGCTCTCCGCGCCCGGTTAATCCCCCCGTCGACTTCCGGGGGGACCCCATGACCGAGATGCCGCAGATCTACCTGGTGACCCCGCCCGAGATCGATGCCGCCTTCCCAGACCGCCTGGCATCCGTCCTCGGCAAACACCCCATCGCCTGCCTCCGGCTCGACCTGGCCACCCGGGATGAAGACCGCATCACTCGCGCCGCTGATACCTGCCGGGAGGTCGCCCACCGCTTCGACGTGCCCCTCGTCATCACCGATCACGCCGCCCTAGTGGACCGCCTGGGCCTCGACGGCGTGCATCTGACCGACCCCCGCCCCGTGCGCAAACTCCGCGCCGATTGGGGCCCGGACCCGATCATCGGCGCCTTCTGCGGCACCTCCCGCCACGACGGCATGAATGCCGGCGAGGCAGGCGCCGACTACGTCACGTTCGGCCCCGTGGGCGGCACCTCGCTTGGCACGGGCACCCAAGCCGACCCGGACCTGTTCCAGTGGTGGTCCGAGATGATCGAACTTCCCGTCGTCGCCGAAGGCGCCCTGGACCTCGCTTGTATTGAGACGCTCAAGGACAAAGCCGATTTCCTGTGCATCGGCGAAGAAATCTGGTCCACCGACAATCCCGCCGCCCACCTCGAAGATCTCACTGCCCCCCTGCGCTGATCTTCCTTTGGCCCCAAATACCTTCGGGGGTTTCATAAGGGGGCAGACAGCCCCCTTATGCGGGGAGCGCGAGGGGCTGGCCCCTCGCTTCCCTCCGTCAATCCCTGGCCGTCCAATCCGGCGCGCACCGCCGCCTCCGCCGCCCGCGCCAGAGCCTTCCGATCCGCGAAATCGGCCACGGCCAGCGGCGGGTGATAGACCACCTCCACACGCCCATGGCGCCGCACCGCCAGCATGGCCAACGCGTGAGCCCCGAACGACATGTTCCCCCACCAGCCATAGAAAGCGGGCACCTCTCCTTCCGGCGCATGGTAGGCAATGGTCACCGGCTGCACCTGCATGGCCCGCACACCATCGGAAAAGAAGGCCGCAAAAAGCGTCGGCTTGAACACCAACACCCGGCGTCCATCGGTGCTCGTCCCTTCGGGAAAGAACATCAGCCGATGCCCCGCCCGGAGCCGTTCTTCGAACACCGTCCTTTGCGCAGCAGCTTCCCGAGCCTCACGCCGGATGAACACCGTGCCCGTGGCCCGCGCCAGCCACCCGATCCCCGGCCAACCGGCCACTTCGGATTTGGACACGAAGTAAATCCGCTTCCCGGCGTTCAGCGCGAAGATATCCAGCCATGACGCGTGGTTCGCCACCGCTGCGCCCACGCCGGTCAAGGGCACGCCCCGCCTGACCCGCCGCATCCCCAGCCAGACAAACGCCATCTTGCAGACCGCTCGCGTGATCCAGGGCGTCACCGGCCGGCGCACACCGAAAAGTGGCCGCTCAACCAGTCGCACGATCAGCAGCAGGGCAAGTCCGCCAAAGACCGTCACGATAAGCGGCACCCCACGCCGCAGCACCCGAACCCAATCCAGCGGCCCCAGCCGAGGCCGGGGCGGATGGGGCGCGCCATCCCAGGTCATACCCGCGCCGGAACCCGCGCCAATGGAACCGGCGGCAGGCGCAGCCGGGCCAGGTCCAAGACCATGCAGATATCCACGGTGTTGAAGGCCCGATCGCGCCAGGCGCCCTCCCCGACCCAGGCGCCCGCACGAACGTACGACTTGATCAAGGCCGGCACGCCGCGCATGGCCGCTTTCGGCGCCACACCCGTCACCCGGATCGCATTTGCGCCGATCGCCACGGGCCGCAGCTCCGGCGGCGCCAAGGCCTCCGCGGCCAGACGGCGCAAGGCGGGCATGTGCGCGCTGGGATCGGCTCCCGGAAACGATGCCGTCCCTACCAAAACCTCCACCCCCAAATCCGCGAGGTGCTCCAATGCCGCCCGCAGCAATGCAAAAGCCGCAACGCCGCCGCGATACTCGGGGTGCAGACAGGTTCGCCCCATCTCCGCCAGCGGCCGCCCCGACCGCTCCAGCACCGCCATATCGAATTCCCGCCCCGTATAAGCCGCCCCGACCGCGATCCGCGTCGTCGCGACCACGCCCAGATCGGGCCGCGCGCCATCCCGCAAGATCACATGATCCGCACGTCGATCGAACCTGTCGGCCTCCAGGCCATTGGCCCCGGGCATCGCCCCGCGCTCTTCCACGAACACCCTGTGCCGCAACGCCTGGGCTTGCCGCAAAAGATCGGGCTCTCGGGTCACGGTCGGGATCAGACGCAGCGCCATATCGGCCCCCTATCATGCCCCAACCGACGCCGAAACAGCGCGCGCGCCGATCTGCCCTTGGCTGGACGTCAATCCTTTCTTAACCAAGCAATGTCAGATGGGGCGCTACTCGAAGATGGGGACCAGAATGATACGCGATCCGTCGATCACCTGCTTGCCCATATTCTCGAAGTTCACTGTGATCCGACCACCAATCTTGGATTGTACCTGTCCGCGGCCCCAATCTGGCTCCGATGGATGCCGCACGATCATTCCCGGCTCCAACATAGCATTGAGGTCAACTGACATGGAAAACTCCCGATGACGAACGCGTCGCGCGAGGAGCCTAGTGCCGAGAGCTCATCTGACGAGCCCGATTTGGTTGCCCTGCTCGGCTCGCGGCTGTGCCACGATCTGGTCAGCCCCATCGGGGCCATCGGAAACGGCCTGGAACTGCTGGAAATGTCAGGCGCCGGAACCGAGGAACTGGCTTTGATCCGCCATTCGGTCGATGCGGCCATGGCCCGGCTGCGCTTCTTCCGCCTGGCCTTCGGGGCCGCCAAAAGCGACACACCGATTCCCGCCCGCGAATTGCGCGACATCGTCGGCGCCATGTATCGCGATACCCGAACCGAAGTCCTCTGGCGCGACGACGAAGACCGGCCGCGTCTGGAAATGCGATTGGCCTGCCTGGCGCTTTGCTGCGTTGAGGTGGCGACCCCCTGGGGCGCCAAGGTGGAACTGACGCGCAACCATGCCGCCTGGGTCATCCACGTGGACGCCAAACGCCTGAAGATCGACTCTCCGCTCTGGCACAGCTTGGGCCGCGCGGCCCTCCCGGCCGATCTGTCCGGGTCCGAGGTTCAGTTCGGCATTCTCGCGAAACTCTCACGGGATCTGCGCCGCCCGGTCTCCGTCAGCGCCGATGAACGGCATCTCAGCCTGATCGTTTAGTCACCAGGCTCGACA
>JBCDCS010000250.1:0-4837 GCA_039181205.1 Pseudomonadota bacterium
CGCGCTGATCTACGATTCCGCCGAGGCCGAAGCCCTGCGCGGCACCGTCGTGGGCCAGTTCGAGGCGGGCCTGGGCCGCTGACATGATCGGCGTCCGGATCGGCCGGATTGCGGGCGCCGTCATCGCTTTGGCCTTGCTGGGGCCGCTCGTGGCGCTGGCGCTCCGGGCCGAGGGGTGGAGCGGGCTCACCCCCCGCGATTGGGACGCCATCTGGTTCACGATCTGGCAAGCGGCCGCGTCCGCTGGCCTGTCGGTCCTGCTCGCCATCCCCGTGGCCCGGGCCCTGGCGCGCCGCCAGTTCGCCGGGCGCGGCGCGGTGGTCTTGCTGCTCGGGGCGCCGTTTATCCTGCCGGTAATCGTCGCCATCCTCGGGCTGGTCGCGGTCTTCGGCCGGTCGGGGCCGATCTCCGTGGCACTGGGCTGGGCGGGTCTCGAGCCGCTGTCGATCTATGGTCCGCAAGGCGTCATTCTGGCCCATGTCTTCTTCAACATGCCGCTGGCCACGCGCCTCATCCTGCAAGGCTGGCTGGCCATCCCGGGGGAACGGCTGCGCCTGGCGGCGTCGCTCGATGTCCAGGCGCGGGACATGTTCTGGCTCCTGGAATGGCCGATGCTGCGCGCCGTCGTCCCGGGCATCTTCGTGGTGATCTTCCTGATCTGCACCACGTCATTCGCCGTGGCCTTGGCCCTGGGCGGCGGACCCCGATCCACGACAGTCGAATTGGCGATCTACCAGGCGTTCCGCTTCGACTTCGATCTGTCCCGCGTCGCGATCTTGGGGGCGGCACAACTGGTCCTGGCGGGGATCGCCGCCGCTCTGTCGCTTCGCCTGGCCGTCCCCTCCGCCTTCGGGGCCGGGCTGGACCGGGCCGTCCGGCGCTGGGATAGCGACGGGCCGGCGCTGCGCATCCAGGACACCCTGGCCGTCATCCTGGCTTGCGCCTTCCTGCTCACACCCCTTGGGCTGATGGCGGCCCAGGGCATCGGCGGGTTGACGACCCTGCCATCGGCCGTTTGGGACGCCACGCTTCGATCGCTTCTGGTGGCGCTGTCGGCGGCGGTCATGACGACAGGCCTCGCCCTGGCCTTGGCGCTTGCCGCCATCGGGCGCGGCGGCGGATGGATCGAGGTTATCGGAACCCTATCCGTGGCGGCATCACCCCTGGTTCTCGGGGTCGGGCTCTACATTCTGGTCCTTCCCGTGGCGAATCCGGTCGCCTTGGCCCTGCCGATCACGGCGCTCATCAATACGATCTTCGCGCTGCCCTTCGCCCTGCGCGCGATCCTTCCCGCCATGCGGGATGTGGAGCGGGATTTTGGCCGCCTGTCCCGCACATTGGGCATCTCCGGTCTGGCCTGGCTGCGACTGGTCGCGCTGCCGCGCCTGCGCCGTCCAGCGGGGTTCGCGGCGGGTCTCACGGCGGCTCTGGCGGCCGGGGATCTGGGTGTGATCACATTGTTTGGCGCGCCCGAAGGCGGCACGCTTCCCCTGGTGCTATATCAATTGATGGGCTCCTATCGACTTGAAGAAGCCAAGGCGGCCGCACTCATTCTGATTGCGCTGTCGCTGGGGCTCTTCTGGCTCTTCGAAGGCGGAGGACGGCGTGCTGCATCTTGACGGCCTGATACTCCGGCAGGGGGATTTCACGCTTCGGGCCGACACGCGCCTGCCCGATGGCACGGTCACCGCCCTCATGGGCGGCAGCGGGTCGGGCAAGTCGACGCTCCTGTCGGCCATCTCCGGGTTTCTGGTGCCCAGCGCCGGCCGTATCATGGTCGATAGCACCGACATAACGGACCTGTCCCCCGGCAAACGCCCGATCTCGATCCTGTTCCAGGACGGCAATCTGTTCCCCCATCTCACCGTGGCACAGAACATCGGACTGGGCTTGCGGCCCGATCTGAAACTATCGCCGGACCAGATGGCCGAACGGGATGCAGTGATCAATCAGGTCGGCTTGGGTGGCATGGCGGGGCGGTTGCCGAAGGACCTGTCAGGCGGACAACAAAGCCGGGTGGTCCTGGCCCGCGCGCTCGTGTCGGGCCGGTCCTGGCTTTTGCTGGACGAAGCATTCTCGGCCCTGGGACCGGCCTTGCGAAAAGAAATGTTGCGACTCGTGCGGGACACGGCCCGGGACCGGGGCATATCGGTCCTGATGGTCACCCACGACCCGATAGATGCCCAGGAAATCGCCGATTACACTTGTCTGATCCACGCCGGACAGTTGTCAGACCCAGCGCTGACATCCGAGCTCTTCGCCGACCCGCCACCGGAACTCCTGGCCTATCTCGGCACCTCATAGCGGCACCGCCACTCGGCGTATTCAGGCCGGTGCCCGCCCCATGGATCAGCAGAAGTCCGGGGCGCCTCAGCGATCCGGGGGGACGTCGGGCTGGTCGGCCGCAACGCCTCGAAGGTCAAACAGCCCGCTGAGTAAGGTCGTCTTCTCAGGCCGTGACGGCGTCCCGATTGCGGAGAATGATCGCACCGTTGAGTGCGGCGGCATAGCTGACCCAGATCAGATACGGCACAAGGATCCAGAACGACAGCGCGTCCAAAGGCCAGATGAAAATCAGCAGGCCCGCCACCGACAGCCACAGGAACACGATCACGACCATGGCCGCGCCGATGCGTTTCAGGCCGAAGAAGACCGGCGTCCAGAGCGCGTTCAAAGCGATCTGCAGCGCCCAGAAGGCCATGGCATAGGCCGATCCTTCCATCGGGGCGACGCGGGCGCCCGCCACGGCCAACGCGATGTAAAGCGCTGTCCAGGCCATCGGGAACAACCAGTCCGGCGGCGTCCAGACAGGCTTGGACAACCGGCGATACCACTCGTCCGGCGGGAACATCCCACCGGTCGTGGCCGCGGCACAGCACGCGCCGAGGAAAAGCAGAAACAGCGTCCAATCCATGGTTGGCTAGCTAGGCCAGGCGCCCCGCTCGTCAACGCGGTCCTGGGCGGCCAATTGCGCAAAGACCTCGGTGAGGCCATCGCTCCAACCACCGCGCGCGGGGCGCGGGTCGGCGGCGGCTCGGACCAGGAAGGCCGTTTCATCCAACGGTTTGGCATGCAGAACGGGCGAATGGGGCAGGACAGACACCCAAGCAGCCTGCGCCAGGGCCTGGCTCAGCCACAGCCCTTTCTGCAGACCCGACGTATGGGCCCGCTGCGTAATACTGTCATGCCCGGCCCGGCGGACCTCCGTGCCGATACCATCGTAGATGTGCCGTGCGGCCAGGATACCTGGACGGGCGCCGAAGGGCAGGGTGGCGACGCCGGTTTCCGAGCGATGGTAGAGCCGCTCCGCTTCGGCCAGAAGGCGGCGCACCATATGACGGATGGCAGGCGTGGCCTGGGGATCGGCGAGGAAGGCGTCGGCATCGATCCCAGCCTCCTCCAACCAATTGGTCGGAAGGTAAAGCCGGCGGGCGCGGGCATCTTCGCCCACATCGCGGGCGATGTTGGTCAGCTGCATCGCCACGCCCAGATCGCAGGCGCGGGCCAAGGCATCGGCGTCCCGGATCTGCATCAGCACGCACATCATCGCGCCCACGGCCGAGGCCACCCGAGCCGAATAGGCGCGCAAATCCGACAGCGATGCATAGCGGCGGCCGGTCGCATCCCAAGCCAGGCCTTCCAGCAGGGCTTCGGGCAGGGCGCGGGGCATGTGGAATCGTTCGATCACCCGGGTGAAGGCTCGGTCGGCGGGTGCGTTTTCGGGCACCCCGGCAAAGGCCTTGTCCAAGCGGTCGCGCAGCCGCAGCACGGCGGGTGCCTTGTCCTGCACCTCGTCCACAGCGTCGTCGGCCAGGCGGCAGAAAGCATAAAGCGCCAGGGCCGGATCGCGGACGGATCGGGGCAGCAGGCGGGATGCTGCATGGAACGACAGCGAACCGGTGCGGATCGCGTCACGGCAATGGTCCAGATCGGCTTTGGCCAGGTCGCCGGTCACTCCGCCGCCTCCGGAACGTAGATTTCATGCTCGATATGGCTGATATCGGGCACGACCTGTTCCAGCACCTCGGCCGAGGCGACCACACCCGGCAGGCCGGCGCCCGGATGGGTCCCTGCGCCGACCAGGAACAGGCCCGGGACCTCTTCGGACACGTTATGGGGCCGGAACCAGGCCGATTGCAGGATGCGCGGTTCGATCGAAAAGCCGGAACCGTTGGGCGATAGATAGCGATCTCGGAAATCTTCCGGCGTGAGACACAGGCTCGCAGAAAGATGCCCGGAGAAGCCAGGCAGCAGGCGGTCTTCCAACACGGCCTGGATGCGGGCGCGGTAGGCGTCACGTTCCTGCGACCAATTCACCGCATCGCTGTGGCCCAGATGCGGAACCGGCGACAGGGCGTAGAACGTGTCGTCCCCCTTTGGCGCCACCGACGGATCGGTCACCGACGGCCGGTGGACATAAAGGCTCATGTCTTCGGCCAGATGCCCACGGCGGAAAACATCCTTCAGCAGGCCTTCGTAGCGGGGACCAGACACGATGGTGTGGTGTCCCACATCGGGCCACATGTCGCGGGTCCCCTTGGTGCCAAAGTACCAGACGAACAGCCCCATGGACCACCGCGTCCGCCGCAGCTTCCGGGGCGTCCACCGCTTCCGCCGGCCCTTGAGAAGCCGTGTGTAGGTATGCCCGGAATCGGCGTTGGAGACGACGATATCGGCGGAGATTTCTTCGCCCGTGCTCAGCCGGACACCCCGCGCGCGATTGTCACGGTCCTGCAGGATTTCAGAAACCTGCGATTTGAACCGGAGCAGCCCGCCCTGGGATTCAATCACATCGGCCATGGCCCGCGCCATCGCCGCCACACCTCCCATGGCGTAG
>JBCDCS010000251.1:0-4833 GCA_039181205.1 Pseudomonadota bacterium
CCCCTCGATGATCCGGGGCGCCTACTCCGAACGGAAAAACGGCGTCACCAGGATTGGACGAATTGGGGTCGATCCCCACGAAAAGGAGATGCCGCATGGCAGAACGTGACAACCGTCGGGGCCGTGGCCGCGACCGTGATGAAAGCCCGGAATTCGCCGATCGCCTTGTGGCGATCAACCGCGTGTCCAAGACCGTGAAGGGCGGCAAGCGCTTCGGCTTTGCGGCGCTCGTCGTCGTGGGCGACCAGAAGGGCCGCGTGGGCTTCGGCAAGGGCAAGGCCAAGGAAGTGCCGGAGGCGATCCGCAAGGCCACCGAACAGGCCAAGCGCCAGATGATCCGCGTGCCTTTGCGCGACGGCCGCACGCTGCACCACGACATGGAAGGCCGCCATGGCGCGGGCCGCGTGGTCATGCGCACCGCCCCGGAAGGCACTGGAATCATTGCCGGTGGTCCCATGCGCGCCGTGTTCGAGATGCTGGGCGTGAAGGACGTGGTCTCCAAGTCCATCGGTTCCCAGAACCCCTACAACATGATCCGCGCCACGCTCGACGGCCTGAAGAAAGAGGCGTCGCCCCGCACCGTCGCCCAGCGCCGCGGCAAGAAGGTCGCTGACATCCTGCCCAAGCGCGACGAGACGCCGGCCGAGCCTGCGGCCGACGCCGCCACCGAGGAGGCCTGATCCATGGCAAACACCATCGTCGTCAAACAGATCGGCTCCCCGATCCGCCGCCCCGGCATCCAGCGCGCCACGCTGATCGGCCTGGGCCTCAACAAGATGAACAAAACCCGCGAGCTGGAAGACACACCCGCCGTTCGCGGCATGATCGCCAAGATCCCGCATATGGTCGAGATCATCGAAGAGCGCGGCTGACCGCATGTTGGGGTGAAACCCCATCCTACGATTTCAGCGCCCCGGTCGATGACGGCCGGGGCGTTGTCATGTCAGTTGGTGCTTTGGTAGGTCGCGATATTCCGACCAGGTACCCCAGATGAACTTCTCTCCTGACGCCATTACCTCTTTCATGACTTGGTATCGTGGCGCTTCAGAAAGAGCGTGGGCTCGGATCGAGGAGTACGACCTCGCATACTTCAGAGAGAACGGCGTTGGCGGCCCCGGCTTCTATCGCGGGACAAGATGGAGACGAGGATATTCGTTAGGAGAGTTGGCAGAAATCGAGCGGCGAGAAAGGGCGTCTCTGCCGATTGAACTGAGCACCTTCCTTTCAGTCTGCGGATGCACCGATCGCGGAATGAAGAGATTTGCATACAAAGGTGACCAGCTTCGGCAGCAAGCAGATGAGCCGATTTTCTACGACTGGCGTAACGCTTCTGAAATCAAGCGAGCGAGACAGAAAATCTACGATCGGATTCTCCAGGACGTCTCCGATGGCTTATGGATTGAGGGCTGGGGCGAGCGGCCGCAGGCTATGTCAAAGAGGCGAGCCATAGCGCGAGAGAACATACGAAAAGGTGCTCGGATATACCCCATTCACGGCCACCGCGTCGTCATCGCAATACCAGACCAACGACTTTCCCCGGTTCTGTCCAGCTATGGGACCGATACGATCCTTTACAGTTCGAGCCTTTGTGAAAACTTGATCGAGGATATGGTAGATCTCGATATGTCCGATGCACCGCTGATCCCCAGACGGGACAAGGCGGAAGTCTATAAAGATCTGAAAGACCTACCGTTCTGGGGGTCGCTTCTTTGAGCCATCGTTCTTGGCCGCTTATCTACAGTCACAACCCCATCCGCTCCACCTCCCGGAAAAACCGCTCCACATCCGCCCGCTGACACAGCCGCGTGCCTTCCTCCTGCACCGCTGACGCCGCCGCTGCCGTCCCCCAGGCGCAGGCCGTCACCGGGTCCTCGCCGCGCGATATCGACATGGCGAAGGCGGCGACGAAGCTGTCGCCCGCGCCGATCTTGGAATGGGGCACGACCACGGGCGGGCGGGTCAGGCCGCACCAGGCCTCGCAGGCGATCACCGTGCCCTGCGCCCCGGCAGCGACCATGACGATCTCGGCCGCCCCGGATGCCTGCAGCGATTTGGCCAGGTCGGCCATGTCGGACAGGGCCGTCATTCTCCGGCCCGTCAGGTCCTCGGCCTCCACCGTATCCATCCGCAGCACGAAGAGCCCGGCCCGCGCCTCCGCCGCGCGGGTCAGGGCCGGGCCGGAGGTGTCGAGCAGCAATCGACCCCCGGTCGCCGCGACTTCCGGCGCGAGCGAGAGCAGGAAATCCACGGACACCCCCGGCGGCAGAGACCCCGACGGGATCACCAGCGCCCCCTCCGTCACGGCCGACAGGATCGTGGCCCGGGCGCTCGCCGCATCCGCCTCGGTCCAGCCCGGGCCCGGCATCATGAAGCGGTATTGCAGCCCGGTGGCGTTATCCAAGACGCTGACCGATTGCCGGGTCGGGTGGGTGACGCCAATCGATTCCGGCGTCAGCCCCTCGGCTTCGATCAAGCGGATCAGTTCCTCGCCCGTGGGCCCGCCATAGGACAGCAGCGCGCGGGACGTCCCGCCCAGATTGGCCACCGCGCGGGAAATGTTCACGCCCCCGCCGCCCGGATGGATCAGCGGTGCCGAACAGCGCAGCTTGCGGTCGGGGATGACGGCGGGGGCCTCGGTGGACAGGTCCAGCGCCGGGTTCAGCGTGACGGTGATGATATCGTTCATGTGGGTCGTCGGGATAGCGGTGCCTGGCCGACCACGGAACAGCCCAGCGTTCTTTGCAAGGCGGCCACCAGGTCGTCCACGGTTTCGGTCGAGACGAACAGTCCGCCGGTTCGGTCGGCAAAGCACCTGGCCACCGTATCGGTCGCGAAGCGCGGCATGTCCGGGTTGTTCCAGAAGAAGACATCCCCCTCGCCCCGGAAGCCGATCACGTGGATCGTCAAGTCGGCCGCCTGGTTGGCCAGCTGGTTCGACAGCGCGCAGGGCCGTCCGCCGCAGGTCTCGTTGCCATCGGTGACGACCACGATGATCGCCGGATCGGTGCGGTAATTCAGAAGCTCGGCGGCGATCTCGACGGATGCCGCCAGCGGGGTCTGCCCCTCCGGCCGCAAGGCTTCGACCCCGGCGATGGTGGCGGCCGCGGCCAGATCCATGGGCGGAAAGTGGATCTGCAAGCCGCTGCAAGACGTCTCCCCGCCGGGCCCGTAGGTCATCAGGCCGATCCGGCGGTAGGGCTCAACCAGGGGCATCGCGCGCGAAATGGCCGCGCGGGCATCTTCGATCCGGGTGGGGTTGCTCGGGTCGAACCCGATCCGCGCCATCGAGGCCGAGCCATCGAAGACAAGCATGGCGTCAGTGGCACAGGCGGCTTCGGCGATGGGGGCCAGGGCCGTGGCGAAGGCGGTGGCGAGGATCATGGGACGCATGGCCCAACGGTGCCAGCCACGGGTCGTCTGGGCAACCCGAAGACGATAACGTGCCCGCCATGGCAGTGATCGAGTACTCTTATTCGGCGCATTCGGCCTTCGCCTGGCTAGGCTCCGCTCAGTTGATGAAGATTTGTGCGGCCACTGGCGCGGAACTGGTGCACCGGCCGATCCCGCTCTCGCCGGTGGTCGAGGCGCAGGGCGGGCGGCCGTTCCGGGATCGGACCCAGGCCCATGTGGACTATTTCTTCGGACGCGAGATCGAACGCTGGGCCGAATGGCGCGGTGTCGAGGTCCTGTCCCACCGGCCGACCCACCACGATGCGGATTACACTTTGGCCAGCGGCATGATCCTGGCGCTGGGCGATCGCGGCCCCGATATCGATGCCATGGCCCACGCGATCCTCGGCGCCCATTGGCGGGACGATGCGGATTTGTCCGACCGCGAAACCTTGATGCGGATCGCCCAAGGGCTCGGACACGGGCCGGACCTGCTGGACCGGGCGCAGGCACCCGACGTCCTGGCGCAATACGACGCGAATGGCCAGGACACGGTCGCACGCGGGGTGATGGGCTCGCCGACCTACATCGTCCAGGGTGACACGTTCTATGGCCAGGACCGGCTGGAGATGGTGGAGCGGGCCCTGGCGCACCCCTTCAAGCCCTCCGCCTGGCGAAATCCGCCTGTCGGCTGACCCCTGGGGCTTGCGGGAAGCGGCCACCTTGTGTAGGGCCGCGCGGTGCTCTCTGCACGATTTCAAACGCCGCGTTCGTCCCACATCGCTTCGGGGGCGCTTCCGGCAAGAGGAGAAGCGACATGAAACTCAACGAACTGCGCGACAATCCTGGCGCGACCCACAAGCCCAAGCGCGTCGGCCGCGGCCCCGGTTCCGGCATCGGCAAGACCGGTGGACGCGGGATCAAGGGTCAGAAATCCCGCTCGGGCGTGGCCATCAATGGCTATGAGGGCGGGCAGATGCCGCTCTATCAGCGCCTGCCCAAGCGCGGCTTCAACAAGCCGAACCGGAAATCCTTCGCCGTCGTGAACCTGGGCAAGATCCAGGCCTTCATCGACGCGGGTAAGCTGGATGCGGGCAATGTCACCGAAGACGCTCTGGTCGAAGCGGGCGTGGTTCGGCGCAAGCTGGATGGCGTTCGGGTCCTGGGCAAGGGCGAGTTGACCGCGAAGGCCAAGATCACCGTGACCGGCGCATCCAAGGGCGCGGTCGAGGCGGTCGAAAAGGCGGGCGGGTCGATCACGCTTCCGGCCGCGACCGAGTAAGCGGTTGTGAGCGGGGCTTTCGCCCCTTACATCGCCACTTAAGCCTTTCAGACGCCGTCATTCGGGAAGACCTCAGACGGCGTCTCCGACCGAAGAGGACGACGCATGGCATCGGCAGCAGAGCAGATGGCCTCGAACATGAGCTGGGGCGCCTTCGGCAA
>JBCDCS010000252.1:0-4790 GCA_039181205.1 Pseudomonadota bacterium
CAGAACCTCGTCATAGCCCACCGTCTCATAGCGCACCGCATCCGAGTGTTTCACCGGGTCCTTGTCATAGACGCCGTCGACCTTCGTGCCTTTGAAGATCGCCTCGCAGGACATCTCCGACGCCCGCAACGTCGCCGCCGTGTCAGTCGTGAAATAGGGGTTCCCCGTCCCGGCGGCGAAGATCACGACGCGCTTCTTCTCCAGGTGCCGAACGGCGCGGCGGCGGATATAGGGTTCGCAGACCTGATCCATGGGAATAGCCGAGATTACCCGGGTATGCAGGCCCAGCGCCTCCAGCGCGCCTTGCATCGCCAAGGCGTTCATCACCGTTGCCAACATACCCATGTAATCGGCCGTCGTGCGCTCCATTCCCTGGGCCGACCCCTGCAGACCGCGGAAGATGTTTCCGCCGCCGATCACCATGCAGATTTCCACGCCCATATCGTGGACGGACTTCACCTCCTGTGCGATCCGCTCGACGGTCGGGGGATGCAAGCCGAACCCCTGATCGCCCATCAGGGCCTCGCCGCTGATCTTGAGCATCACGCGGCGGTGGGTCGGCTCGGAAGTCGCGGCGGTCTGGTCCTGCGTGCCTTCGGTCTCTTTCAACACCTGCATGCCATCCGCCCCTTTCAACATTTGCGCGTCCGGGTATGGCGGATTAGGTCCGGCGGGGCAACCGGGCGCACTACCGGGCCCAAGGAACATGAAGAATGTCCCGTAATATTTTGAAAAACATATCTTCTATTCCACCAGACCGCCCGATCCTCATCGCCGGACCGACCGCGTCCGGCAAGTCCGCCCTGGCGCTCGCCATTGCGGAAACCGCGGGGGGGCAAATCGTCAACGCCGACGCGCTCCAGGTATTTTCCGATTGGCGCACTCTGACCGCCCGGCCATCCGCCGAAGACGAAGCCCGGGTTCCCCACGCGCTCTATGGGCACGTTTCCTGGGATCGCGCCTATTCCGTCGGCGACTGGCTGCGCGATATCCAACCCGTCCTATCCGGCCCCCGGCCCATTGTCGTGGGGGGCACCGGCCTGAACTTCCGCGCCTTGACCGAAGGCCTCGCCGACATCCCCGCAACCCCGCCGGACATACGCGACGAGGCCGAAGCCCGGCTGGCCGATCAAGGCCTTGCCGCCATGGTTGCAGAGCTGGACCCGGACGTGCGGGCCGATATGGATCTAGCCAACCCCCGCCGTGTCCTCCGCGCGTGGGAGGTCAAGCGCGCCACCGGCCGGTCCATCCGCGCCTGGCAAGCTGAAACCCCGCCTCCCCTGATCCCGCTCAATACCTGTGCCGCCTTCGTCGTCGATGCGCCGAAAGACTGGCTCGACCCCCGCATCGCGACCCGGTTCGACATTATGCTGGATAAAGGCGCCCTCGACGAAGCCCGGGCGATCCAGCCCCGCTGGGACCCGACCTTGAATGCAGCCCAAGCGATTGGCGCTCCGGAATTGGTGTCCCATCTCCGCGGCGACATCACACTGACTGAAGCCCGGGATCGCGCCATCCTCGCCACGACGCAGTATGCCAAGCGCCAGCGCACGTGGTTCCGGGCGCGCATGGGCGGCTGGCAACCGCTTGCGGCTTCTGACATCGCGTCGCTTTGACCCATCCGACCCAAGCACATCCCAGGCCGCCCGCGCCATAAAGCCGCGACCAGATTATGCATCTGGCATGCTCAGACACCAAAACCAAGGTTTTTCAGCAAGGATACGCAGCAGTCTCGGGCCGGTGAACCCGTCCCGGCATTGCAAAAGAAATCACCGGAAACACACCGTGTGACCCGACGGAAAGCCAGAAAACGACACAGCATCTGCGGAAACAGGTCGTTTTTTGACGCTGTCAAGTCGATATGCGCCGTTGACGCCCCCCAAGCTATGGTCCCCTATAAGTGCTGGGGCGGGGGACACCGCGCCACGCGTCAAAACACGGTGCCCGAAACGAAACGAGGTGCCAGACGTGAGCAACAGGGAGACCTCATATGACGAAGCACGACACCGCAATGGTGACCGGCATCCATCCGGGCGCGCAGATGTATGCCGCCGAACACAAGCTCGGCCTCATGGACCGGCGGGAGTTTCTGACACGGGCGACCGCGCTGGGCGTTTCGATCCCAGCCGCCTATGCGCTGATCGGCGCGACACCTGCAAAGGCCGATGGCCATGCCCAACAGGGCGGGACCCTGCGGATGCAGATGGAAGTCCGCGCTCTCAAGGACCCGCGCACATTCGACTGGACGCAGATGTCCTATGTCGCCGCCGGTTGGCTCGAAAGCCTGGTCGAATATAACAGCGACGGCACCTTCCGCGGTATGCTCCTGGAAAGCTGGGAAACCAACGACGACGCAACCGTCTACACGATGAACGTTCGCCCCGGCGTCACCTGGAACAACGGTGACCCCTTCACGGCCGAACATGTGGCCTACAACTTCCGGCGCTGGGCCGAACGGGATGCCGAGGGCAATTCCATGGCCGCGCGCGTTGCCGCCCTCATCGATGACGAAACCGGCCAGGCGGCCGACGGCGCCATTGAAGTGGTCGATGACCTGACCCTTCGCCTGACCCTCAATCAGCCCGACATCACCTTGATCCCGGGCATCGCCGACTACCCGGCCCATGTGCTCCATCCGGATCAGAATCCCGAAGACCTTCTGGGCCAGCAGCTCGGAACCGGCCCATACCTGAACGAAAGCCACGAAGTCGGGGTGAAATCTGTCCTCGTCCGCAACGAAGACCACGAATGGTGGGGGTACGAAGCGGGCTGGGGGGCATTCCTCGACCGGATCGAATATATCGACTACGGCACCGACCCGTCCGCATGGCTCGCCGCGGCTGAATCCGAAGAAGTCGACACGATCTACGAAAATGTCGGCGAATTCGTCGAAATCTTCGACGCGATCGGCTGGAACAAGTCCGAGATCGCCACCGGATCCACCATCGTCGTCCGTCCGAACCAGGAAGCGCAGATCGACGGGCAGAGTCCGTATGCCGACAAGCGCGTACGTCAGGCTCTGGCGATGGCCGTCGACAATGCGATCGTGTTGGAGCTCGGCAATGCCGGCCAGGGTGTGCCGGCCGACAATTGCCACGTCGGACCGGTTCACCCTGAACACGACCCGAGCGTGACCCGGATGCCGCACGATCCCGCCCGCGCGGCGGAGTTGATGGCCGAAGCCGGCTTCGCCGATTTCGAGCACGATCTGATCTCGATCGACGACGATTGGCGTCGCAACACCTGCGATGCGGTCGCCGCGCAGTTGCGCGATGCGGGCATCCCGGTGAAGCGCACCATTCTGCCCGGCTCGACCTTCTGGAACGACTGGACGAAGTATCCCTTCAGTTCGACCAACTGGAACCATCGTCCCCTGGGCACGCAGGTTCTGGGTCTGGCCTACAAATCCGGCGTGGCCTGGAACGAATTCGCATTCTCGAACGCCGAATTCGACGCCCTTCTGGCCGAAGCCAACTCCATCGCCGACGCCGACACGCGGCGTGAAGTCATGGGCAAGATCCAGACAATTCTCATCGACGAAGGCGTCACGATCCAGCCCTACTGGCGCTCGCTCTATCGCCACACGACCGACGGCTTTGTGGGTCTCGATATGCACATCGCCTATCTGCCGCAGATGTATAAGTGGGCCGTGGCGGCCTGACCATCGATTGACCAAGCGGAAGGGCGCCTCGGCGCCCTTCCGTCATTAACGCCGGGCAAAAAAGACCCTGGCGGATAAATCAGAAGCAATCTGGGGGCGACCAAACATGGCCATGTTCATCCTACGCCGTCTGGGCGTGATGATACTGACGGCACTCTGCCTGACCTTTGTCGTGTTCTTCCTGACCAACCTGCAGCCGAACCTGGAAAAGTTGGCGAAGAACCAAGCCAATGCGCGCATGACCGACGATCAGGTCGTCTCCTGGCTGGACGACCGGGGCTACAACGATGCGATGTTCGTCAAATATGGCCGCTGGCTCGGGGTTCTCCCCCACTTCACCCGCGAAGAAGACGGCGAAGTGGTCTATTCCCGCTGCGCCAATCCTGGCGTCGAATTGGCCACCGCCCCAGGCTATTGCGGGATCCTCCAAGGCAGTTGGGGCTATTCAACGGTGTTCCAAGCCGACGTCTTGGCCATCCTCGGCGAACGCGGCTGGCAGACGGCCAAGCTCATGTTCTTCGTCATGCTGGTGATGGTCCCCGGTGCCCTGCTTCTTGGAGTCCTGGCCGGCATGCGCGAAGGGTCCAAGCTGGATCGATCCCTCTCGACCGTCTCCATCGCCACGACCGCGACCCCCGAATACGTCTCGGGCGTGATCTTCATCGCGGTGTTCGCTTCGTCCGCCGTCGGGCTCCGATGGTTCAAAGGCACGGCCACCGGCGCCATGGAGGACATCACCTTCGCCAACTTCACCCTGCCGGTGCTGACCATCGCGCTCTATGGCATGGGCTACATCGCCCGCATGACCCGCGCCTCCATGACCGAGGTCATGACCGCCCAATACATCCGAACCGCCCGGCTCAAAGGCGTGGCCTTCAACCAGATCGTCCTGAAGCACGCGCTCAGGAACGCCCTGATCGCCCCGTTCACGGTGATCATGCTGCAATTCCCCTGGCTGCTGAACGGCGTGGTCATCGTCGAGACCCTCTTCAACTACAAGGGCTTCGGCTGGACCCTGGTGCAAGCCGCCGGCAACAACGACATCGACCTCCTGCTCGGTGTCTCCATCATCTCGGTCGTGGTCGTCCTGGTGACGCAGCTGATCTCCGATATCGGCTACGTTTTCCTG
>JBCDCS010000253.1:0-4767 GCA_039181205.1 Pseudomonadota bacterium
CACCTGGCCCGTCACGTGCCCAGCCGCCGGAGATGCGAGGAAAGCGACGGTCGCGGCGACGTCGTCGGGTCGGCCTGCCCGGCCTGTAAAGGTCGCCGCGACGAGGCCTTCCCGCCGCACATCGGTGAGCTTGCCGTGGAAGAACTCCGTCTCCTCGATCAATCCGGGCGCCACCACGTTCGCGGTGATGCCGCGAGGACCGAGCGACCGTGCAATATCCGCCGTCCAGGCCTCGATGGCGGCTTTGGACGCACCGTAGGAGCCACCGCCACCGGTGCGTGCAGCAATCGATCCGATGGTCACGATACAGCCGCCGTCGGCGAGGCGGGGCGCGAGCGCCTCGGTGACCAGGACGGCCGTTAGGAGGTTTGCGCGAAGGTTGGCTTGCCAGCGTTCCGCGAGCCGCGCCAATTGCGCCGAAATAGGTGCATCGTCGGGCTCTTGCTGGGACCCTGCGCCCGAGAGGTCCGTGTTGCCACCCGCATTGTTCACAAGGACATCGATGCGGTCCGGCAGGTCGTCGAGCATCGCAGCCACGGCATCGGGATCAGCGGCATCGAAAGCGAGCGGCGTCGCCCCGATCCCCTCGGCGGTCGTGGCCAACAGGGCGGCCCGCCGGCCGGTGATAAGAACGCGATCGCCCTGGGCAGCGAAATGGACGGCGCAGGCGCGACCGATCCCGGTTGCGCCGCCGGTGACGAGGATTGTGCGCGGCATTTCGGCCCTCGACTCAGTAGGTTGATCGACATATTGTTAAGGCCTAAACATCTTTTGTGTCAAGGACAGGCGACATACACGACCGATCGGGAAAATCCGAGACGCGGGATGCACCTGACAGCGTCGACCGGATCCAAAGGGAATGGACCCGGATCCGGCCGGACCTTCCTGTGCGGTCCATTGGGGTGATCACGCGGATCTGGCGTGTCTCCAAGCTGTTGTCCGAAGATCGGCGCCGTACCATGGCCGAGCTTGGCGTCGAGCCGGCGATCCGCGATCTGCTGGCGAACCTCCGGCGGTCTGGGGCGCCTTATCGCCTGCGGGTGGGCGAACTGGCCAAACGGTGCCGGGTCAGCAAGAGCGCGATCACCCAGCGCGTGGCACGCGCCGAAGCCGCTGGCCTGGTCCTCAGCGCACGGGCGGACGAAGACGTCGCGAGCGACCAGCGGGCGGTCTGGATCGAGCTGACAGCGGAGGGGAAGGCGTTTGTGGATGCCACCGTCGAATCCCTCCTGCACCACGAGGAGGCTCTTATCGAAGGACTAGGGGCGGAAGACATCGAGCAACTCTCAATTCTGCTTCGGCGATTGCTTCACCATCTCGAAGAGACGTGAGGCGGGACAAGCCTAGATATCTCTGCCGGCGTGATCGCTGCCGTGTCCCTATATCTCGCGCGAGCCTGTTTTGTCCCGCACATCAAAAACCCTGGTATCTGTCCTTTGAGAACGAGAAAATCGACATCTGTCTCGCAGATCATGCGAGCGGTGAGCGCGAGGCGATTTCATTTTCGACATCCAGCGCGATCGTCTGATCCGCGCCGGCAGAATGCGGAAAGGAGGTCTCGGTGACGATCCCCAGGAATTCTTTTCGACATGGCGCTGACCCACGATATCAGGGCCGCGATCAAAAGATACTCCGATATCTAAAATGCGGACTTTGCTGACCTTGAGTTTGGCAAAACCAACGACCGCCATGGGCTTTTCACACTGTCTTCAATTGCGTTAGACAAATGGGCTACAACTCCAGAAAACAAGTAATGCTTGTTTTTGACCTGGCTATGGAAAGCTGGATCTTTCCACTAAGGGAGAACACACACTTGAGTAGTGGTGTATATCGCCGACGATCGCTTCCAAGTGGAAGGTAGCCATTCCGTTCATACGAGGCATTGCTGCCATTATTCGACGACTATGTCCCGGTCCAGGCCATCTTGCGTCATCGCAGCGCTTATCTGATCGAGCCCATGCATTGCCTGGCGCCATGAGGAGCCAAAGAAACGTTGGGCATCAATGATAAAGACCTGCCCCGCCTGCGTGACCGGAAGTGCCTGAACCGTCGGACGCGCCAAAAACTCGTCATGCTGGTTTGAACTTCCATCCCCGCCTACGTCAGAGACGATATGGAATAGAACGTCAGCATTATGTGCCAGGATGTTCTCAAACGAACGACCTTCCCAATCATTTAGATTTCGCTCAGCCTCGGGCCGCGTTGGCTGCAGAGCTTTCGTGATCAAGAATAGCGATTGTGCTGGGGGAATTGGAGTGAATGTTCCGGATTGTTCGTTCACTTCGATAATCGAAATCGTGGTGTTCTCAAGCAGAGGGCCGAGACGATCGCGAGTTGCATCGGCTTTGGCCTGAAGCTCTGCTTGTAGGTCCTCTGCGCGGTCAGTCTTGTTAACGAGCTCGGCAAACTGCATCAGAGCCTCGTCCAGCGGCTGATCGAACGGGTCGATCAGAACAACAGGTGCAATTGCTGAAAACGTGTCAGCCTGATTGGCATGAAACGGCATCCCAAGGATCAGATCAGGATTTAGTGCCGCAATGTCCTCAAACGAAGGCTCTCTCCAGGTTCCAACGAAGGCGACATCACTTGTATCGTGATCCTGCATCCGATTGTAGGCATGGCCACCATCTACGATATCGCCCGTACTGCCCACAGGCGCGACACCAAGTTCCATGATCGGCAGCATTGCGTTCTGGTCATGCAATGTCACAATGCGCTGCGGATCATCTGGGATACAGGTTTGGCCCCCAAAGTGTGTGAAGAGGCGCTGCCCATCGCCGCATTCTTGCGCCGAGACATGAAACGGGGAGAAAATCAGGATTGCTCCGAAAACAATCGCACGATCCAGCATATTGGTATCCTTCTTGGATAATACGGTAGCTGGCGCCATGCTTGCTTTGGTTGGACGGTAGGGCTGAACCGCGCCGGGACAACAGTGCCGACTTTGCTCACGATAGTTGTGGTTCGACTTAGAACTGAAGGTGGTTTGGAATCGATCAGTCCGCGTTTTCTGCATGACCCTATGCGCTAACGTACATGCTACGCGCAGAATGAGTTTCACTGGGTTCGAACTGGACACCCTTCCCAGTCTTTCGAACCGCCTGATCCCGAGGCCCCTAGCCCCGCAACTCACCCCCAGTCGCCTTCTGCACTTTCTCCACGACCTTCGCCGCCACCGCCTCGATCTCCTTGTCGGTGAGGGTCGTCTCGGTTGGCTGGAGGCGTACGGTGATGGCCAGCGATTTGCGGCCTTCGCCCAGGCTGCCGCCGATGAATTCGTCAAAGACGCGGACGCCGGCGATGAGAGTTTTGTCGGCGCCTTGGGCGGCGGCCACGACCGCCTGGGCCTCCACATCGGAGTCCAGGACGAAGGCGAAGTCGCGCTCGACCGCTTGCAGGTCGGAGAGGATCAGCGCGCCGCGCGAGGCGGTGGACGCTTTCGGGAACGGGATTTCTGCGGGCCAGATCGTGAACCCGACGGCCGGGCCTTTCACGTCCATGGCGCGGAGCGCCTTGGGGTGGATTTCACCGAAGACCGCCAAGACCTTCTTCGGGCCGAGGCAGACCTTGCCCGAGCGGCCGGGATGCCACCAATCCTGCACGCCGCGCAGGACCTGCGCCTTGGCGGGCGCGCCTAGGGCGGACAGCACGGCCTCCGCGTCGGCCTTGGCGTCGAACGCATCGACCGGGCGGCGGTCGCCGTGAACGCCTTTGGGCCCGCTATGGCCCACCAGCAGGCCAGTCAGGAGCAAGTGCTGTTCCTCGGGCTCGCCGCCATGGAAGGCGTGGCCGACTTCGAACAGGGCCAGATCCGCGATCCCCCGCGCCTGGTTGCGGGCGGCCACCTGCAAGAGGCCTGGCAGGAGCGCGGGGCGCATATGGGACATGTCCGAGGAGATCGGATTTTCCAGGCGCGTGGCGTCGGTGCCACCACCGAACAGGGCGGCGGAGGCCTGATCGATGAAGGAATAGGTGACGCATTCATTGTAGCCCAAGGCCGCCGCCGTGCGCCGAGCCATGCGCTCGCGCAGTTGCAGGGGCGTGAGAATGGGGCGCAGCACGCCGGGTGCGCGGACCATGGGCTTGCCTTCCAGCTTGGTGAGCGAGGCGATGCGCGCGACCTCCTCCACCAGATCGGCGGCGCCTTGGACGTCGGGCCGCCAGGACGGCACATGGGCCATGTCGCCGTCCACCCGGAAGCCGAGGGCCTCCAGCGTGGCGCGCTGGGTGTCGGCGGGGATCGCCATGCCGACCAGGCTTTCGACTCGCTCTGTATCAAGCGGATAGGCGCGCGACGTGTCGGGGACGGCCCCCGCCACATGCATATGGGAAACCTCGCCGCCCGCATGATCCAAGATCATCCGGCAGGCATGGTCCAGGCCCTCGGGCGTGAAGGCGGGGTCAACGCCACGTTCGAACCGGTAGCGGGCGTCGGAATTGATCTTCAGCGCGCGCCCGGTCAGCGCGATCTGGACCGGGTCCCAATAGGCGGATTCGACGATGACGTTGACCGTGTCCTCGGTCACGCCGGAATGGGTGCCGCCCATGATGCCGGCAATGCTTTCGGGGCCGGTGTCGTCGGAGATGACCATCGCGCCCTGGGGCAGAGTGTAGTCCTTGTCATCAAGCGCGGTCAGGGTTTCACCGCCTGCCGCCCGGTGCACGCGCAGGTTTCCCTGCACCACATCGGCATCGAAGACATGGAGCGGCCGGTTCAGGTCGTAGGTGAACCAGTTGGTGACATCGACCAGGAAGCTGATGGGCCGG
>JBCDCS010000254.1:0-4740 GCA_039181205.1 Pseudomonadota bacterium
GGGGCGGGCACTGAAGACGACCGTGCGGTCGGACAGAAAGACGCTCTCGCGAAGGTCGTGGGTGATCAGGACACAGGTGAACCGCTCAACGTGGCGCAGGTCGTGCATTGTCTGCCAGAGATCCTCGCGCGTGAAGGCGTCGAGCGCACCGAAGGGCTCGTCCAGGATCAAAACCTCGGGGCGGTGGACCAGAGAGCGGCAGAGAGAGGCGCGTTGGCGCATCCCACCGGAGAGTTCCGAGGGCTTCTTGTCTTCGAAGCCTTCCAGACCAACTAGCGTGAGCAGTTCCCGGGCACGGTCCTGTTGTTCGCGTTTGCCCATGCCGGTCGAGACGATCTCCAAAGGCAGCATCACGTTCTGCAGGATCGTCCGCCATTCCAGCAGAACCGGATTTTGAAAAGCCATGCCCACGGTCTTGCGCGGGCCGGTGACCGGCTGGCCGCCCAGTTTGACCACGCCCTCGTCGGGTTTCATGAGACCCGCGATCAGACGCGTCAGCGTGGACTTACCGCATCCCGAGGGGCCGACCACGGCGGTGAAGCTGCCTTCGGGCATGTCCATGCTGAGGTCGTCGAGCACGGGCAGGGGCCCGGCCGCCGTCTGGTAGGCATGGGTGACGTGGTCGAGCGCGATGGGAACGGACATGGGTGGCCTCGGGCTTGGGGCGGCGCGGACGCCGCCCCGAGGAAGGTTACTTCAGCATCCGATCCGCCGCGTCGGGCAGGAAGCTGGCATCGAAGTAGAGCGCCGGGTCTGGGTCATTTTGAAACTCATAGACCAGTTTCGTCTGTTCGATGGCGCGGGCCAGGCGGTCAGGGTCGACACTGCCCATGCCATTTTCCAACGCGAAGGGCGTGGCAACATTGGCGTCGATGGCCAGTTGCAAGCGGCGCTGCTCCAGCGCCACGTCGCCCGCCGGGTTCCGGTCGATAACTGCCTGGGCACCCATAGCCGGGTCGGCAATGACGTCCTTCCAACCGGCAGCGACGGCCTTGAGGAAACCTTTCACGGCATCCGGGTTCTCGGCGGCGAAGTCGGTGTTGACGATGATCGCGTTGCCGTAGAGGTCGACGCCGTGATCGGCCATCAGTATGGTTGTGATGTCATCCTCGGGCACGCCAAGGCGGACGAGGTTGAGGTAGCTCGAGAAGCTGAAGCCTGTGACGCTGTCGACTTCGCCCTCGGCCAGCATGGGCTCCCGGGTCGGAAACCCAACCGGTTCGACGGTGATCGCGTTCACATCCAGGCCGTTTTCGGCGGCGAAGATCGGGAACTGCGCCCAAGCACCGTCGGGTGGCGGCGCGCCGAGGGTCGAGCCCTCCAGATCGGCGACGCCGTTGATGCCTTGGGATTTGCGTCCAACCACGGCGAAGGGCGGCTTGTCGTAGACCATCATCACCGCTGTGACGGGCGCGCCCGGGTTCTGGTCCAAGAACCGCATCAGCGAGTTTATGTCGGCGAACCCGACGGGAAAGGCGCCGGTCGCCACTTTGGGGATCGCGTCCAGTGAGCCCTGACCGGCGGTGATTTCGACGGACAGGCCCTCGGCTTCGAAATGGCCGTTGTCGATGGCGGCGAAGTAAGCGGCGGATGGGCCTTCGAACTTCCAGTCAAGCGCGAAGGGCATTTCGGTCTGCGCCAAGGCGGGCGCGGCGAATGTGAGCGCGGCTGCGAGCGCGGCGAATCGTGCGAACATTGGTGTCTCCCCAGGTTGGTCCGGCGATGTTGATGCGGCCCCTTCTTGGGCGAGGACCAGCAGGCGCGCCGATGGCAGACAAGCTGCCTGGAACGCCGACGGGGATTCAAGCGATTTCCGCGGCGTCTGCCCATTTTTTGGGCGGCCTTGGTGTGCGCTCGTTCGTTCGGCGTCGGGACAGGGTGGCTGGCGCTTCGCTCGAGGGGCCTTTACGGCAGGGCTGAACGGGGGGCGGTCCATGAAGATTGCAGAGCAGGTGACCTTTGGCGGCGGCGGGCTGGACAGGGCCGAGGACTTTCGGCGGCATCCGGAGCAGTTGGCTGAGCTACCGGCGCGGACACTCCCGCTTTGGCGTGGCAAACCCGCGATGGACCAAGCTGGTTTGGTTACCTTGGACGGACATGCCTTTGCGGAGGTCGGATTCCCGGTGCTGGTGGGTCGTGTGGACGGCGCGGCGCTGTTTGCCCGGGATGTGTCGGCGCTGGATATTGATGGCGTCGAAGAAAGCGTCGGCGGATTCCGGGACCCTTCGGTGCAATGGCATGAGGAACTCCCCCCCGACACCGGTTTCCATGAATTGCGGCAGCGGATGCTGGATCTGACACCGCTGGAAGCGGAGATCGCCGTCACTGCCAAGGGGGTTCTGGAATGGCACCGTACCCACGGCTTCTGCCCCAATTGCGGGGTTGAGACGCAGCCGGGCAAGGCCGGGTGGATGCGGGGATGCGCCGGCTGCGGGCGAATGCAGTTCCCGCGCACCGACCCGGTGGTGATCATGTTGGTGACAAGGGGCGAGAAGGTGCTGCTGGGGCGGTCGCATGGTTGGCCCGAAGGGTTCTTTTCCTGCCTTGCCGGGTTCATGGAACCAGGCGAGACGCTGGAAGCTGCCGTCCGTCGCGAGGTCTGGGAGGAAACCGGCGTGCGTGTCGGGCCGGTTCGTTATTTGTCCAGCCAGCCTTGGCCATTTCCAGGATCGCTGATGCTGGGCGCCCAAGGCGAGGCGATCAGCGAGCAGATCGAGATCGACCCGGAGGAGATCGCCGAAGCCATCTGGTTGACCCGGGAAGAGCTGACCGACGTTTTCGCAGGGCACCACCCGAGCATCATCCCGGCGCGGGAAGGCGCGATTGCCCATTTCCTGCTCTGGAACTGGCTGGCCGATCGGTTGGATTGACGCGGTGCGTTGATTTGCAACGTCTGCAGCGTAGGTACGCCGCTAAGTTGGACACAGGCGGAGTCACCATGAAATTCGTTGCCGTTGAGGACATCGCCGCCCCGGTGGAACATGTCTGGCGCCGCGTCTCCGATGTGGAGACCTTCGAGGCCCGTATGGCCGCACGCATCGGCAAAATCGATCGGGTGCCGCCAGGACCGCCCGATCTGGGGACATCCTGGTCCGGCATGGCGGAAATCATGGGAAGCCTGCGACGCGTCAACGTGGTGTTGGATCGGCTGACGCCCGAAGAGGGGCTGATCCTCCGGGGCGGCACTGACGGCGTGGAAGTTCTGATCTCGGTCGACCTTCGGGCCCAGTCGCCCGCGCTGACCCGGCTCACAGTCACAACGGATGCAAAAGCCAGCTCGATGAAAGCGCGGCTGATGTTGCAGTCGGCGAAACTGGCTCGCCAGCGCCTGGCCGAAAAGTATATA
Source organism: Pseudomonadota bacterium (assembly GCA_039181205.1). Classification (GTDB taxonomy): domain Bacteria; phylum Pseudomonadota; class Alphaproteobacteria; order Rhodobacterales; family Rhodobacteraceae; genus Jannaschia. The sequence continues at coordinate 3,347 of JBCDCS010000254.1, forward strand.
CATCGCGTGGCGCATTTCGCGGGGGCAATTGAAGCGAGCTATTCCCCCGCTGCCTAAGGGTCGGGGCGACCGATGGTCTGGGTCGAGCGGATCGATTTCTACAACGCAATGGGGATGCCCTCGACTCCTGCATCGCCCGCGCGATGGGATGATGAATACTGAACCTTTGGACCAGCAGCGTCACCTATTGCATCATGGCAAGTGGCCGCCGCCTTCGAAGTGTTCGGGGTCGGCCGGATAGACGCCCAAGATGTCGAGTGACGTCGTGAAATAATCCAACTCTTCCAGGGCCCGCTGAACGGGTGGGTCTTCTGGATGACCCTCAATGTCGGCATAGAACTGGGTCGCCGTGAAACGCCCATCGATCATGTAGCTTTCCAGCTTGGTCATGTTCACGCCATTGGTCGCGAACCCACCCATGGCCTTATAGAGCGCCGCGGGCAGGTTGCGGACCTGAAAGACGAACGTCGTCTTGATCGGGCCGGATTTGGCGGCCGGTCGATGGGGATCTCGGGACATGAGCAGGAAGCGGGTGGTGTTGTGGCCGTGGTCTTCGATATCGTGCGCCAACACATCCAGCCCATAGGTCCGCGCGGCCAGTTCCGACGCCAGGACACCGCGTCCCACGATCGGGTCTTTGGCCAGGTGGGCGGCCGCGCCGGCACTGTCGGCGGCTGCCTCCGAGCGGATGTTCAGCGCGTCGAGAAAGGCCCGGGCTTGCGGCAGCAGAACCACATGGGCACGGACATGGTCGATCTCATCCAAGGCCGTGCCTACTGGGGCCATTAGCGCAATACGCACGCGTACGAAGGCCTCTCCCACGATATGCAGCCCCGAGCCCGGGAGCAGCCTGTGAACGTCGGCGACGCGTCCGTAGGTGGAGTTCTCGATGGCGATCATGCCCAGATCGGCCTCACCCTCGCGAACCGCGGCAAGCGCGTCCTCGAACGTGGTGCAGGGCAGAGGCGCGTGGTCCGGCCGAGCTTCTAGGCTGGCCTGGTGGGAATAGGACCCTAGTTCCCCCTGAAAGGCGATCTTGGCCATGGTGTTACCTTGCGGCGTTGGTGCGTTTCGTCGCGGGATGCAATGGTTGCACCCCGGGTGCCAAGTCCAATACATACGCCCGACCGAAGATGGGAGAGGGATCGGTACATGGATACGATGACGTTCACCAAGGCGGGCGGCTCTCTTTGTGCCGCACTTTTGGTGTTTCTGCTGGGCGCCTGGGGCGCCGAAAGCCTATACCACGTTGGATCGCATGGCCACGGTGACGAGCATACTGCGGGGTTTGTGATCGCGGTGGATGATGGAAGTGCCGAGGATGGAGGGGCGGACGCCGCCGAAGCCGAGCCGGAGATCCCGTTCGAGGAAGTGTATGCTAGTGCGTCCGCCGA
>JBCDCS010000255.1:0-4726 GCA_039181205.1 Pseudomonadota bacterium
GACAGCATCTCGTCCTCGGCCACGGATTTGTTCACCGCTTCCACATGGCCCCTCATGATCTCGATCACCCGGGGATGCTGGGCCAGTTCCTGGTAGGACGCGTAGGCGATGTTGTTCCGCTCGGCCCAGTTGCCCACCGCCGTCAGGTCGATGTTCAGGAACGCCACGCAGGCATCGCGTCCATTGCCGAAGACCACGGCCTCGTAGATTTCCGGGAAGAACTTCAGCTTGTTCTCCACGAATTTCGGCGCAAACAGCGCTCCGGACGCCATCTTGCCCACATCCTTGGCCCGGTCGATGATCCTCAGATGCCCGGAATCCGGCTCGATGAAGCCCGCATCACCGGTCGCCACCCAACCGTCCGAATCCTTGGTGGACGCGGTGCTTTCGGGATTCTGGAAATACTCCTGGAAGGATCCGGGTGAGCGATAGAAGACCTCGCCCGTATCCGCGATCCGGAGTTCCACCCCGGGCGTCGGCGTGCCCACCGTGTCCGAGCGGACCTCGTGGTCCTTCTGCTGCGTGATGAAGACCGAGGCTTCGGTCTGACCGTAAAGCTGCTTCAGGTTGATCCCGATCGAGCGGTAGAAACTGAACAGTTCTGGTCCAATCGCCTCCCCCGCCGTATAGCCGACCCGGACCCGGCTCAGCCCCAGCGTGTTCTTCAACGGCCCGAACACCGTCAATTCGTTGAACCGGTACTTCAGCCGATCCAGGAACGGCACGTCCTCCCCATCCAGGATCTTCGGACCGATGGTCTTCGCATGCGCCATGGCGCGGTCGAACATCCGCTTCTTGGCGGGCGATGCGTCCTCCATGCGGATCATGACGTTCGTCAGCTGGGTCTCGAAGACCCGCGGCGGCGCGAAGTAATAGGTCGGCCCGATCTCGCGCATGTCATGCATGACGGTGTCGGCGCTCTCGGGGCAGTTCACGCAGAAGCCGGTGACCATGGCCTGGCCCACCGAGAAGATGAAATCCCCGACCCAGGCCATGGGCAGATACGCCAGAATGTCATCGTCCTGACGCAGCCCGTCGAACTCCGCCGACGCGACCGAGGTCTTCACGATGTTGTCGTGGCTCAGCACCACGCCCTTCGGTCGCCCTGTCGTCCCCGACGTATACAGCATCACGCAGGTCGTCGCCCCGGTCTGCTGGGCCCGCCGCCGATCCATCTCCGCGCGGTCTTCCTTGCGCCCCGCCTCCCGCAATTCCTTCATCGAGGAGATATGCCCGTGGTCGTACTTCCGCAGGCCCCGCGGATCCAGAAACACGATGTGCCGCAGTCCCTCGATCCGGTCCTGCACCTCCAGCACCTTGTCCACCTGCTCCTGATCGCCCGCGATCACGAACTTGGCCGAGCAATGGCCAAGCACATAGGCGATCTCCTCGCCCACCGCGTCCTGGTAGAGCGGCACCGGGATCGCCCCCGCGCACTGCGCCGCGACCATCGCCATATAGAGCTCCGGCCTGTTGCGGCCGATCACGGCCACATGCTCGCCGATCTCGACACCCAGCGCGATCAGGCCGCGGGCTACCTCCTCGATTTCATCCCGCGCCTCGGCCCAGTTCCATTCCTGCCAGATGCCGAATTCCTTTTCGCGGAAGGCAGGGGCGCTGCCAAACTGGGTGGCATTGCGCTCCAGGTACTCTGGAAGCGTCCTGAGGACGGCTGGCATGGTCATAATGTCTCCCCCACCGGTGGCGGGCCCACCCCCTCCCAAAGGCGGGCCACACCGTGCCACGGACCATGGCGGGCGATTCCTTCCGGGGTATTTCCGAAATCTAACGAATTGTAACGGCCCTTGACGGGCAGGCCTGTTCCGCTCGTCTTTCCTTCGGAGGACTGACCGATGATCACCCCCGACCAATGCCGCCTCATGGCTCGCTACAACGCTTGGCAGAACCGGTCCTTGATCGCGGCCGCCGATGGCCTGGATGACGCTGCTCGATGGCAGGATCGCGGCGCCTTTTTCGGGTCCATCGCCGCGACGCTGAACCATCTGCTTCACGACGATGCTCTGTGGCTGGCGCGGTTCGCCGGCGATCCAAGACCCGAAGATCGCCTGCCGACGTCCGTTGACCAGCCAAATGACTGGGAAACCTACAAAGCCACACGACGGCAACGCGATGCCGATATCTTCGCCTGGGCCGAAGCCTTGGACACCGCCAGCCTGACCGGTCGTCTCATCTTCCATCCCGGCGGCGGCCCGAACCGGGTCGAGAAGCTCCGCGCGCTCTGTGCGGCGCATCTCTTCAATCACCAGACGCACCATCGCGGCCAGGTCCATGCCATGCTCACCGCCGCCGGAGCCGATCCGGGTCCGACGGACCTCGCCGCCATGGACTGAACACCGCCTCGCTTGCCGCCCGCCGTCCAACTGATACCGTCCAAGGCGAGGAGGGCGCATGAGCGATCGAAGAGCCACCACCGCCAGGCTGACGCAAGCCGGACTGAACCTGATCGGTCAGGCGTTGTCGATCTATGATGCCGACCTGCGGCTGGCGGTCTCCAACCGCATGTATGCCGATCTTTTCGACCTGCCCGATGCCTTGACCCGGCCGGGCACGTCCTTCGCCGACACCATTCGCTTCCTGGTCGAACGGGGCGAATATGGCGCCGTGGACGACATCGACACCTTCGTCGCCGACCGTGTCGCCCAGGCCCGGGCGTTCGAGCCGCATTACCTGGAACGCACCCGCCCCACGGGCCAGGTGATCTCGGTCGAAGGCTCGCCGCTGCCCCAGGGCGGTTGGGTCACGGTCTATACCGACATCACCGCCGTCAAAGCGCAGGAACGTCTGCTGCGCGCCCGGTCCGAAGTTCTGTCTGATCAGGTGCTTCAGCAGCACGAAGATCTGGCTCAGGCCAACCGCCAATTGGCGGCTAGCAACGCGGCCCTGGCCGAAGCCCGAAGCGAGGCCACCGACATGGCCGCCCGCATCCAGCTCACCACCGAAATGCTGCCCGCCCATATCGCCCGGCTCGACCGCGACCGCCGCTATACGTTTTCGAACCGGCGGCTGGCAGCGGTCATGCCCGGCGCCAAGGCCGAGATCATCGGCCTCACCATGGAGGAGGCCCTCGGTGCCCAGACCTATGCCTTGGTCGAACCCCATCTGACCCGCGCCCTGGACGGCCAACCCTCCGTCTTCGAGATCACCCATGAGCCGTCGTCCCGCCGCATCCGCGTGAGCTTCACGCCCGACCGGGACGGGTTTCCGGGCCAAGATGGACCGCCCAGCCCGGATGGCGAGGTAACCGGCATCTATGCCCTGTCGGTCGACATCACCGAAGAGGCCCAGGCCAGGGCGGCCCTGGCCCAGGCCGCCGGGCGCCAGGTCGCGGCGCAACTGACCTCCGGGATGGCCCATGACTTCGCCAATTTGCTGACCGTGATCCTGGGTCTGAAAGACAAACTCTCCGGCATGGACCTGCCGTCCGAGGCCCAGACGGCCGTCACCGCCATCGGTCTGGCGGCCACAAGGGGCGGGCATCTTATCGATCAGATCGCCACCTTGTCCGGCCCGCGCGATCTGCGCCCAAGGGCCACCGATCTCCGGGCGTTCCTGGCGGAACTGGCCATGTTGGGCGAGGCCTCCTTGCCCGACACCATCGCCCTGCAGACTCGCGTGGAAGACCTGCCCGACCCGGTCCTATTGGACCCGGACGCGCTCCGCGATGCGGTCTTGAACCTGATCATCAACGCCCGCGACGCCCTGGGTGGTAGCCCGGGCACGATCACGATCATTGCCCGCCCGGTCCGCGACACCTGGTTGGAGATCGAAGTCCACGACACCGGGCCCGGCTTTTCGGCCCAGGCTTTGGAGAGGGGGATCGAGCCGTTCTTCACCGAGAAGGGCGAAGATGGTACCGGGCTGGGCCTCAGCATGGTCTATGATGTGGTCAAGCTGGCTGGCGGCCGCACGCGCCTCTCCAACCAGGAGACCGGCGGCGGTCGCGTCAGCCTGCGTCTGCCGCTTCGCCGCCCGCCCGACGGCCCTGCGCCAACCATGGTGCTTTTGGTCGAAGACGCCGTCCATATCCGCGAGGCCGTGCGCGACCGCCTGGTCGCGGCGGGCCATTCGGTCCTGGAAGCGGCCAGCGTGGCCGAGGCGCGGGACCTCATGGATATCGACGGCATCGGCCTGGTTCTCTCGGACATCATGCTGAAGACCGACCTGACGGGGCTCGACCTTGCCCGGGATGCCAGGGCCCGAAACCTGCCCGTCGCCTTGATGACCTCACTTCCGGTCGATGCGCCCCTGTTCCGGGAAGCGGCGACAGATTGGCCGGTGCTGCGCAAGCCCTTCTCGGTCGAAAAGCTCGCAGCGGTTCTGGGGTGAGGGTCGGGGCCGCGCCATGACTGCGACCGTAGCCATCCTGGACGATGACCCGGAAATCCGCTCGCTCCTGGCCGAAGCGGTGAGTGAAGCCGGCTGGGAGGCCCAGACCTACGCTCGTGCCGATGCGTTCGAAGCGGCGCTCAGGGCCGCCACGCCGGATGTGTGCCTCGTCGATCTGGGTCTGCCCGACCGCGATGGATTGGCCGTCGTCTCCCGTCTGGCTCTCGAAGGGGGCGCGGCGATCATCATCATTTCCGGCCGGGGCCAGGTGCAGGATCGGGTGACGGGGCTCGAACTCGGCGCCGACGATTACGTGGTCAAGCCGTTCGAACCCGCCGAGATCGTGGCCCGCATCCGCGCCCGCCTGCGCAAGACCTCC
>JBCDCS010000256.1:0-4719 GCA_039181205.1 Pseudomonadota bacterium
CGGGCGGCGGGGATGGACGTGGCCATCGTTGCGGGCGACGAAGCGGCCATGAAGATTACGGCGCCGGAGGATTTCGAGCGCGCGCAGAAGGGCTTGGGGATGGATGTGAGGGTTGGCAATGGGTTCGACGTGCACCGGTTCGGGCCTGGGGACCATGTGATGCTGTGCGGGATCGCCGTGCCCCATGGCCAGGGGTTGGTCGGGCATTCGGATGCGGATGTGGGGCTGCATACTTTGGCGGACGCCCTCTATGGCGCGCTGGCGGAGGGGGATATCGGGCGGCATTTCCCGCCGTCGGACCCGAAATGGAAGGGCGCGGAAAGCCATGTCTTCCTGCGGCATGCGGCGGATTTGGCGCGGGAGCGGGGATATGCGGTCGGCAACCTGGATGCGACGCTGATCTGCGAGCAGCCGAAGATCGGACCCCATGCCGAGGCGATGCGGGCCAAGGTGGCGGAGATCGCGGGGATCGATTTGGGCCGCGTGTCCGTGAAGGCGACGACGTCCGAGGGACTCGGCTTTACCGGGCGCGGTGAGGGGATCGCCTGCATGGCGACGGCAACCTTGGTGCGGGCATGATCGCAAAGGCGGTCGCGACGTTGGGCGGCGCCGGGCTGCTGAAACCAGCATCGGGGACATGGGGGACGTTGGCCGCCCTGCCCCTGGCCTGGCTCGTGATGCAGGCGGGGCCTTGGGTGTTCACCTTGGCCACGCTCGCGCTGCTGCCTTTGGGCTGGTGGGCGACGGTCGAGGTGACCCGGGACGCATCTGATCAAGATCCATCGGAGGTGGTGATCGACGAGGCGTTGGGCCAGTGGATCGCGCTTCTGCCGGTGGCGTGGGGCGCTTGGGTAGCGGGCGTGGCGGTCACCGCGCTCTGGCCTGGTTGGGTCGCGGCCTTCGTGTTGTTCCGGCTGTTCGATGTCTGGAAGCCGGGGCCGGTGGGCTGGATGGACCGGCGGCACGATGCGTGGGGCGTGATGCTCGATGATGCGGTGGCGGGCGTCATGGCCGGCGCGGGCGTGATGGTCTTGGCGGCGATGGCGCATCTATGAGTGTCGAGGCACTGCTGAAGACCTGCCTGGAGCGGGAATTGACCGTGGCCACGGCCGAAAGCTGCACCGGCGGGATGGCGGCGGCCGCGTTGACAGACGTGCCAGGATCGTCGGCGGTGTTTCTGTGGGGCGCGGTGACCTATTCGAACGCGGCGAAGCGGGACCTGCTGGGCGTGTCGCAGGTGACGCTGGTGGCGCACGGAGCGGTGTCCGAAGAGGTCGCGGCGGAGATGGCCCGGGGCGCGCAGGTGCGGTCGGGGGCCGATCTGGCGGTGGCGATCACCGGGATCGCCGGACCGGGCGGATCGGAATTCAAGCCGGAGGGCCGGGTGTGTTTCGGCATCGCGTCTGCTGATAGGGTAAAGACGGAGACGGTGGAGTTCGGCGCACTCGGCCGTGGGGCCGTCCGGCTGGCTGCCCGGGACCACGCCATCGGTCTGCTTCAGGCCGCAGCGTCACCGTAGAGCTGATCGGCGCGTTTGACGAAGGCGCGGACGACCCGTTCCATGGCTTCGTTGAAGACCGCGCCGACCACGCGGCCGATGATGCGGTTGCGGAATTCGAAATCGACCCAGAAATGGACGGTACAGCCGCCATCGGGCCGATCTTCGAAGCGCCATTCCGATTGCAGATGCTTGAAGGGACCGTCGATATACTCGGTCTCGATGACTTTCCGTTCGGGATGGAGCGTGACGCGACTGCCGAAGCGTTCGCGGAAGACTTTGAAGCTGATCACCAGGTCCGCCAGGATCACCTCGCCATCGGGTGTGTCCTCGCGCGACCGGATCCGGGCGGCGGCGGTCCAGGGCAGGAAGTCCGGATAACGCGCTACATCGGCGACGAGGTCGTACATCTGATCGGCGCTGTAGGGGACATCGCGCGTCTCGGAGTGGCGGGACATGGCGGTCTTCCTTGGGTCTTCGCGGGTCGTCGTGGTAACGCCCTTCCTGCCGGATGGGTTCACGAGGGGCAACATGGCAGAAGACTATACGATCAAACAGCTTATCTCGGCCAAGGCCATCGCGGCGCGGATCGAGGCCTTGGCGCGGGAGATCGAGACGCGGTTCGCCGGTACCGACAAGTTGATCTTGGTGGGGCTGTTGCGCGGGTCGTTCGTGTTCATCGCCGATCTGGTGCGGGAGCTGGACCTGCCGGTGGAGGTCGATTTCCTGGAGGCGTCATCCTATGGGAACACGATGGAGTCGTCGCGCGAAGTGCGGATCTTGAAGGACCTGCGGGGCGAGATCGGCGGCCGCGACGTTCTGGTGGTGGAGGATATCGTGGATACCGGCCACACGCTGCACCACGTGGTCAACCTGTTGAAATCGCGGGAGCCGGCGCGGCTGGAGACCATCGCGCTGTTGGACAAGCCGACGAAGCGGGAGGTGGATATCCGGGCGACCTGGACGGGCTTCGAGATCCCCGATGCGTTCGTTGTGGGCTATGGGATCGACTATGCCCAGCGGAACCGGAACCTGCCCTATATCGGGGCGGTGACCTTGAGCGGTCAGTGACTGGGGGCCTGAATGTCCATGCGGGCGCGGCGCATTTCGGCCAGTTCCTCGTTTGAATAAACCCGGACCGCGCGGCCTTGATAGTCGATCTGCGGCACGCTGGAGAGCTGGCGGAAGAAGCTGATTAACAGGGCGGAGCTGACGGCGATCCCGGCGACGGCCTTGAAGGCACGGGGCGCGGTGGCATGGAGCGTCGCGTGGTAGATATCGGGCGTGTATAGCACGATGGCCACGTTGAGCGGTGCGATCAGGACCAGGGCGGCAACGACCAGCAGGAAGGACTTCGCCAGGCCGCCGACCACGTGGCGGGGCGACGACAGGAAGCGCGGCATGATGAAGGGCACGACCAGGAAGGCGCCGAGGCCGGCATAGATGAAAAGCGCCGTCATGGGATCGATACCCTGGGCGAGCGCATCGATCAGCCAGACGCGGTCGGCCTGGATCACCTGCCACATCATATAGGCCGTCCAAAGCAGCGCGAGGCCAAGCGCGCGGAGCACGACCCAGTCGGCGATCTGGTAGAGCTTCATGGCGGCGCTGATGGCGGGAAGTTCCGGATTGGCGACAGGTGCGCGTTTGGTGCGGGCCATGCCCGCTTCGGATGACGGTTTCTGGAACAGAAGACCGATCATCGTGAACCAGGCAAGCTGTAGGGGGATGCCGATCAGCGCGAAGGCCAGCAGGCCCGGCCCCTGGGTGAGCGTGGCCGTGGCCATGGCCGCGATTTCTTCGGGGGAGCGTTCAATCCCGGCGCGGGCATCCTCGAAAGCCTGGGTGAAGATGGGTTCATATGTGCCGTAGGCGAAGGGCAACAGGGCCAGACACATCAGGAAACCGGTCAGCAGGTTGAAGCCGAAGAAGTGGTACCAACGCGATGGCCGGGCGATGACGCGCGGGGTCCAGCGGGGGGACAGGAACAGGATCGCGGTCAGGAGCCCGACCGCCGCCGCGATGACGGCCCAGACGATCGGATTGGGCTGGGTCACGGTGCCCCAGGCGACGGTTCCGAACATGGCCACACCGGTCAGGCGGATGAAGAACAGATGGACCCTTTCAAGAGTAGTCCGCTGCGCGGGCGCTGGTGCCGGCATGGGGGCGCCGCCCGGGATCGGGCCGTCGACCATATGCGGGGTGTATGTGCTGCCGCTGCGGCCGCCACGCGCGACCGAGACGATGGAGGTGATCAAGACCCCGAGGACGGCGAGAAAGCCCATCAGTTCATAGATTTCGATCCCGTCATCCCAGGCCTCCAGATCGATGCCGTCGCTGACGGCCTGGATCGCCAGAGGGAATGTTCCCCCCATGGTGATCAGTTGGACGACGAGCAGGACCAGAAGCACGTGATACCAGCGGGACGGCGCCCGGATCGCCGCCGGAAGGGCGCGCGGGATGAGGAGCAAGATCGGAATGGCGATCGGAAGACCCAGGAAAATCAGGTCAACGACGTTCGCCCCCGGGTCGGCAAGCAGACCCCCTTCCCCGGCGACCAATCGAAACAATTCGATTGACGCCCACGTGTAGGCAGCCCCGACAATCGCAAGGAAGGCCCGATGGAGGAGAGGGGCGTGTGACGGAATTTGCTGCGCCATGGTGCCGGATTTGGTTCGAACTACCCCGACACTTGGCCATCATATTCCGGCGAAATCGTGGCCGATCAGCGATAAAGCAGCGACACTCCGTTCCGGAAAATGTGCACCTTCGAAGGATCGGCGGTTAGCTTGATCGTCTTTCCGCGATGGTTTGGGTGGATCCCTTGCAGCTTGGCTATGACCTGATCTGCATTGGGCGACGTCTTCTTGAAATAGAGCAACGTCACCTCGCCCAGGACTTCCTCGACCTCAACCTCACCAGAGAAGGCGTAATCTTCAGCGTCGGTCTCGATGGCGTCTTCGGGGCGGATGCCGATATTGACCTTGGCCCCCTGGTCCTCGGGCTTTGAGGGAACGTTGGACGTGATGGTCCCGCCGCCCTGAACGGTCTTGATGGTCGTCGTCTCACCGGTGCCGATGATTTCCCCTTCCAGAAGGGTCATGGCGGGCGAGCCAATGAACCGGGCGACGAACTCGCTGTTGGGAGTTTCGTAGAGCTCCAGGGGCGCGCCGACCTGGGCGATCGAGTATTTGTGGCCGTTATCCTTGAGCGCATCGAGC
>JBCDCS010000257.1:0-4689 GCA_039181205.1 Pseudomonadota bacterium
CGGGTTCGATGGATATGCGGTGGGCGGATTGGCCGTGGGCGAGGGGCAGGCGGCCATGTTCGGCTGCCTGGACTATGCGCCGGATCAACTGCCGGTCGAAAAGCCACGCTACTTGATGGGTGTCGGCAAGCCGGATGACATTGTTGGGGCGGTGAAGCGGGGCATCGACATGATGGATTGCGTGCTGCCGTCGCGGTCGGGGCGGACCGGGCAGGCGTTCACACGGCGCGGGGTGGTGAACATCCGGAACGCGCGCCATGCGGACGACCCGCGGCCGCTGGACAACGCCTGTGGCTGTCCGGCCTGCCGTGGCTATTCCCGGGCCTATCTGCACCATGTGAGCCGCGCGAAGGAGATTATCGGCTCCATGCTGATGACCTGGCACAATCTGCAGTACTACCAGGATCTTATGGCGGATATGCGCGCGGCCATTTCCAGGGGCCGGTTCGCCGAATGGGAGGCCGGGTTTCACGCGGACCGGGCCGAGGGGGATATTGAACCCGTTTGAGCGGCTGGAACCGCAAGCCGTCGCTAACCTATTCCTTTGCCGTTGCGGAACTGCACGAATGGCCCTGAATTATGCCTGTTTCGGCCCCCCGCGCTCTTGCGTCCGGCGTGCCCCGTCGTCAATGTGCCGCGAGCCTCGCGAGAGCGCGTGCATTGATCGACTGGGCCCGCGTTCCCATTTGTTCCTCCGATATGGGCCGGAGTGCCCGAGACCGGAGGGTCCCCCAGGCTGCCGAATGCGGGGTCCGGGACCTTTGCGAAAGGACCGACATGACGAATTCCATCCATCCCGTCCTGCCCCTGCGCGATATCGTGGTGTTTCCGCACATGATCGTCCCGCTTTTCGTGGGGCGCGAGAAATCGGTGCGCGCCTTGGAAGAGGTGATGCAGGACGACAAGCAGATTCTGCTGTCCAGCCAAGTCGACCCGTCCATGGACGAGCCGGACGAGGACGGCATCTATCGCGTGGGCGTGCTGGCCAATGTGCTGCAGTTGCTGAAATTGCCCGACGGCACCGTGAAGGTGCTGGTCGAGGGACGCGCGCGGGTGAAGGTGACCCGGTTCCTGGACAACGATCAATTCTTCGAAGCCGAGGCCGTCCGCATGGAGGAAAGCCGGGGCGACGAGGCGACGATTGATGCGCTGATGCGGTCCGTCGCCGATGAATTCGAGCGCTACGCCAAGGTGAAGAAGAACATCCCCGAAGAGGCGCTGGGCGCTGTCGCCGAGGCCCAGGAACCGGCGAAGCTGGTGGACCTGGTCAGCGGACATCTGGGGATCGAAGTGGGCCAGAAGCAGGAGCTTCTGGAGATGCTGATCGTCAGCGAACGGCTGGAAAAGGTCTATGGCATGATGCAGGGCGAAATGAGCGTCCTGCAGGTCGAAAAGCGCATCAAGTCGCGCGTGAAGTCGCAGATGGAGCGCACCCAGCGCGAATATTATCTGAATGAGCAGATGAAGGCCATTCAGAAGGAGCTGGGCGACGGCGAGGACGGCCAGAACGAAGTGGCCGAGCTGGAACAGCGCATCGAAGAGACCAAGCTGTCGAAAGAGGCGCGCGAGAAGGCCGAAGGCGAGCTTAAGAAGCTGCGCAATATGAGCCCGATGTCGGCCGAAGCGACGGTGGTCCGGAACTACCTGGACTGGATGCTGTCAATCCCGTGGGGGACGAAGTCGCGGGTCAAGAAGAACATCAACAAAGCCCAGGAAGTCCTTGATAAGGATCACTATGGCCTGGAGAAGGTGAAGGAGCGGATCGTCGAATACCTGGCCGTGCAGGCCCGGTCATCGAAGCTGCGCGGCCCGATCCTGTGTCTCGTCGGCCCGCCGGGTGTGGGTAAGACGTCGCTTGGCAAGTCAGTCGCCAAGGCCACGGGGCGCGAGTTCATTCGCATCTCGTTGGGCGGCGTGCGCGATGAGAGCGAAATCCGCGGTCACCGGCGGACGTATATCGGCTCGATGCCCGGGAAGATCATCCAGGCGCTGAAAAAGGCGAAGACGACGAACCCGCTGATCCTTCTCGATGAGATCGACAAGATGGGCCAGGATTTCCGCGGTGACCCGGCTTCGGCGATGCTGGAGGTGCTCGACCCCGAGCAGAACAACACCTTCGTGGATCATTACCTGGAGGTCGAATACGACCTGTCGAACGTGATGTTCCTGACCACGTCGAACTCCTATAACATGCCCGGGCCGCTGCTGGACCGGATGGAGATCATCCCGCTGGCCGGCTATACCGAGGAAGAGAAGGTCGAGATCGCCAAGCGGCATCTTCTGCCGAAGCAGATCAAGAACCACGGTCTGCGCAAAGGTGAGTTCGAACTGACGGACGAAGCCCTGCAGGAAATGGTGCGGGTCTATACCCGCGAGGCGGGTGTTCGGAACCTGGAGCGCGAGATCGCCAAGGTGGCGCGGAAAGCCGTCACCAAGATCGTCGGCAAGAAGGAAGAGGCGGTCACGGTTACGCCCGAAAACCTCGACGATTTCCTAGGTGTCAAGAAGTTCCGCTTCGGCCTGGCCGAAGATGCCGACCAGATCGGTGTGGTGACCGGTTTGGCCTACACGTCGGTGGGCGGAGACCTTCTGCATATCGAGGCGCTGAAGCTGCCCGGGAAGGGTCGGATGAAGACCACCGGTAAGCTGGGCGATGTGATGAAGGAGTCGATTGACGCCGCATCCAGCTACGTCCGGTCCATCGCGCCGCAGATAGGGGTGAAGCCGCCGAAATTCGACACCATGGACATCCATGTCCACGTGCCGGATGGGGCGACGCCGAAGGACGGGCCGTCGGCCGGTCTGGCCATGGTGACGTCCATCGTGTCGGTGCTGGCGCAGATCCCGGTGCGCAAGGACATCGCCATGACCGGCGAGGTCAGCCTGCGCGGGAATGCCATGCCCATCGGTGGGCTGAAGGAAAAGCTGTTGGCCGCGCTCCGGGGTGGGATCACCACGGTCCTGATTCCCGAGGAGAACGAGAAGGACCTGGCCGAGTTGCCCGACAGCGTGAAGGACGGGCTGGAGATCATTCCGGTCAAGCACGTCTCGGAGGTGTTGAAGCACGCTCTGATCGGGACGCCGGAGCCTATCGAATGGGACGAGGCCGCCGAGGAAGCGGCCGCACTGGCGGCTCAGGCCAAAGGCGGTGACGGGTCGGGCGCGGTGGCGCACTGACCTGATCGTTTGAGACTGGAAGAGGGCCCTTGCATGGGCCCTTTTTCGTTGGACTGGTGTTGGGTGCGGCTGAGCAGGAGAAGAAACCATGGGTGATGAGGGCAAGGGCATACCGGGCGCGCATGTGGGCCATGGGCACCTGATGGTGGCGGATTTGGACCGGGCGGTTGCGTTCTATCGCGATGTGATCGGGATGCGCGTTGTTCGATATTACGGGCAGCAGGCGGCGTTTCTGTCCTTCGACGATTATCACCACCACCTTGGGCTGAATACGTGGGAGAGCAAGGGCGGGACGCCGCCGCCCAAGGGCCATACCGGGCTGTACCACGTGGCGTTTGTCTTCCCGGATCGTCGGAGCCTGGGCCGTGTCATCGACCGTGTCCAGACGGCTGGCTACAAGCTGACGGGGGCGGCGGATCACGGTGTGAGCGAGGCGGTCTATCTGAACGACCCGGATGGCAACGGGCTGGAGCTCTACCGTGACCGTCCGCAGGCCGAATGGGTCTCCGACGACGATGGCGTTCTGGAAATCATCAACGCTCCGCTGGATGTGGACGCGTTGGTGGCGGAGGGGCGGGCGTAGGCCCGGATCAGGCGTGCGACGTTAGTCGAAGACCGACCAGTTGGTTTCCGCGGCCAGCCGTTCCGCCGCCAGCGTGCCCAGCCGAGAATTGCCGTTGCGATTGAGGCCCGGGGACCAGACGGCCAACGAAGCGCAGCCGGGCGCCACCAGTAGGATGCCGCCGCCCACGCCGCTTTTGCCAGGCAGGCCCACCCGGAAGGCGAAATCGCCCGACGCGTCGTAGTGGCCGCAGGTCAGCATCAGCGCCAGGATGCGGCGGGCGCGGGCCGGGGACACCAGATCGGGCGATAGGCCACCGACCAGGAAGCGGCCGGCCTGGGCCAGTTGGCGGCAGGACATGGCGATGGCGCATTGGTGGAAATAGGTTCCGCAGGTCTCGGCAGCGGGGTGGCGCAGGTTGCCATGGGCGGCCATGAAATGGGCGAGGGCGAGATTGCGGTCGCCGTGGTCGGCCTCGGATCGGGCGACCTTCGGATCGATATGGATGGCGTCGTCCCCAGCGGCCTGGCGCACGAAGCCCAGAAGCTCGGCCAGGACTTCCTTTGATTTGCGGCCCTGCAGAAGCGTGTCGGTGACGACGAGCGCGCCAGCATTGATGAACGGATTGCGGGGGATGCCGGCCTCCCGTTCCAATTGCAGGATCGAGTTGAAGGCCTGGCCCGAGGGTTCCACGCCCACCCGGTGCCAGAGATCGTCGCCCAGTCGGCCGAGCGCTAGGCTGAGGGTGAAGACCTTGGAGACCGACTGGATCGAGAACGGCACATCCGCATCGCCCGCAACCAGTGTCCGGCCATCGGGCAGGGCGGCGGCGATGCCGAACTGCTGGGGGTCGATACAGGCCAGTTCGGGGATATAGCTGGCGACCTGGCCGCGCTCGGGCTCGGCCGCCATGTCGCTGGCGATGGTGTCGAGGATGGGTTGCAGGTCCA
>JBCDCS010000258.1:0-4688 GCA_039181205.1 Pseudomonadota bacterium
CATCGGGCGCGTGGCCCCGTTAGAGCGGACTATATATGGCGTCCGCCCCCTGGCAAGGCGCTATTGGCAGAGTCGAGTGAAGGTTTCTTGACACTTGTCCACAGGGCCACCCGGCGCCTCGCCAGTCCGTGCGCGCCGGGTTCCCTTGGCATCGTCTCACGCCAGCTTCAGCGCCGTCCCGTTCAGGCAATGCAGCTGCACGCCGTTCACCGGGATGTGGTGCCCGATATGGCACCCGCAGCGGCGGCAATGCACCTCGGCCATGGCGGTCTGCTGGGTCAGCATGCCCGCCTGCCCATATTCCGGCACCGGCCCGTCCAAGCCGAACATCACCGCATTGGGAATGGCGTGGTGGAAGAACACCCAGCCCTTGTCGAGCGGTTGAAACCATTGGCCTTCGTAGATCGGCAAGTCGCAGCCACGGCAGAGATATTGCCCGTCATGGGCCTCGCGCCAGAGGTCGGTGGTCTTCGGTACCTCGGTCTTGCCGCCGCGCAGGATGCGATAGGCTTCCTCATCGCCCTCCAACAGATCGCGCCACTCCGCTTCGGTTCGCTGGATTTCGTAGGGGAAGTCCGACGTCTCGGGCACGTAGACGGCAATCGTCTGGCCACCCAGGTCGACCGTCTCCTGGGCGCGGATCGCGGTCCCCACCGCCACCGTTGCCGCCGAGGCGAGCAGCGCCCGCCGTGTCAATGTCGCTTCAGCCATTCCAAAACTCCCGTCGTGCGTTCCCTGGCGACCCAGCTGGGTTCCGTTCCCTCGAGAGATGACACCTGCCCCGCTCTTGGACAAGCAACACCGAGTCACGCCTGCTTTATTCGGACGTTAGCCTCCGCGCGCCCGTGTGAAATCGGTCAACGGGTGGTGGGGAGGTGACCCAGTGTTGTTATGCGGCCGGTATACTTCGAAAGAACATATGGAGGACCGGAGTGCGGGACCTTCCAGACTTTCGCTGCGCTTGCGCGAATGGCCGCATCGGAAAAGCTATGCTCCGGCAGCAGTCTCAGCGATGTATCTTTCCCGCCAAGCCAGACTTGTTTCATCCGCAAGCTTTCTGGTTTGCACCGGAACAGTATTACCGACCGCTCTGTCTAAGCCGATATGATACAAAATCCGAGACAACGCCGCCTGCGGATTTCTGGAAAGCTCGGTATATGTAATGGCGAGCGGCATGATTGACTGTTCGGCAAACCATCTCACCCATTCCTCATTTTGTGTAATGGATTGCTGAATGTAAGCGTCAATTTTCTGGCGCTCATATCCACCTGAATTTTCCGGTTCCTTCCGCTCCAGATTAGAACCATCAGCTTTGAGATGCCAAAGACCCGTTTGCTGAGCGCGAAGTCGAGAAATTGCTTGGTCCAGATGGTCTTCGCGCTTCAGATAGATGAACTGGGTTGTGCCGAATACCGTCTCCATTCGTTCCCGATCCGATGCAAATCTTGGATGCAAAATCCTAAGTTGATCGGTGAAAAACGCAAAGCTGTCGCGCTGAAGTCTTAAACCGAATATGTTGGTTTCTCCTTTGCCAACTTCAAAAGCCGCTGCAAAAACTGCTTCTAAAGCCTCTTTATCCGACGAAAAACGCTCACCCTGTAAGTCGTAGTAACCCTGCCAGGCGCTTAGCGATGGTTCATGGAAGTGCGACCCAGGATTTCCGGCAATCTTGGTTGCGGCCAACAATTTGCAAAGCATGGTGCTCCCACTGCGAGGGGTCGTGCAAATTATATAAGACTGTGTCGGTCGTGCTGGCAAAGTGCATTCCTTGTTGAGCATATTCGGACAAATACCAGACATTCATACGAGTTGCAGCATCTGGCAAAGTAGGCTCATTGCAGACCTCCGCTCCCAGTTGAGCCAAGATCACTGCGGACCGCCTCACTCAATCCCGAATACATCCCGCATGAAGGCCAGCGCCACTTGCAGGCCGTCGGGGGCGATCCCGTGGGGCGTGCCTTTCATCACATGGGCATAGACCTGTTCGAACCCGGCGCCCTCCAACGCCTCGGCGGCCACGGGGAGCGATTGGATGGGTACCACGTCGTCCTGGTCGCCATGGACCAGCAAGACCGGGAAGCGCGAGACGACCTCGTCGGCCAAGTCCTCCGGCTTCAAGAGCCGCCCGGAGAAGCCGACGATGCCCGCCACCGCATCGGCGCGGCGGGGGCCCACATGGAGCGCCATCATCGTGCCTTGGCTGAACCCGAAGAGCACGACGTCCGACCAGGCCAAGCCCTCCCCCGCGATCACCTGATCCAGCCACGCGTTCAGATCGTCCACGGCCCGGATCATCCCGGCCTCGGCCGCCTCCTCGGAGGAGCCATCGATCCAAGGGATCGGGAACCATTGAAAGCCGCCCGGCATGCCCGGCAATTCCTCGGGCGCGTCGGGCGCCAGGAAGGCCGTGTCCGGCATGTGCGGCATCAGCGGGTCGGCCAGCCCCATCAGGT
The DNA here is from genome assembly GCA_039181205.1 of Pseudomonadota bacterium. Lineage (GTDB taxonomy): Bacteria > Pseudomonadota > Alphaproteobacteria > Rhodobacterales > Rhodobacteraceae > Jannaschia. Next base: position 2,454 of record JBCDCS010000258.1, read on the forward strand.
CGGCCGCATTCGCCCCATAGCCGTGCAGGAAGATCACCAGACGCTTCGCCGCCTCCGGCCCCCGTCGGTCGTGTCTTAAGGTCAACGGATGCCCTCCCGGCGCTTGGCCTGGGCGTAGTAGGCCCAGAACAGCCGTGCCGCAACCGACCGCCAGGGGGACCAGGCCTCGGCCATTTCGCGCAGGGCTTTTTCCTTTGGCCGCTCCGGCAAGTCGTAGACCAGCTTCGCGCCTTCCTGCAGGGCCAGATCGGCGGGGGCGAAGACATCGGCGTGGCCGAGCGAAAACATGGCTTAGATTTCCGCCGTCCAGCGCCCGATCCCGGGCACTTCGGTCAGAATGGCCACGACCTCATCCGTAGGCGCCTTGCGCAGGCCTTTCCAGTCGATCCGGGCGCGGGCCAGTTCCCGCGCATAGCGCATCTTCTGGCGGGACAGCCCGCAGGCCCGCAGCTCCTCATCCGTCGCCCACATGATCTTGCGCGGGCCGACCAGCCCGGCTTTGACCAGCCGCCCCATGATCGCATCCGCCGCAGCGACGCTCACCTGTTGGCTGACGATGGCATCGAGCACCGCCCGGAACCCGTCCTTGCGCCGCCGGAGCGGCAGTTCCCCGACTTGGTCCAGCGCGGCAGACATGTGCGGACAGCTTGCGGCGAGCCAATCTGCCCCCTCCGCCACATCTTCAGGCCCGTGGATCAGGCGCATGTTTCCGGAGGAAGGCGGCGGCGCGGTCGATGTCATGGGTTTCCTCTCCGCCGGGGTTGAGGGGGCGTTCGATCACATGCACCGCTACCCCGAGCGCCGCGGCCGCGTCCAGCTTCGCCCGGGCGCCTCCGGAATCCTTGGTGACCAAATCCGTGATGCCGTGGCGCTCCAAGGTCTCGATCTCCTGTTCCAGCGCGAAGGGCGGCGTGCCGACGATCCACGTGACACCAACCCGCGCCGGCGCCGGATCGACCCGCCGGCAGAATAGCGCCCGGCCCCGGCCCTCGAAGGCCGGCAAGCTGCCCGGTCCCGTCGTCAGGAAGACGGTCGCGCCCTCCGGCAAGGCCCGGGCGCAGGCCCGTTCATCGGGATATCGCAATCCGACGCTGCCCCAGCCCGGCCGCGTGAGCCGCAGATAGGGCACGCCCAGCTCGCCACAGAGCCGCACCGCCCTTTCGGTCATGCGGGCGGCGAAGGGGTGCGTCGCATCCAGCACGGCCGTGGCATCGGCCAAGGCCGCCCGAAAGCCCGCCTCTCCGCCGAAGCCCCCGATACGTGTCGGCACGCCCAGCGCCACCGGTTTCTCCGTCCGCCCCGCCAGCGATGCCAAGACCGAATGCCCCGGGACTCGCGCCAGCACTGCCCGTGCCTCGGCCGTCCCGGCCAGCACCAGCACATGCCTACTTCGCATGGGCCAGCACCTTGCCCGCGCGGTCGATCACGATGACATCCAGTTCCGCTTCTATCAGCCCGCCCGCGTGCCTGCGGGCTTCCTGGGCAATGCGTCCCGCGAGTTCCGGGACAAGCGTGACAGCCTCCAAGGTGGTATTGCACGCAGTCATATCAGTCCCAGCCCAGTCGCTCAGGACGGCGAAATCCACCTGGCTCCGCGCCGAGTGCAGGTCCATCGCGCCCTGGGCCAGCTTCGCCATCTTCCCCACGCCGCCGCCGACCGTCACCCGGGGCACCGGATGCCGCGCCAGGTATTTCAGCATCCCGCCCGCGAAATCGCCCATATCCAGCATGGCGTGATCCGGCAGCCCGAACATCTCCTGCACTACCCGCTCGCTGGTCGCGCCGGTGCACCCGGCCACGTGGGTCAGACCGGAGGCCCGCGCCACATCCACACCCCGATGGATCGACGCGATCCAGGCGGCGCAAGAAAACGGTCGCACCACCCCCGTGGTGCCCAGGATCGAGAGCCCCCCCTCGATCCCGAGCCTTGGATTCCAGGTCTTCGCCGCGATCTCCGCGCCGCCCGGCACGCTCACCGTGATCTCCACATCCGGCGCTTGTCCGTAGGCCGACGCCGCTTCGGCGACCGCCTCGTCCATCATGGCGCGGGGTACCGGGTTGATCGCTGGCTCGCCCACCGCGATGGGCAGGCCCGGTTTGGTTACATGACCCACGCCGTCGCCCGCCCGGAACACCACGCCGCCAGCCGACGCCGCCACCCGAACCATCACCACCGCCCCATGGGTCACATCGGGGTCGTCCCCGGCATCCTTGACGATCCCAGCTTCGGCCCAG
>JBCDCS010000259.1:0-4663 GCA_039181205.1 Pseudomonadota bacterium
ATAGCTCGCGACAGGACCGCTGGTGTCGTAGATCGGCGCATCGGGGATCAGACGCAGCGTGAGATCGCCTGGCTCGCCAGTGCCTTCCAGGGTCATGGTGCTCTCGGCAAAGACGCCGCTGTCGGTTCGGGCGCTGCCGATGGACGCGCCATTCCAGAGCACTTCCACCGTGCCGGCACCGCCCTGGGCGATCACGGCGGCCAGCTCAAAGGCGAGTTCGTAACGCGCGCCGGCCACGGTTTCGATCGTCTGGGACATCTCCTGGTGACCATCGGCGTCCTTGCCGAGCATCCAGGCGCCACCTTCGGCGTATTGGTCGAGGGTGAGCGCATCCCCGGGGCCGGTCAGCAGATCGCCCGTCAGACCGTCGCCGAGGATCAGGTCTGCGCCGCCACCACCCGCGACGGTGTCATCGCCTGCGAGGCCAAGGATCTGATCGGGTTTGGACGTACCAGACAGGGCATCATCCCACCCGGTACCCACCAGCGTGGGCGCAAAGGGTTGCAATGGGGTCGACATGGTTTTCTCCTTTGTCGATTGGGGTAATTCAGGGGCTGGCCGCGATGCGCGTCACCAGCCGATGCCGTGGTAGCGGCGGCTCTCCGGCAGCTCGGACAGGGCGCGGACGACATCGACGACGTGGGCTGTCCCGGCCTGCAGAACGTCCTCGATGAGGGCGGCGTAATCCGGGTTCGCCTGAGTCACGACCACCGCATCCGCGCCGTCCAATGCGGCTTCCGCACTATCGGCCAGCATCCCCCGCAGATCGTCCGCGAGCGCGGCGAGGCCGGGGCTCGCATGGCGGACGTAGGCAAGTTGGCTCTCGATGGCCGTATCCGCGGTCACAGCCGGATCATGGGCCACCACCTCGACGCCCGCCTCGCGCAGGGCCGCAATGACCTCTAGCGCGGGGCTTTCGCGCAGGTCGTCCGTGCCCGGCTTGAAGGCGACACCCAGGACCGCCACGCGCCGCGCGCCGGTTTGGCGCACCAGGCGCACGGCTTCCGCCACTTGCGTGTCGTTGGAGGTGGTCAGCCCACCGATCATCGGCAGCGAGACGCCTGCCTGGCCTGCGATATGCGCCACCGCGCGCACCTCCTTGGGCAGGCAGGAGCCGCCGTAGGCGAAGCCGGGCTTGAGGTAATAAGGAGACAGGTTCAGCTTGGTGTCGCGGCAGAACACATCCATCACCGCGTGCCCATCGACCCCTACCGCTTTGGAGAGCCGCCCGACCTCGTTGGCGAAGCAGACCTTGGCCGCATGCCAGACGTTATCGACGTATTTCACCATCTCGGCGGTTTCGATGGACGTGGCGATGGGGTCCGGATCGACCGGCAGGTAGATTTGCCGCATGATGTTGGCAGTCCGGTCGCAGGTGGCGCCGATGACGGTCTTGGGCGGGGCGTGGAAGTCGGCCACGGCCACGCCTTCGCGCAGAAACTCCGGGTTGAAGGCCACACCGAAATCCCGGCCCAGTACCTTGCCTGACTCCTGTTCGAGGATGGGTGCCATCACGCCCATGGTCGTTCCCGGCGGGATGGAGCAGCGCATGGCGAAGACGTGGAAGCCGTGCTTCGCGGCGAGGCCGCGGGCCATCTCGCGAGCGGCAGCCTCGATGTAGCGGTGGTCGCAGCCACCATCGGGCGCGGTCGGCGTGCCGACCGAAACGAAGGTGACGTCGGTCTCGCGCACCGCCCGGGCCAGGTTGTCTGTGGCCGAGATCAGCCCGGCCTCGACGCCCTCGGACAGAAGACGGCCCAGATCGGCTTCGTGGATCGGGGCTTGGCCCGCGTCGATCTGCGCGACCTTGGTGGTGTCGATATCCACGCCCACGACCGTGTGACCAAGCGAAGCGAGGCAGGCGGTCGAAACGGCGCCCACATAGCCGAGACCCACCACCGAGATGGCGGGTTTGGCCTCGATGAGGTGGAACGGCAGGGCGGTGGCGGCATTGGCGAAATCGAGCATTGGTGAAGTCTCCTCGTGGATGCATTTGCGTCTGGAGGTGACCTAACTGCTTGTTCGAAAGTGCTTTTAGTCGCGAAGGATGAGCCGGAGCATGCATTCGGACAGCGCATGTCCCGATGGGGTGGGGGCGCCTGTCCGAAGGGATAGATGCCAAATACGAAGAGGAACCCCGAAACGGCGACGCCCGCGACCGGGCGGCGGTCGCGGGCGTCAAGGACAGTGGTAATGGGTGTGGTCAGGCGGCCTCGGCCCGGTCGTAGATGTCTTCGTAGCGCACGATATCGTCCTCGCCGAGATAGGGACCCGATTGCACCTCGATGAGAGTGAGGGGGACCTTTCCGAAATTCTCCAAGCGATGCACCGCGCCCAGGGGCACGTAGATGGACTGGTTCTCGGACAGCAGTTCCACCCGGTCGTCCACGGTCACGGTGGCCGTGCCTTCGACGACGATCCAGTGCTCGGAACGATGCACGTGGGATTGGAGCGAGAGGCGACCGCCAGGCGTAACGACGATCCGCTTCACTTGGAAACGTTCTCCGAGCGCGAGCGACTCGAAATGGCCCCAAGGGCGTTCGCTGCGATTGGGCGCAGGATGGATCTCGATGGCGGCGGGCATGGTCTGGGTCATCTGGGGTCTCCCGATCTGATGTTGCATGTGATTTGCCTACCGCCTTGGAAGGCCCCAGGCGCCTGTCCCGAGGGCGAGGGTCGGGACGCGGATGGAACGTCTTATATACAAATGGATAGCCGTCAGAACGGCGCGGGGATCGCGCCCGCATAGACGGCGAGGCCTGTCACGAAGGCAGTCACCGCCACCCCCAGCTGCGCCTTCGCGGTGGCCCCTTGCGCCCGAGGCATCAGCCCCACGCCACCTCCGGCGGTCTGGTTGCCGCGGTTCGACCACTTCTGCTTGGACAGATGGTAGATCATGAAGATCTTCACCGACGCATTGATGACCTGGTTGAGGTAGAGGATGAACGGCCAGCTCAGGTCGACTGTCCGACTGTAGCTATAGAGCACGAGGCAAAGCACCGTTCGGCTGAATGTGACCCAGATCAGCGCCGACCAGAGAAAAGCGGGCTCGATCAGCGCGACGATCACCGTCAGGATCGGTGAGACCATCATCGTCCACATGGCGATGCGCTGATCGACCACGCACCACCAGATGAACGGAGTGACTCGGCGCGGCCCCAGCGCGATGGCACGCGATCCGTTGCGGAGCATGTTGCCCGACCAACGGCGGAAGTTCTGGACCATCCGGCCCAGCCCGTTCTCTTTAATGACCTCGATCGTGTAGACGGTCGCGTCGGGCACGTAGGTCATCTTCGCGCCCTGGGTCAGCATGTGATACCAAGTCGATTTGTCGTCGCCCGACAGAAACCGGAACCGCCCCCAGAGCCAGTGGTCCAGGTGGTCCGCCTCAATGGTGCGAATAAAGCGTTCGGATCGCATGTGGCGCGCGCGAAAGACGCTCATCCGCCCGGTCAGCGTCAGCACCTTGCCCGAACAGGCATGGCTCTGCATCGCCAGCCGCCGCTGGGCGAAGCGCATGTTCAGCCACGCCTCGATCCATTTGGGGCCGTAGCAGATGACCTCCTCGTCGGTCGTCAGGGCCTGAAGCTCCGGATCGGCGCCGAACATGGGCAGCGTCTTCTCCAGCACGTCCGTGCCGTAAAGCGCATCGCCGTCCATGAAGATCACCAGATCGTCCGGCTCGATCCCGTTGCGGTTCATCGACCGCAGGATCATCCCGATGGCCATGCGCTTGCCGGGCTGGTTCTGGCGCAGGAAGACAAGCTCGGCCAAGTCGTCGGGAATATCCTGGGCATAGGTCTCGACGAACTCGCGGATGATGCCTTCGTCATAGGCCGAGCCGGTGCCGATATAGAGCGTCGTGGGGATGCCCTCGCGCTTCACCTGACCTAGGATCGAGCCGATGACCCGCTTCGTGATCGCAGGCTCCTCAAAGAAGGTCGTCATCTGGATATGCAGGCGCCGGGGCCGCCAGCCGGAGCGCCAGACGGCATCCGCCGCCGCCCGCTTCCGGGGCCAGATCACCCGGCGCCAGATCTCAGCCCGCACGGCATGGGTAAACCACCATCCGAACCGCCATACGCCAAGCGCGCCCAATGTCAGCGTTATGTGCAGAACGTCCGGCCGGAAGAACCGATTCTGGGTATGAACTAAGATCCAGCCGAGCCCGCCCAGCATGACGGCCAGCGCAGCGACCTGCGTGATGCGCCATTTGCCAAGACCCCGCCGAACCGGTGTCCGCAGGGATCTCAACCGCCCGGTCAGGTCCTTATCGAAGGCATATTCCGTGTCCGGCGCGTACATGGCTCACCCGAAGACCGAGTGAACCAGGCGCTGGCGCCAATCGTCGAACCGGCGAATCCAGTTTCGACGGGCGTCCACCGCGACGGGCATCAGATGCGGCAGCTCGACGCGCGTCTCTGCGGCCGTCATGGTCGGAAAGGCGACCGTAACCAACATCCCGAATTCAGACGAAAGATCAGGGTCGATCCCCGCGGTGATGTTGGCGATCTGACCTTCCAACCGCTTCGGCCCCGCGGCCCCATTGACGACCACCCGCGTCGGCATTCCCGGGGCAAGCGCCGCGGCCAGGTCCTGGCGCACCCAGCCACGGACAACGCGCGCATCGAGGCCTTCGACATGAACCACCGGGGTGCCCCGG
>JBCDCS010000260.1:0-4621 GCA_039181205.1 Pseudomonadota bacterium
GCCGAGATAGGGCAGCTGAATTTCCAAGCACCGGGCGTGGTCCATTTCGTCGGTTTCGACAATACCCGCGCCGGGATTTTCCAGTGCCCAGACCATGCCGGCCAGAACGGCTGAGGTGACTTGTAGCCCGGTGGCGTTCTGGTCGGGCGCAAGGCGTATGGTTTCTTCGTTCGACAACCGCGATCCGTACCAAAGGGCGTTTTTCGCGTGACCGAAGAGAAGGACGCCCAATTCATCGATGCCCGTCACGATCTCGTCTTCCGATAGGATATGGTGGGTGTCCTGCTGTTTGCCGGACCCGAACATCTCGTGAAGTGACAGCACCGCATCGTCGCAAGGGTGGTAGGCGTAGTGACATGTGGGGCGGTATTCGGGCGAGGAGCCCCGACCCACCGTATAATAATCGGCTATGGAGATCGCCTCGTTATGGGTGACGAGGTATCCAAATTGCGGGCCCGGCGTCGGGCACCAGGTGTGCACGCGCGTGATGGCGCCGGGCCGGTTCAGCCAGATGGCGGCCTCGCAGCCGCGGCCATGGCGGCGACCATTTTCGGGAAACCAGGTTTCGTGGGTTCCCCAGCCAAGTTCGGCGGGCTGGAACCCTTCCGCGATAAAGCCCTCGACGGACCAGGTGTTTACGAAGGTGTTCCGCGGCCGGGGCAGGGCACGGGCCTGGGTATCGCGTTCAGCGATGTGGATGCCTTTGACGCCCAGCGATTGCATCAGACGGGCCCAGGCCGCGCGGTCCTTCGGCGTGGCCGCCGGCGTCCCGATGTCTTCTGCCAGTCGCAGAAGGGCCGCTTTGACGAACCAGGACACCATCCCGGGATTGGCGCCGCAGCAGGATACCGCTGTGGTGCCACCCGGATTAGCCGCCTTTTCATTTCGAACAGCTTGGCGCAGGGCGTAATTCGTGCGCTCAGCATTGCTGAGATCGTCGAAATAGAAGCCCGCCCAGGGTTCGACGACCGTGTCGATATACGGTACGCCGCGCGACCGGCAGTGCTTCATCAGGTCAAGCGATGACGTATCCACCGATAGGTTGACCACAAACCCTTCGCCGGGGGTTAGGACGTCGTCGAGCACTTGGCGGTAATTGTCGGGCGTGAGCGCGATCTGGCGGTGTGGAATGCCCCGCTCCCGCAGTTCGGCGCAGCCCTTTTCGGCGGGTTCGATGACCAGGAACCGGTCGCGATCATAGTCGAAATGGCGTTCCAGCAGAGGCAGTGTCCCCCGACCGATGGATCCGAAGCCGATCATCACGACGGCGCCCTCGATGCGGGCGTGGATGGGGTGATCTGCCATGGGAAGCTCTGTCTTGGGGCGTTGGCGGGGACCTGTCACATTGCCACAGAACGGTCAAACGCGGGCCGTTCCCGATTTCGCGACCTTGCTGTGCTGGGACTGCCTTGTGGCTCGGATGGTGGCGCGTGTTGGGGGCCATGGTTTACCAATGAGGTGGAGCCAAATTGCCGGAATCGCGGCCACTGCAGAATTCTCTTTGGAATCGATTGTTTGTCGGCCAATTTGGTGTCGGTAGGCGGGGACTGACTATGGGGACAGCCATTTTGGTGGCTGGCTAGGGGTAAGTGATGCCGAAAAATCGGAACGAGGAACCGCTCGACGCCTGGGCGCTGCCGTATGATCCCGAGAAGTGGGAACAGCGGTTGGAGGAGGCGGCAAAATCCCGCGAGAAGGTTCTGCGGGAACGCATGAGTGCGACCGCACGTGCGACACCCGCATTGGAGACGACTGCGGAGCCAAAACCGTCCTTCTGGACATGGCGGACACTGGCCATCGGATCGACCGGCGTGGCCATCTTTTGCGTCGGCTTGACGATTGGCGTTGTCGTGATGGCCTTCCCCCGACCTGACACGGCGTTGGGTTCGACCGTATCCGCCCCGATCGTTCAAGAACCGGGGACGCAGACTGTCATGATCGATGCGGCGACGGTGACGCCTCCGATCGAACCGCCTGTCGCGTCCATGGTCCCGGCTGCACTGCCCACGGACGACGCTGCCGCGTTGGATCAGCCGCCCGTTGTGATGGCGGATATCGCGGCTGAAGCAATTCCGGTGGCGACGCCCGTTGATGTGGCATCGGCAATCGTCCGTCCTGATATGTATGAGATAGTCGCGCAGATGCCGGTGCCGACGTTACCCGCACCGGTGACCGACTTCGTGGCGCGGGTGTCGGGCGTTCTGGAAGAGGCAGCAGATCCGCCCGAACCGGCGGTGCCGGAATTCGTGATCCAGGCACCGCTGAGTGTCGAGGACGAAACCCGCGATGCCCTGCTGGCGAAGCTGCGCGGAGAAGGTTTCGCGCTGATCCAGCCCGGTGCGGTGAACCTCACCATCACGCAGACCCATCTACGGTATTTCCATCCGGGGGATCGCGCGGCGGCCGAGGAAGCCGCGCTGCTGCTCGATGCTCCGGCGCGGGACTTCACGGAATATCGTCCATCCCCACGGGCGGGTCTGATCGAAGTCTGGATGGAAGGGCAAGCATTGGGTGCCGCCAGTCAACGGGCCACACGAAACTCCTTGCAACCAGACCCAGTGCGCACCCTGGCGCGCGGGCTCCGCGGTCTCTTGAATGCAAACAACTGAATAAAAAAGGGCGACCCGGTGGGCCGCCCTTGCGTGCTGATCTGGTGCAGCCAGATCTTAGTTCTGTGCGTAGTATTCGATGACCAGGTTGGGTTCCATCATCACCGGATAAGGCACATCGCCTAGACCGGGGGTGCGCACGAAGGTGGCGGTCATCTTGGAGTGGTCGGCTTCGATATAGTCGGGCACGTCGCGTTCCGGCATTTGGACAGCCTCCAGCACCACGGCCAGTTGCTTGGACTTGTCGCGGACCGAGATCACGTCGCCTTCCTTCACCCGGTAAGACGGGATGTTCACCCGCTTGCCGTTCACCTCCACATGCCCGTGATTCACGAATTGCCGGGCGGCAAAAACGGTGGGCACGAACTTCGCGCGGTAGACGACCGCATCCAGACGACGCTCCAGAAGGCCGATCAGGTTCTCACCGGTGTCGCCCTTCACCCGGGCGGCGTCGGCAAAGATGCGTTTGAACTGCTTCTCGGTCAGGTCGCCATAATAGCCCTTGAGCTTCTGCTTGGCGCGGAGCTGCAGCCCGAAATCGGACATTTTACCCTTACGGCGCTGGCCGTGCTGGCCGGGGCCGTATTCGCGGCGGTTCACGGGGCTCTTCGCGCGGCCCCAGATGTTTTCGCCCATGCGGCGGTCGATCTTATACTTGGCAGAGGTGCGTTTGGTCACCGTCTGATCTCCTTCGATTTTGGCGTTCCCACTTGATCCGCTGACCTTTGGTCGCTCGGGGCGAGACGCGTCGTGAAGGGCGTTGTCCTTTGGGAAGATCCCCGACAGGCATCCCCTTGCGGGGGCCACCAACACCAATGAAAGCCGGCTGTTAGAGAGCACCTCCGATGCTGTCAAGCGATCCAGCACCCCGGTTCGTCGGAGTCGTGTTGACCGGCGCTGCGATCACGTACGCCATGTCTCGATCTCCATCTGCGGAAGATCATAAATATCTGACTAAAAATAGAAAACGGGCAAACAGAATACTCTGTTTGCCCGTCGTAGAATGCGGAGATGATCCCTTTGGACCGTTACCCCCCGAATATGCCCGCCCCGATCGTGCCGGTTTGTTTGTGTTATTCCGGCCACTGCCCGACCGTTGGCAAAGTGGTAGCAGAGTGGTGATTCGGCCGTCAAATACTGATTCGCTAAAAATCCAACTTTTTTCACTTTTGAATGAATATACCGAGTTTTTGCGCCCGTTAGGGCAGTAGTTTTGATGTGTCGTAGCCATTGAAATCCAACACTCTCCGTGCGGCGGCAAGACGGTCTTGCGGGATGTTGGGGTCACGATTGAGGATCCAGCCCGCACGGCCGTCCGGCTGGCCGACGACCGCCGTGCGATAGTCTTCATCCACCCAGAGCACCCAATAGGGCGCGGTAAAGGGCACGCCGTCCAACCGGATATCCAGGCGTCCTGGCCCTGAGACAGTCCCGGTCCCGCTAATCTCCCGAATGGGTTGGCCCGCGCCATCGAGGCAGATGTTGCGGATGCTGATGCGCCCGTCTTCGGCTGGGCCGTACTCGGCAATGGCGCCTGCGCAATTGGCCTGGAACGGCACGGGAAAGCGGGCGACTTCGTACCAGCGGCCGGCATAGCGGCTTGGGTCGAAATCGGCCTTGGACGCAATGGGCACTGTTTGGTCACGATAGGACGGGAGCAGTGGGGCGACTACGGCGGTGGTGCAGCCTGCCATGAGCATGAACGCCAAGAGCAGGGCGCGCGTCACCGGGGCATCGGGATTTCGACCATGGGCTGCCCGGCCAGGATGGCGCGGGCATCGGCGGCCATGAGCTGGGTCAGCGCCGGGTCGTGGGATTTCAGACCACCGGTATAGGTGCCGTAGGCCGGCAGGATCAGGCGGCGCGCATCGTGCAAAAAGCAGGGTCGAGAGATTTGGCGGCCTTTTACCTGCAACGCGGCTTTGGGGTGATAGTGGCCCGATACCTCGTAATTGCCATCGTCGGTGGCAATGTGCCGGAAGGTGATCGGCCCGCAGGTGACACCCTCGGCA
>JBCDCS010000261.1:0-4616 GCA_039181205.1 Pseudomonadota bacterium
GCCATGGGTGAAGCAGGCGCGGAAGCCCAACGGCGATGAGGTGGAGGCGATGGCCTGGACGTCGCTGGCCGGCAGCGTGACAAGGCTCTGATCGGTGGCGAGCGTGAGCGTCACGGGGCCGTCCACGGCCGCGTAAAAGGCGCGCGTGGCAGTATACCAAAGGCCCGCGCCCGCGGCGACGGCGCTGAGCGCCAGGAGGATGACGACGAACTTGCCCAAGGGACGGCTCCGGCCGGGTGACAGTCGGCGCGGGGTAACCCGGGCGGCGACGGGGGGCAAGCTGGCGGTCGGTGGTTTGCCGGGGCGGAGGCGCGGGCTATGATTGGGCCACTTGATTTGCAGGAGACGCACCATGGCCGCCAAGACCGACCGATCCTTCGAGGCGATGCCATTACCGGACCGTGGCATGCTGGATGACGGGGCGATGGTGGCGGCGGCGGAGGCATTTCGGGCGCAGATGGCCACGCGTCATACGGTGCGGGATTTCGCGCCCGTGCCGGTGCCGCGGGCGGTGATCGAGGCCTGCGTGGCGGCGGCGGGGACGGCGCCGAGCGGGGCAAACCAACAGCCTTGGCATTTCGAAGCGATATCGGCGGCCGACCTGAAGGCGAAGATCCGAGAAGCCGCCGAGGAGGAGGAGAAGCGGTTCTATGGCGGTGGGGCGTCGGACGAATGGTTGGAGGCGCTGGCGCCTCTGGGCACCGACTGGGAAAAAGCGCATCTGACGGATGCGGCCTGGCTGATCGTGGTGTTTGCCCAGCGCTATGGCGTGAAGGACGATGGATCGCGGGTGAAGCATTATTACGTGCCCGAAAGCGTGGGGATCGCCTGCGGTTTCCTGATTGCCGCCCTTCATGGGGCGGGGTTGGCGACGTTGACCCATACACCGAACCCGATGGCGTTCTTGCGTGATCTGCTGGGGCGACCGGAGAACGAGAAGGCCGTGATGATCGTGGCGGCCGGGCACGCGGCCGAGGGGGCGGCGGTGCCGAAGGTGGCCAAGGTGAAGAAGCCGTTAGAAGATATTTTAGTCGTGCGGGAATGAGCCGGATTTAGGCGAGAGCGTCCAGCTTCGTCACGGTACCGCGCAAGCCTCGCGGGTGCCGGGCCCGCTTTCCTGATGGATCATCCAGAATTGGTAGCGGCCCAGGTGGCGATCGGACGTCACGTGGCTGACGCCCAGGCCGCCCGCGGCGTTGCAATCCAGGCTTCGGCCGTCGATCCAGCCGAAGACCGGCCGCAGGCGCAGCTCTGCATCGGCGGCGCGCCAGCGGGTCACGGCGGCGCGGATCGCGGTCACGGGGATCGTGGCGCGGCCGTCGAGGCTTCGAGGCTCTAGGGCCGGCACATCAGGGCCGAGGGTGCAGGTCCGGGATCCGGTATCGGGCCAGTGGGCTTTCTGGAGGGTCATATCCAATGTGGGATGATGCCATTCGCGGACGGTCCCGGACGCCGTGCCACCGACGGCCGGGATGGGGTGGCTGCCTCGGAACGCCCAGGTTGGCGGAGGCGCGTCTTCGGCGTCTGCGATCAAACGGGTGCATGTGGCGATGGCTGCGTCGAGCGCCGCCGGAATACTGATCTGCGCTGTCGCGGGCGTGGCGAGCAGCAGGAGAAGCAGGCCGAGGCGAGAGAGCGGCCCGGCCATCAATCAGGCGGCCTCGGGCGTCCAACCGCCCGCTTGGGTCTGCACGAAGGCGTCGGCGCAGGCTTTGGCGAGTGCCCGGACACGGCCGATGTAGGCCTGACGCTCTGTCACCGAGATCACGCCGCGCGCATCCAGCAGATTAAACATGTGGCTCGCTTTGATGCATTGGTCATAGGCCGGATGCGCCATGATGATGCGTTTGCCGGTCTTGGGGTCCTGCGCCTCTTGGGCCAAGATTTCGTGGCAATGGCGCTCGGCCTCTTCGAATTGCTTCAGGAGGACGTCCGTGTCGGCGGTGTCGAAGTTCCAGCGGGCATATTCTTCCTCTGTTTGGCGGAAGACATCGCCATAGGTCAGCGCGATGGGCGTCTGTGGGTCGTTGAACGGCATGTCCATGACGTGGTCGACGCCCAGGACATACATGGCCAGGCGTTCCAGGCCGTAGGTCAACTCGCCCGATACGGGATGGCAATCATGGCCGCCGACCTGCTGGAAGTAGGTGAATTGGCTGACTTCCATGCCGTCGCACCAGACCTCCCACCCAAGACCCCAAGCGCCGAGAGTAGGCGATTCCCAATCGTCTTCCACGAAGCGGATATCGTGGAGCGCCATGTCGATGCCGATGGCTTCCAGCGAACCGAGATAGAGCTCCTGCAGATCGGACGGGCTCGGTTTGATGAGGACCTGGTACTGGTAATAATGCTGCAGCCGGTTTGGGTTTTCGCCATAGCGGCCATCTGTGGGCCGGCGCGAGGGTTGCACATAGGCGGCGGCCCAGGCGTTGGGGCCTAGGGCGCGGAGCGTCGTGGCCGGATGGAAGGTGCCGGCGCCGACTTCCATGTCATAGGGTTGCAGCATGGCGCAGCCCTGGCGCGCCCAATAGGTCTGCAGGCGCAGGATGATTTCCTGGAAGGAACGCGGGGTGTCCTGATCTGGCATCGTCGTCTCCGGCGGGTCGGACCCGCGTCTATGGGGCAACATAAGGTGCGTCAACGGGCCACCCATTGGCGATAGCGGGCTTTCCCTGACGCGCTGGATGGGGGAGGACTGGGAGAACCGGATTGATATCAGGACGATTTCATGGCCCTGCGCGCGCTTTTCATCGCTGTGATGCTGACGCTGTCGGTGGTTGCCGCGCCGGTCCTGGCGCAGCGGGCGGGCCAGGTCTTCGTCCAGATCGAAGCCCATCCGACGCTGGCCGAGGCGCGGGAGCGGGCGCAGGCCTATTCGGCCCTTTTGCCCAATATCAACGGGTTTGCCCTGGGCAGCGGGTGGTATGGGCTGGCGCTGGGTCCCTACGAGGAGTCGTCCGGGCGCGGGGCTTTGCGAGTGTTGCGGGCTCAGGGCCTTATCCCGCGGGACAGTTATCTGACACGGGGCGCGAGCTATGGACAGCGGTTTTGGCCCGCGGGGCTGCAATCGGCTGGCGCGGGGCAGGCGCTGGCCGAACCGCCTGCCCGGCCGATCGAACCGGCGCCCGGGTCGGCGTCGAATGAACCGGAGATCGAACCGCCCGCGCCGCTGGTGGTCACGTCGGATGAAAACGTTCGCCAGGCGCGGGCATCCGAGGCGCGGCTGAGCCGGGCCGAGAAGATGGATCTGCAGCGGGCGCTTGCCTGGTTCGGACATTACGAAGCTCGGATCGATGGCAGCTATGGTCGTGGGACGCGGAACGCCATGGCAGCGTGGCAGCAGGCGTCGGCCTTGCCGGTGACGGGCGTGCTGACGACCCGGCAACGGGAGAGTCTGCTTGAGGAATGGCGCGAGGATCAGAGCCGTCTGGGGTTGGCGCGCCTGGATGTTCCCGAGGCGGGGATCGCGCTGACCGCGCCGGTTGGTTTGGTGCGGTTTGATCGGATCGAAGCGCCTTTCGTGCATTACCAGGCGGCCGACGAACCGGGCCTGCAACTGTCTTTGATTTCCCAAGCCGGGGATCGGCTGGCGTTGGCCGGGCTCTATGAGATTTTGCAGGGGCTGGAGATTGTGCCGACCGGCGGCCAGCGCGAGATCGAGGGCGACCAATTCCGCATCCGGGGCGAGGCGCCCGGGCAGATCACCGAGGCCTTCGCCAAGGTCGAGGCGGGGCACATCGTTGGCTATCTGTTGACCTGGCCTGCCGCCGAGACGCTGGCCGCGACGCGGGCCCTGGCACAGATGGAAGCGACACTGGCATCGGTCGGGGAACCGCTGGACCCCAAGGCCGGGGTGGAGCTGTCGGCGCAATCGCCGGATATGGTGTCCGGCCTGGAGGTGCGCCAGCCGCTGCGCGCGGCGTCGGGCTTTTTCGTGGATCGCAACGGCGTCGCGGTTACGGCGGCATCCAACGTGGCGGCGTGCGGACGGATTACGCTGGATCGGCGCCATGAGGCGCGCGTGGTGCTCACCCGCGATGGCGTGGCGGTGCTGCGGCCGGTGGAGGCCTTGGCGCCGGTGGATGTGGCCATGTTTGCCTCCGCACCGGGGCGTTTGCGATCGGCGGTCTCGGTGGGCGGGTTTCCGTTCGGGGGCGTACTGGGCACGGCGACGCTGTCCTTCGGAACGTTGGAAGATGTGCGCGGGGTCGACGGCGACCCGGGTGCGATGCGCCTGGCGCTGGAGGCGCGGGATGGCGAAGTGGGCGGCCCTGTTCTGGACCCTTCGGGCCGGGTGGCCGGGATGTTGTTGCCGGACCCGGATCTGGGCGGGCGGGTGTTGCCGCCCGACGTGGCGGTGGCCGTCCAGGCCGCAACTCTGCGCCCGATCCTGGCCGAGGCCGGGGTGAAGGTGGAACTCGGCGCCGAGGCTACGGCGGTCGCGCCGGAGGATTTGGCGACCAAGGCGGCTGGCATGACCGCGTTGGTCAGTTGCTGGGAGTAAGATGGGGTTCCACCCCATCGCCCACATCGGCGCAGGGATTGTTGCGACGGGGCCGGGCGGACGCTTTAGTTGACCCAGAACCGGCGGGTGAACAGCACGAAGACCACGACCA
>JBCDCS010000262.1:0-4592 GCA_039181205.1 Pseudomonadota bacterium
AAAGGCGCAGGCGATAACCAACGAAGCGATGGAAGCAGCGGGCTACCGCTAGGTCTTTCACCGAAAACGCTGGAAGGCGGCGCTGTCGCCTTCCGGTGCCCACCAGTCGTACACTCTTTGAACGTCTTGTTTGACGGGCCGTTGTGCCCGGGACCAGAGGACCTGCGTCATGGCAACCCAGCATTCCAGAACAGCGGCACGGATGATGATGACTCCCGCGGTCTTCCTCCTCCTCGTCTGGATGCTCGTTCCGCTTTCCATGACCCTATGGTTCTCGTTCCGTCGGTTTCTGCCACTCCGTGGCGGTGACCAGGGGTTCGTCTGGTTCGAGAATTACGCGCGTTTCATTTCTTCCAGCTCGTTTTGGCCCGCAGTCCAAACGACGTTGATCATCGTCGGCGGCATCCTTTTGATCACCGTCGTCTTCGGCGTGCTGCTGGCCATGCTGCTGGATCAGCCGATGTGGGGCCAGGGCGTCGTTCGGATATTGGTCATCGCCCCGTTCTTCGTGATGCCGACGGTTTCTGCTCTGGTCTGGAAGAACATGTTCATGGATCCGGTGAACGGCCTGTTCGCCCATCTCTGGCGGGCGTTCGGTGGAGAGCCGGTCGTCTGGCTCAGCGATGTGCCGATCCTCTCAATCATCCTCATCGTGTCTTGGCAATGGCTGCCCTTTGCGACGCTGATCCTTCTCACCGCCATCCAGTCGCTCGACAGCGAACAATTGGAGGCGGCCGAGATGGACGGGGCCAATACCCTGGCGCGGTTCGGCTATATCATCCTGCCGCATCTGAGCCGCGCGATCACCATCGTCATTCTGATCCAGACGATCTTCCTACTCTCCATCTTCGCCGAAATTTTCGTGACCACCGGTGGCGCCTTCGGCACCCGAACCCTGACCTATCTGATCTTCCAGCGGGTGCTTGAAAGCCAGAATGTCGGCCTCGGCAGCGCAGGCGGAGTCTACGCCATCATCCTCGCCAACATCGTCGCGCTCTTCCTGATGCGCATCGTGGGCAAGAACCTAGACCGCTGAGGGAGGCCCGATCCTGTCACGTGCCGTCACGACCCAACGCAAGGCCCTCAACACGACGATCGCTTGGTTGATCGGCCTGCTGATCTTCTTTCCGATCCTCTGGACGATCCTCACTTCATTCAAGACCGAGGCCCAGGCCATCGCCAACCCGCCGCTCTTCCTGACCTTCGACTGGACGCTCGAAAACTACGCCGTCGTGCAGGAACGCTCGAACTACATGCGGTTCCTCTGGAACTCGGTGATCATCGCAGGTGGCTCCACCCTTCTCGGCATCCTCGTCGCCGTGCCCGCCGCCTGGTCGATGGCGTTCGTCCCGTCCAAACGGACCAAGGACATCCTGCTTTGGATGCTATCGACCAAGATGCTGCCCGCCGTGGGCGTGCTCTATCCGATCTACCTGATCTGCATTCAGTTCGGGCTGCTCGACAACCGCGTGGCGCTGGTCATCATCCTGATGCTGATCAACCTGCCGATCATCGTCTGGATGCTCTACACCTACTTCCGCGAAATTCCGGGTGAAATCCTCGAAGCCGCCCGGATGGACGGCGCGACGCTGAAAGAGGAAATCCTCTACATCCTCACACCAATGGCCGTGCCCGGCATCGCCTCGACCATCCTTCTGAACTTCATCCTCGCATGGAACGAAGCGTTCTGGACGCTGAACCTGACGGCCGTCGATGCCGCACCCCTGACGGCCTTCATCGCCAGCTATTCCAGCCCCGAAGGCCTGTTTTTCGCCAAGCTCAGCGCAGCGTCGACCATGGCCATCGCCCCGATCCTGATCCTCGGCTGGTTCAGCCAGAAGCAACTTGTCCGCGGCCTGACCTTCGGCGCCGTGAAGTAAAGGAAAACGTCATGGGACGCATTCAACTCAAGGACGTCACCAAAAGCTTCGGCGACGTGCAGGTCATTCCGCCCCTCAACCTGACCATTGAGAACGGTGAATTCACGGTCTTCGTCGGGCCGTCCGGCTGCGGAAAATCCACCCTTCTGCGCCTGATCGCGGGGCTGGAGGACATCACCACCGGCCATGTGGCGATCGACGGCGAGGACGCCACCGATGTTCCGCCAGCCAAGCGCGGTCTGGCGATGGTGTTCCAGTCCTACGCGCTCTATCCCCATATGTCTGTGCGCAAGAACATCGCCTTCCCTCTCAGGATGGCGAAACTGGACCAGGCCGAAATCGACAAGCGGGTGGAAAGCGCGGCATCGGTCCTGAACCTGACGGACTACCTTGACCGTCGCCCCGGCCAACTTTCAGGCGGTCAGCGTCAACGTGTTGCCATTGGCCGCGCGATCGTCCGCGAACCCGCCGCGTTCCTGTTCGACGAGCCGCTGTCCAATCTCGATGCGGCCTTGCGCGTGGGCATGCGCATGGAAATCAGTGAACTGCACAACAAGCTGGCCACGACGATGATCTACGTCACCCACGACCAGGTCGAGGCGATGACCATGGCGGACAAGATCGTCGTGCTTCAGGCCGGCGTGATCGAGCAGGTGGGGACGCCACTGGAACTCTACCGAAACCCGCAGAACCTCTTCGTCGCGGGTTTCATCGGCAGTCCAAGGATGAACTTCATCTCGGGCGAGGAGGCGGCGAAAAGCAATGCCCACACCATTGGCGTGCGGCCCGAGCATATCTCGGTTTCCGACACCGAAGGGGCGTGGTCTGGCGTTGTCGGCGTCTCAGAACATCTCGGGTCCGACACATTCTTCCACGTCCATGAGACCGGCCTGGCCGATACCATAACCGTCCGTGCCGACGGTGAGGTTGGCTTCAAGCATGGCGACCGCATCCACATGACCCCGCGCGCCGATATCATCCATCGATTTGACGCGGGGGGACTGCGGATCGAATGAACCGGCTGGAGGGCAAATCGGCGCTCATCACCGGCGGCGCACGCGGCATCGGGCGCGCGTTTGCCGAAGCATTCGTGAGAGAAGGCGCGCGTGTGGCGCTGGCCGACATCGATTTTGCACGGGCTCGGATCAGTGCGGATGAGATCGGCGCCAACGCCACGGCCGTGGAGATGGATGTCACCAGTCAGAGCAGCATCGATACCGCCGTGTCGGCAACGGCCGACGTGTTCGGCGGCATCGACATCCTGATAAGCAATGCCGCCGTTTTCACCGCGGCACCCATCACCGAAATCACGCGCGAGGACTACGCTCGCGTCTTCGATATCAACGTCTCCGGCACGCTGTTCACATTGCAGGCGGTCGCACGGCACATGATCGACCGGGGCAAAGGCGGAAAGATCATCAACATGGCCAGCCAGGCGGGCCGCAGGGGCGAGCCGCTGGTCGCCGTCTACTGCGCGACAAAGGCGGCCGTGATCTCCCTGACGCAATCGGCGGGTCTGAACCTCATCGCGCATGGCATCAACGTGAACGCGATCTCCCCCGGCGTGGTGGACGGAGAGCATTGGGATGGCGTTGATGCCCTGTTCTCCAAATACGAAGACAAGCCACTTGGACAGAAGAAGGCGGAAGTCGGGGCAGCGGTCCCGTTCGGCCGGATGGGAACGGCTGACGACCTGACCGGCATGGCGGTGTTCCTTGCCAGCGATGAGGCCAATTACATCGTGGCCCAGACCTACAATGTCGACGGCGGGCAATGGATGAGCTGATGACCAAGCCCCCCGTTCCATTGCGTCGTGATCGGCTGGGCGACGTGCCCAGTGAAATCCAGCGTCCGACATATGATGCCGCGGGTTTGACACCTGGGATCGTTCATATCGGTGTCGGCAATTTTCACCGAGCCCACCAAGCCTGGTACCTGCACCGACTGATGCAGCAGGGCGAAGCGCACGATTGGGCGATCATCGGGGCGGGCGTGCGGCCAGGAGACGCGGTCATGCGCGACAAGCTTGTCGCGCAGGGCTGCCTGACAACGCTGATCGAGCTCAGACCCAATAAAATCTCGGCCGAAATCGTCGGATCGATGGTCGATTTTCTTCCCGTCGAAGACGACAACGCCGCACTGATCGCGCAAATGGCGAACCCGGCAACGCGCATCGTGTCCCTGACCGTGACCGAGGGCGGGTATTTCGTGAACCCGGCCAGCGCGTCCTTCGACGCCGATCATCCCGATATCATCCATGACGTGGCGCATCCAAACACTCCGCGCACGGCCTTTGGCGCCATCGTCGCCGCGCTGTCGCGGCGGTTTGCAGCCGGTAGAGGCCCGTTCACGATCCAAAGCTGCGACAACCTTCAGGGAAACGGGGACGTGACGCGATCCACGACCGTTTCGTTGGCCCGCCTGATCGACCCGGACCTCGCAGATTGGATCGAGGCGACCTGCAGCTTCCCCAATTCCATGGTCGACTGCATCGTCCCGGCCACCGGACCGGCCGAACGGCAGACAGCCAAAACCCTCGGCATCGACGATGCTGCGCCCGTCACGCACGAATATTACCGCCAATGGGTGATCGAGGACGATTTCTGCGCGGGTCGGCCGGATTGGGATCATGTCGGCGCGACGTTCACGACCGATGTCCATGGCTACGAGGCGATGAAGATCCGGATACTCAACGCCGGCCATCAGGTGCTC
>JBCDCS010000263.1:0-4572 GCA_039181205.1 Pseudomonadota bacterium
GTTGCGGTCCGACTTGCCGTAGCGCTCGATACAAGCATCGATCGCCTCATCCAATTTCGGCCCGTCGCTCAGGCCCAACTTCTTGATCAGGAAGTTGTTTTTCACCGTCTCAAGCTCGCCCGGCTGGCTCGCCGCGATGGTCTCGCTGTCGGCGTTATAGATCGACGGACCGCACCCGATGGTGACCTTGGTCAACAGGTCCATATCCGGCGTCTCGCCCAGGTTCGTCTTGATGACGTCCGCGTATTTCGCGATCAGTTCGTCACGCTTGCTCATAGTGTCCCTCTTTTTGTGCGGTCCAGGACGCCGACCGCGCCCCCCGGCGCGGACCTTGCCGTGACGTTGGCGTTAGGGAAAGAAAAATCTTATCGACAGCTCCCCCAGCCCACCGATTGCATATGGAAATGATCGGCATGGAGCGCGTTGAAATCCGGTCCCAGCACCGTCACGAACCACCGGCACGCGCTGGCATGCAGCTCGTGCCAGAACACACCCACATCCCCAGGATCGCTCCAGCCCTCCAGCAATTCCAGCCGCCGCCCATCCGACAAGGTCACACCGGCCACATCCACCGCCTCACCCGTCCCGTGGGTGCTCAACCGTGTCCCACCGCGGATGGGTCGGCAATTGTAGCTGCCCTGGTGGCGAAGGAAGACGATCTCGGCGCCCAACTTCTCCGCGGCTGGCTTCACCCCATGCTCCGCCCACATGGCCAACCGCAGCGCGGCCGCACAGGTCGTCTCCATCGGCGCCAAGGCGAGCCCGGCCACGTCCGTCACTTCGACTCTCGGATCGATCCCGCACCCGCCATCGGCTTCCAAAGGCGGCAATGACCGGAACACCGCCCCCGTCTCCAATGCGGCTAAACAAGCTCCTTCGGTCCGGACCGCCCGCCGCAATTGCATGCCCGTCAAACCACCCGGCGCCTCGGATACATCCAACTGTTTCAAAGGGTGCCACCCATGGGGCAGAGGCGAGCGCGGATCCATAAGAAGCCACCACCCGGCCCAGACGAACGCGGCGAGCAGACCAAGGCGGACCGCGATCCGGGCAGAAACACGCAGGAAGTGCATGCCGGATCAATGCCCGGTCCGTCCACGACAGGAAAGGCCCCGTTCAAGGCCTTCCCTATCCCACCTTCAGCCGATCACTCGGATACGGGCGTTCCGTTCTCGGGGTTCAGCGGCGTGCCCGAGACGGTGATGTTCCGCGGCAATTCCTCGCCTTCACCGGCCCAGGCATCCATGGCCTCCAAGTCGGTTCGCACCAGGGTTTGCAGCTGCACACCGCCTTCCACAGGGGCCATTTCCGCCAACGGCACGGCGACGTCATGCTCCCCGAAGCCCAGGAACCCGCCGACCCCGACCACGGCCATCACACTGCCGTCGGCCGACACGAGGCGCTCGATCTCGCCCACATTGGCGCCCGATCCTTCGATCACGTTCTGCCCAAGCAAGCTGGCCACGGCGACGTCACCAAACGCGCCATAGCCCCCAGTGGCAGGGGCAGCCGGGGCGGCTGCGGGCGCCTCGGCGGGCGCGGTGGATTCCTCCGTAATCGACTCCTCGACCACAGTTTGCTGGGCCAAGGCAGGCAGCGCCGACAGCGCAAGAACGGCTACGGGCACGCGCACATATGGATGTAACATCATGATTCAACTCCCAGAATAAGACCTGACCGAGATCGGGTCCCGTCAGAGCCTAAAACCGTGATCACGGGCCGAAAGCCGATTGGCGACGTTCACGGGAACCGGAAGAAAATCCGCCCGAACGCCATGTCTTTGTCGGCCAAAAAAGGCCGCCCGACTGCCGCGGCACGGCACGGCCATCTTCCGCCGATCTGGAGTGCAGGAAATGGCTAGAAGACCAAATCTCCCGGCTGGGCGAGCTTGGCCGACCCGCCGGGGCGGATCGACCTGAAGCCATTACGAAGCAATCAGCTCCCGAGGGGGACCGGGGCCTGCGCCAGGCCATCGCCTCGGTCTGCCAAGTCGACGCCCGGTGCGAACACGTCGGTCCGGCAAGCGGCGCGCAACCGCGCTGCCACGCCTCCGGACGTGGGCAAGAACGCGCCGTTACGGGCACGTTCCCACCAGAGCGCCGCCAAGCCCGCGACATGTGGCGTCGCCATGCTGGTGCCATTCAAGGCCATCAGGCCACCGCCTGTCTTGGCCGACACGACGTTGACGCCCGGCGCGCTCAGAATCGGATTGGTGTTCGAGAAATCGGCCACGACGAGGCCGTCTTCACTCTCACCAAGAGCCCCGACCGAGACCACGCCCACCGCCGCCGAAGGCAGCGAGGCCGACACCTCGAATTGCGGATCGATCTGACGCTCGCTTTCGTTGCCAGAGGCCGCGCAGACCACGCAGCCACCGGAAAAGGCCGCCCGCGCCCGCATCAGGTCCATCAGGCCGTCGAAGACGCGCAGGTTCATGCGATAGCCTTCCAGCGCGACGGACGTGGCCAGCAACTCCGGAAAGCCTTGGTCGATCAGCTGCTTCGCGAATCCGGGAAAGTCGAAGCCGAGCGACATGGACAGAACCTGCGCCTCCTGCTCCATGGCCCATTGCATCGCATCGAAGAGCCAGTCCGACGACCCGCTGCCGTCATTGCCCAGCACCTTGCCGATCAGCGCGCGCTCGACGCCGGGCGCCACGCCGATGCGCATGCCATCCACGTCCCGGCCGAAGATCGTGCCCGCGCAATGGGTGCCGTGGCCTTGCACATCGCCATTGCCGGATCCTGTGAAGTCGCGCTGATCCAGCGTCATACCAGCAAAGGCGGCATGGGACGCATCGATACCCGTGTCGAGAATGCACATCAAAGTATCCGCGCCGGTCTCGTTCGCGTTGAGCGCGCCGACCGCTTCGACACCCCAGGTCGCTTGCGCCCCGCCCGAGGCTGCGTCCGCGGCCTCGCCTTCGGGTTCGATAAGCTTGATCGGCATGGACCGGGCGAGTGCCGCAACGGTGGGATCGCGCTGGACGTCGCGGACGTCGGATGGACTGAGATCCGCCGACTCGACTTGCGGGTCCGGCGGCGCGGCGCTCTCGAGCCCCGGCATTGCACCCGGTGCCGCAAGGGCGCCAAAACCGCCCATCATGCCGCGCGCGCGGGACATTCGGCTCCTGTCCCGAAGAATGACGTAATTCGCCATTTCAATATCTCCTTAATAAATTAGGTCGGAAACCAAGAGGCCCGTAATTGGCGCTAACTTGATTTCCAAACCGACTTTATCACAGGAGACGTCGTGCCCTCAGAGGTGCCGGCCGAAGAATACTTCGACCGGCGGTGTCGCGCTCATTTTTGACCCGTTCGCTTGGGTCTCCACGGCCTAATAACGGTAATGCTCCGGCTTATATGGCCCCTCTGGTGCCACGCCGATATAGGCCGCCTGA
The DNA here is from genome assembly GCA_039181205.1 of Pseudomonadota bacterium. GTDB lineage: Bacteria > Pseudomonadota > Alphaproteobacteria > Rhodobacterales > Rhodobacteraceae > Jannaschia. Next base: position 3,401 of record JBCDCS010000263.1, read on the forward strand.
TCGGGGCTCATCTCACTCAGCTTCACGCCGATCCGGTCCAAATGCAGACGGGCGACCTTTTCGTCCAGATGCTTGGGCAGGATATAGACACCAGGCTGATATTCCTCGCCTTTCGTCCAAAGCTCGATCTGAGCGAGCACCTGATTGGTGAAGCTGGCTGACATCACGAAGGACGGGTGGCCGGTGGCGTTGCCAAGGTTAAGAAGGCGCCCCTCGGAAAGCAGGATGATCCGATTGCCCGACGGCATCTCGATCATATCCACCTGTTCTTTGATATTCGTCCATTTGTGGTTCTTCAGGTTCGCCACCTGAATCTCATTGTCGAAATGGCCGATATTCCCAACGATCGCCATGTCCTTCATCTGGCGCATATGCTCGATGCGGATCACGTCCTTATTGCCGGTCGTCGTGATGAAGACGTCGGCCGTCTCGACTGCGTCTTCCAGGGTCACCACCTCGAACCCGTCCATGGCAGCCTGAAGCGCGCAGATCGGATCGACCTCGGTGACCTTCACGCGGGCCCCGGCCCCGGCGAGCGAGGCCGCCGAGCCCTTGCCCACATCGCCGTAGCCGCAGACCACCGCGACCTTGCCCGCCATCATCGTGTCGGTGGCGCGGCGAATACCGTCGACCAGCGATTCCTTGCAGCCGTACTTGTTGTCGAATTTCGACTTGGTGACGCTGTCGTTCACATTAATCGCCGGGAAGGGCAACTGGCCCTTCTTGTGAAGGTCATAGAGCCGGTGCACCCCGGTCGTCGTCTCCTCGGACACACCCTTGATCTGATCCCGCGTCTTGGTGAACCAACCGGGGCTTTCGGCCATGCGCTTCTTGATCTGGGCGTGGATCACCTCTTCCTCCTCCGAGGTCGGCACACCCAGATCCTCGCCCGCCTCGGCCCGCGCGCCCAGCAGGACATAGAGCGTCGCATCGCCGCCATCGTCCAGGATCATATTCGGCCCGTCTTCGAACAGGAACGACTTGTCCAGATAGTCCCAATGCTCCTCCAGCGACTGCCCCTTCACCGCAAAGACCGGCGTACCCCCGGCCGCGATCGCCGCCGCCGCGTGATCCTGGGTGGAGAAGATGTTGCACGACGCCCAGCGCACATCGGCGCCCAATTCGACCAGCGTCTCGATCAGAACGGCGGTCTGGATCGTCATATGCAGCGA
>JBCDCS010000264.1:0-4566 GCA_039181205.1 Pseudomonadota bacterium
GGGCCCGAACCGGCTGCCCGGCCGATGCGTGACCGCCTGATCGAACGGCACGCCGGTCACCGCCAGATCGAACCCGGTCAAATCCTTGGTATACCGCCGCCGGAAGATCGACGTCGCCCCACCGAACGCATTCTCGAAATTCAGGCCCTTGGCGTCGTCCCGCGTGATCGCGCCGTCCACCTGATCCCGTGCGTCCTGTAAAGCCATGCAAATCCCTCCTGCCGTCGACAGACCTCACCATGGCGCGCGCGGCTTGGAAAGCCTCTCGACACCGTGCCGCCACCTGCTACGTGGCGTGGCATGACCACACTGCGCGATGATTTCGTCCACGCCATGTCCCGGGCCGCCGCCACGGTCAGCGTCGTGACGACCGACGGACCGGCGGGCCTGGGCGGGCTCACCGTCTCTGCCATGACCAGCGTCAGCGCCGATGGCGACGCGCCCACCATGCTGATCTGCGTCAACAAGGAAGCGTCGGCCGCCCAGCCAATCCTCGACAATGGCTGCTTCGCCATCAACGTGCTGGAGGCCGGCCAGCAGCATATCGCGGATCTCTTCGCCGGTCGCATGTCGATTGCCGGGGTCGAGCGCTTCGACGGCCTCCTTTACGACCAGTTGGCCACCGGCGCCCCGATCCTACGCGGCCTGGCCAGCTTCGATTGCGAAATCCAGGCCGTCGATCTGATCGGCACCCACAACGTGATCCTCGGCGCCGTCCAGGCGGTCCGGGCCTCCGAAGACGGAACCCCGCTGATCTACGGGATGCGCAGCTATCTCAAGACCGAGAGAGCCTGAGACAGCGGCAGTTCCAGCAAACCGATCCCCGTACGATCCTGCCAGGCCCCCGGTGACGCGTCCAAGGCGTTCAGCCAGGCAATCGCCGTCGGTGATGTCACGGCCGACAGATGCCGATTGCCGCCATCATCATTGGCCGCGCTCAGATCGATCACGGTGATATCCAGATCGGCCAGCCGCGACAGATCATCCGGCGCGCCAAGCCGCGCCCGACGCCCCGCCAGACGCGCCGACACGCCCAGCGCCCGGTCGCGATCGGACACGGTGATGACAAAGGGCTGCGGCAGCCGCCCGATGGCTCGAGCCTGGGATCGGAACAGGTCGATATCCACATCCGGCGAAATCAGGATCACCGCCCCCAGCCGATCCCTTGGCAACTCGTCGGCGAGCGCCATCTGTCGCAACGTCTCCATGGTCAGAAAGCCGCCCATGGAATGGGCCACCAGCGCGATCGGCCGATCCTGCGACCGCGCCAGCATGGTCAGCAGATCGGCCAACGCATCCCGCGACCTGAGCGACGCATCCCGGTCGGCGATATATCCCAGAGCTGTCGCGGTGGACGGCCAGACGAAGGCCACGCTCGGCCCCTCCTCGTCGAAATCCTCCGCCATCTGCGCCAACCGATAGACCGCCTCGGCCGGGCGGCTGTTGTAGCCATGGATGAACACCGTGACCGGCGCATCCGACGGCGGCGCGGCGGCCAGGTTTTCCAGGAAACCCGCCCGATCCAGCGCCTGGCTATCGGCCACGGCAAAAGCGCCCGGCCCGGCCCAGTCCAGCCGCCCGGGCGACCGATCCGCCGGCATCGACACATCGATCCTTGTGGCGTCCAGACCAGCCGCAGTGGGACGAACCATCATCACCGGCTGGGTTCGCCGGCCGGCCGTCATGCCCGGCTCGACGAAGAACGCCCCGCGCGGCCCGCAGGCCGCCAGGCCGAACGCCATGCCCAGAACGGCCCGCCGTCCGATCATATCCGCCCCGTAAGCGACGCCCGCAGAAGCCGCCAGCGGCTGCCCGCATCCGACAGGTCCGGCACGTCGCCCGGATGATCGCGATGGGCCCGCAGCAACGCCTCCACATCCGTCAGCACCAGAAAGACCCGCCGCACCCGCGAGGGCACCTGCGCCTGCCGGAACCGCGCCAAAGCGGCCAAACCCGCCTCTGCCAGCATGCGAATCCGCTCCGCCGGGTCGCCCGGCGGCAAAGGCTGCCGCCCGCGCGCAACCAGATCGGGCGCCGCCGTCAACCAAGCCGCGATGCCATGGGCCAGACCGCCATCCCTGGCCGCCGCCGCATCCTGGAACCCCGCCCGCCGGGCTGCCGTCCAAAGCAGTGTCCCCGCCGTCCGATCCAGATATCGGCAAAGCTCCGCGTCGTCCGCAGGTCGAAACCCCTCGATATCCGCGCGCCGCGCCTCGATCATGTCGTCCAACTCCGCAACCCCTTTGGCATCAAGCACTTCCGCCAAGGGCGTCACAACCTCATGGCGCCGCACGGGCCCACCCGCGCCGATCTCCGCCAGGGCGTCGCGCCACCATTGCAGACGCATCTCGGCGATCAACGGCTCGTTCGTCACCCAGGGCGCGCGCGCGACTTCGATGTTGAAGGCGTAAAGCGGAAACAGCATCCGCCGCAGGTCCAGGGGCGCCGCCATCACGGCCCGAAACCGCGCCGGATCACCGCGCTGGACCAACTCGGCGCAGGCGGCGATGTCCGCATCCAGGCTCATGCCGGGCGGACGACCCGCAACGCATAGCCCACGCGATCCTGCAGGCGGCGGTAATCCTCGACTTCCTTGATCGTCTCTTCGATGACCAGACGCAGGTCCGGCACATCCACCTGCTTCAACCGCTCCGCCCGGGCCAGCAGCGGCTCGTGATAGGCGGCCCACCCTTCGGTCGACACGCGCCCGCGGCCAGCGACGCCCCAGCCCGCCCCTGCGATCTGGACGTCCAACGCGTTGTCGTCGCCATACTCCGCCCCTTCCCAGAACCGCCGTGTTTCCGCATCCTGTTTCCCCATCGTCACCGGATAGGAAAACGCGACCGCCCCACCGGGCCGCAGGGCGTGGCGCCAATGGTCCAAGACCGGGCCGATCCCTTCGAAATACATCGCACCCGCGCACCAGATCAGATCGAAGGGCCCCAGGCTCACCGGGTCGGGCAATTCGTCCCGTCCGATCAGCGCGCCCCGCATCACCCGCATGCCATGCCTGGCCCGGAGCGCGGCCTCGCCCACGAAGGACATGTGCAAATCGATCCCCGTCACCCGCCCTTCGGGCGCGGCCTCGGCCAAAGCGGCCAGATCGGCGCCCGGGCCACATCCCGCATCGCAGATGACCCCGTTCAAAGGCACCTCGGCCAGCGCACAGGCCCATTCCACGTCCGAGGCCAGCCCCGGCCCCTGGCGCGGCAACCCGGCATGCAGGGCGAGGAAAGCGCTCAGATCGTCTGACACAGCTTCCACCGGATCGCGTCGAGCAGCGCTTCGAAACTGGCATCCACGATGTTCGGGCTGACCCCCACCGTGGCCCAGCGCCGCCCGGCCCCGTCCTCATGGTCGATGACGACGCGGGTCACGGCCTCGGTCCCGCCCTGCATGATCCGCACGCGGTAGTCGGTCAGCTTGATGTCATCGATCTGCGCCTGGTACCGGCCCAAATCCTTGGCCAGCGCCTTCGACAGCGCGTTCACGGGACCCCGGTCGCTGCCGGTCTCGTCCAGGCTTTCAGAGACGGAGAGCTTCTTTTCGCCATCGATCTTCACGACGACCACGGCCTCGGACAGCGTAATCATCTGATCATACTTGTTCTTCCGACGCTCCACCGTCACCCGATAGCGCTTCACCTCGAAGAAATCCGGCAGCAGCCCCAGTTCCTCCCGCGCGATCAACTCGAAACTGGCCTGGGCCGTGTCATAGGCATAGCCCTGATCCTCCCGGGCCTTCACCCGCTCCAAGATGCGCCGAAGCTGGGTCTCGTCGCTGCCCTCCAGCCCCGCCTCGGCCAGCCGCCGCCGCAGGTTCGACAACCCCGCCTGGTTCGACATCGGCACGATGCGGGCATTCCCGACCGATTCAGGCGGCACGTGTTCATAGGTCTCCGGCGCTTTCTGGATCGCGCTGGCATGCAGGCCCGCCTTATGGGCGAAGGCCGACGCGCCCACATAGGGCGCCTCGCGCCGGGGCACGCGGTTGAGGATGTCGTCCAAACGGCGCGAAACCTTCAGCAAGCCCGACAACGCATCCTGGTCGATCCCGGTCTGGAACATGTCACGATAGGGCCCCTTCAACAGAAGCGTGGGGATCAGCGTCGTGAGATTGGCATTGCCGCAGCGCTCGCCCAGGCCGTTCAGCGTCCCCTGGATATGCCGGACGCCAGCCTCGATGGCCGCCAGGGATCCGGCCACGGCCTGCCCAGTATCGTCATGGGTGTGGATGCCCAACCGGTCGCCCTGCAGGTCCAGACTGGCCACGATCTCGCCGATCCGCCAGGGCATCGTCCCACCGTTGGTGTCGCAGAGAACCGCCCAGCGCGCGCCGGCCTCCAGCGCCGTCTCCAGACACGCCGTGGCATAGCCCGGATCGCGGGCGAACCCGTCGAAGAAATGCTCGGCATCGAAGATCGCTTCACGACCTTGAGCCACCAGATGGGCGATGGAGTCGCGGATGTTGGCCAGGTTCTCGTCCCGGCTGACGCCCAAGGCCGTCTCCACATGGAAGACATCCGTCTTGCCCACGAGGCAGACCGACCGGGTCCCCGCATTCAAC
>JBCDCS010000265.1:0-4555 GCA_039181205.1 Pseudomonadota bacterium
GTGGCCTATCCGATGATGGAAGGCGTCGACGTGTTCGACGAGTCCGGCAACCCGGTCCCCCGAGATGGCCAGACCCAGGGCGAGGTAGCGATGCGCGGCAACGCGGTCATGAAAGGGTATCTCAAAAACCCGGAGGCCACGGCCGAAGCCTTCCAAGGCGGCTGGTTCCGCGCCGGCGATATCGCTGTCGTGGAACCCGATGGCTATCTCCGCATCGCCGACCGCGCCAAGGACATCATCATCTCCGGCGGCGAAAACGTCTCCAGCGTCGAAGTCGAAGGCGTGCTCATGCACCACGACGCCGTGTCGCTCTGCGCCGTCGTCGCCCAGCCGGACGACAAATGGGGCGAAATCCCCCATGCCTTCATCGAGTTGAAGGACGGCGCGGAAACCTCTGAATCCGAACTGATTTCCTTCACACGGGAGCGCCTCGCCGGCTTCAAGACGCCGAAGAAGGTCACCTTCGGTCCCCTGCCCAAGACGTCCACCGGCAAGATCCAGAAATACGTGCTGCGCGACCAGGTCCGAGAGGGGTCCGATTGACCGCAATCGACGGGCTCGAACGGCTGGAATCCCCTGCGCTCTGGCGCGCAGATGCGGACGGCCAGCGCCAGAATGTCTTTGTGGCCATCGGTGAGGCCGAACTGGTGATCCTGGATTCCGCGGGCACCGCGCTGACCCATTGGTCGCTGCCCGCCCTGATCCGCCTCAACCCGCGTAAGGAACCGGCTCTCTACGCACCCGGCGAAGGCTCCGACGAAGAACTGGAAATCTCGGAGACCGAGATGATCGGCGCCCTCGACCGCGTCACCGCCGCCGTCGAAAAAGGCCGCCGCCGCCCGGGCCGTCTGCGCCGGATCATGACCGGACTCACGATCGGGCTGGCGGCCGGTTTCGCCATCATGTGGACGCCCGGCGCCGTCCGGGACGTGGCCGCCAATATCCTCCCGCTCCCCGCCCGGGCCGAGATGGGCGACCGCATGCTGGACGCGATCACCCAGCTGACAGGCCCCGCTTGTAAGACGCCCACCGGGACCGAGGCGCTCCAGACGCTGAAAACCCGCCTGCTCCCGCTCCGGCCCGCCCGGTTCGCGGTCGTCCAAGACCTGCCTCATCCCGTCCTCGCCCTGCCGGGCGGCCTCTTCGTCATCTCCGATGAAATCCTGGTCACCCAGGACGACCCCGAACTGGTGGCTGGCCACGTCCTCGCGGCTGCGCTGACATCCGGCGCAAACGTGCCGCTCCGCACTCTCTTAGCCGACCTCGGCCCCCTCGACCTTATCCGTCTCATGGCGTCCGGCGAAGTCTCCCAACCAGCCCTCACCGCCCATGCCAAATCCCGCCTCCTCGCCGACCCGCCCGAGCCCGACGCCGCCCGTCTCCGCCCGGGCTTCGCCACGGCCCGCCTGGGCTGGGACGCCTATGCCAACTCTGTCGGCCTCCACGTGCCCCCCGACGCCCCACCCATGCCGCCCGCCATGGACGACACAACTTGGCAGGCTTTACGAGGAATCTGCGACGGGTAGGAACAACCGGCATGCCCCAGCCGGTCCATATGGGGTCTGCCAGGGAGCGTTATGCTTAGGAGAATCTGCATACGTCGCTCGAACGGCTCAATGACCGGACCAACATCCGCGCCAGGTAGAGCGCCGCTTTCAAAGATCTGAAGGCGTCTCCCTGACCGCTCAATCTGAACCACCCGCGCAGCGGCGAACCGGTCTACGCCGCGTCCGTCGCCAACGTCAGCCGATTTCGACCGCCGTCTTTCGCGGCATAAAGGGCGCGGTCCACGCAGGCCAAGGCGTGGGGCGCTGCATCGGGGCGATCTTCCAGCATGGCCACCCCCAGCGACAGGGTCACGCCCAATTCCGCCCCGCCGTCCAGCGGCACCCGCAGCGCCGCGATCGCTTCCCGCAATCGCTCCGCAACGGCCCGCACCTGCTCCAGCCCCGCATCCGGCAGGATCGCCAGAAACTCCTCTCCACCGATCCGCGCGACCAGGTCTTCTCCCCGAAGACTTTCTTTCAGAACTTGCGCCACCTTCGACAACACCCGGTCCCCAACCGGATGGCCATGGGTGTCATTCACCCGTTTGAAATGATCCACGTCCATCAGAATGATCCCGGCCCGCAGGCCCTGGGCCCGGCATCTGGCGGCCACCCGATCCAGATGGTGCAGGCCATAGCGGCGATTGTGCAGCCCGGTCAGCGGATCCGTCACCGCCATGCGCAGACCGGAATCCAGCGTATCGCGCATCTGGTCGGCCCGACGTTTTCGCGCCAATTGCGTGCGCAGGCGCATGGCGATCTCATCGCAGGCGACCGGGCGATAGACCACATCGGCCGCACCCATATCCAGGGCATTGGCCGCGCGCTCGGTTTCACCGGCGGGCAAGACGATCACGATGGCCGCATGCCGCGTCGCGGACCGCGACCGCAATTCCGACATCAACCGCAGGCCTTCGTTATGGCCACAGCAGTCGGCATCGATCAGGAACAAGTCGGGCGCGTCGGCCCGCGACAAGGCCAGCGCACCATCGCGGCTGAGAAACGCGAACTCCTCCCGGAACAGCTTCCGCAGGTCATCCATCTGCCCACACAGCCAGGTCGCCTCCGGTCCTTGCAGCAGGGCAATTCGACCTTCCATCCGCGCCGCCTGGAATGCCGCCTGACCGGATTCCGCGAAACCGCGCACCGGTGCGGTGGGCTCGGACAGCGCGATCAGGCCCTCCGCGCGGCTCTCGTATTCCCGCTCTTCCTCCCGAACCCGCAACAACGACCGGACCCGCGCCAGCAAGGCGATTTCATCGACCGGAGTGGTCAGAAAGTCATCGGCGCCCGCAGACAAACCTTCCATCCGCGCCTTGGTTTCGTCCGATGCCGTCACCAGGATCACCGGAAGATCGGCCGTCGCCGCATCCGAGCGCAATTGATGCGTCGCCTCCGCGCCCGTCAGGCCTGGCATGCGCATATCCATGATGATCAGATCGACATTGCCCTGGCGTGCGATTTCCAGCGCTTCCGCCCCCGACGCAGCCTGCACCACGTCATAACGCGCGGCGGCAAGCTTCACCTTCATCACGAACCGGTTGGTGGCAACGTCGTCGACAATGAGGATACGCCCAGACATGAGGTAATCTCTTTCCGATTGCCGATGAAGGCGGTCGTTGACATGCCCGAAGCAGATCGACGATGCGCTCGGCTGGCGAATGTCTCAACACTTCGTTCACGGTTATTGATAGGCTGGAAAGGTTAACAAATGGTTTCCCAAGGGAGAGCGCCATGGCCATGACCGCGGACCGTGCCGAGATCGTCGCGCTCGGCGCCCTGGGCTGGCTGGCCGAAGCCGAACTTCTGGACGCGTTCCAAAGCACCACGGGCGCCGATCAGACCGCAATCCGCGCCGCCGCCGGTGACCCGGATTTCCTGGGCGCGGTCCTCGATTTCGTCCTGATGGACGATGCCTGGGTCCAAGGGGTCTGCCAGGCGCAGTCCCTGCCCTACGACGCCCTGCTCCAGGCCCGCGCCGCTCTGCCCGGCGGCGACCTGCCCCATTGGACGTGATCTACTCCTCGAACCACCAAAGATCCGGCTGGAACCCGATCCAATCACCATAGATCGGCAGCCGGTCGGCCGGATAGATCAGCTTGGCATCATGGGCGATCCAACTGACCGGGTTATGCCAGGTCGGAATCACATAGCGCCCCGCCGTCAAGACCCGATCCAACGCCCGCACGGCGGCCACGTAATCGTCCTGCGTCTCCGCGCTCAGCATCGCATCCACCATGGCCACGATCACCGGGTCGTTCGCGCCCATCCAGTTGCGGGTCCCCGGCGTCTCCACGCCATCGGGCCCCCAATAGAGCAGCTGCTCGTTGCCCGGCGACAGGGACAGCCCTCGCTGGTACCACGTCATGTCGAAATCGTAGGCGTTGGTGCGTTCCTTGAACTGCGCTGCATCGACAGCCACCGGCTGCGCCTCGATCCCCAGCCGCTTCAACGCCTCCACATAAATGTCGACGATGGATTGCACCTCGGACGATCCGGTCTGCACCAGGATCTCCAGTTTCACCGGGCCGTCCGGGCCCGTCAGCACGCCTTCTTCGACGGTATAGCCCGCCTCCTCCAGAAGTGCGGTCGCGCGGCGGATACCGGCGCGGTTCGCCGCCCGCCCATCGGTGACCGGCAGCTCATAACCCTCCAATGTGCCCGGCAGCAGGTCATCGGCATGGGGCGCCAGCAGAGCCTCCACGCGGCCCCCGGCTGGACCGGGCTGCATGCCCAGCGGCGAGTTGGCGAAATAGGACGTGATCCGCGGCTGCGTCCCGCCATTGATCACGCCGTTCACCTGCTCGAAGTTGAAGGCCTGGATCATCGCCTCGCGCACCCGCCAATCCTCGAATAGCGGCTTGCGTGTGTTCATCACCAGACCCGTGATCCCCGTCGGTCGCTGGTGGGGGATTTCCGACAGCGTCACCTCGCCCGACCGCACGCGCGGGAAGTCGTAATTCCGCGCCCACGACGCGGCATTGGTCTCCCGCATGGTCGTCAGCAGA
>JBCDCS010000266.1:0-4547 GCA_039181205.1 Pseudomonadota bacterium
CCAGTTCAAACGTATTCTCGGAAAGATTTACCCCAAGCGAACTAACGCTGGCGTCCTGGCGGCCGCTCATGCTCACACCTCTTGTCCCAAGAACGTTGTGCGGAGCGAATAACCAGAGGACTTAGTTAAAATTCAAGATAATTGTCGACTATATTGCGGCGGAAACGTTCACGATGCACGGTCATGTACTGACTCTATGGAAGTTTTCCCGCCATAGTTGTCTACAATGGGTTTGGAGTTGGAGTTCCCCGGGTTCATGGACACCCTTTGACTGAAGTAGAAAGGTGTCAAAATGCGACGAACAAGGTCCCCGTAACCGGCGGCTTTCCGAGAGCGAATCGTCGATTTGCAGACAACTGGGCGGACCGCAGAGGACCTCGCGCGAGCGTTCGAGCCCAGCTGTGTTCGTCGTCAGAGGTTTCCGGAGAGCTGAGGCGTTTTCGTAGCGGAGGCTCTGGTTCGATTTCTCTTTCAGGTTAAAGCGTCGAACCTTCACGTGGGCGCATATCCCGCGTGACAAAGTGGTTCCGGCATTCCTATGGGCTGAGCATCCGACAGATCGAACCGATCGCATCGGAGAGATCATCGAAGGCCCTCGCGCCGATGCGGCGAAGGTGTGCCTTGAGTTTGGAGAAGCCATCTCGATCGGTTGAGGTCTGGGGGATTAGGGCGGAGGGAACAGGAACGAGCAGCCTGAGCGGCGCAGGGCCTCGGCGGCGAGTGCAAAGTGCTGGTCCGCGACGAACTAATCGCATCAATTCTGTAGGAAGCCCTCGAAGGCTATGTCTGCGGACGCTTCGAAACCCACGTTGAGGCCAAACGCTTTCTGGAGAGCCAGTCGCTCTATCCAAAAGACTCGCCGGATGGCACCATCAGCAATCAGCGCATCCACGACATCCTGACCAATCCGACATATGCCGGCTACGTCGAAGCCCCGACCTGGAACGTCTCATTGCGCAAAGGCGTTCATGACTGGTCCATCTCCTTCACCGCGTTTTAGCGGATATAGGAGCGTCTCAGCGGCACCGCTACAGCCCTGGCCCGAAAGGACGTTAGCGTGGACTTCCCGCTACGCGGCTTTGTGCTGTGTGACGACTGCGCCCCCCTGACGGCCTGTTGGTCAAAATCCAAGACCGGCAAGAGGCACCCCCATTACCTCTGTGCCACCAAAGGCTGTGTGAGCCACCGCAAGTCGATCCGGTGGGACCAGTTGGAAGGGGACTTCGAGGCCGTCCTAAGAGACCTGCAGACATCGAAGGGGTCGTTCCAGACAGCAAAGACCATGTTCGCTGATGCATGGGAGCAGCGCCTCGCCCATGCAAAAGACGCGGGCGTTGCGTTCAAGCGTCAGGTGGAGGCCGTCGAAACAAAGATAGGGGATTTGCTCGAGGGCATTCTGAACGCCAGCTATCCAACGGTCATTGCGGTTTATCAAAGCAAGATCGACGAGCTCGAGCGACAGAAGCTCCGGATTGAAGAACAGATGCAGCAAACAGACCGTCTGAGGCACACCTTTGAGGAGTCGTTCGAACTCGCTATGACGCTCCTCTCCAGCCCTTATAAAGCACTTAAAAACAATATTTTAAGTGGTTTGGAAGTCCGAGGTACAGTCCTCAGGCTGGCGTCTTTGAAGCCAATCTCATACTCACGAAAAGATGTCGCCTGAACCCCTCAAGCAACTGAATTATGAAGATTTTTTAGGCTAAAATGATGAACTTGAAGGATTGGCGCGCTGGGGAGGATTCGAACCCCCGACCCCTTGATTCGTAGTCAAGTACTCTATCCAGCTGAGCTACCAGCGCACTCCGACGCCGCAGATAGACCCGGGCGCCGAAGGGCGCAAGGGCATATCCAAGAGGTACGGCGCAGCAGCGCGTCAAACCACGCCTTCGCCATGGGGCAATTCAATGCAGAAGACGGTGCCCGTTTCATCCGTCTTTTCCAGTCCCAACTTACCGCCGTGGCCGCGAACCAATTCGGACGCGATCGCAAGACCGAGGCCGGTGCCACCTTTACGCACATTGCCCTGGAATGCCTGGAACAGGTTCTCGCGGGCCTTTGGCGGCAGACCCGGGCCCGTATCGCAGATCCGGACAAACAAGGCCTCCGGCGTCTCTTCGGCGGAGATGCGGACCTCTCCGGGCTCACCTGTGGCCTGGATTGCCTGGCGAGCATTGCGCGCCAGATTGCCGATCACGCGGTACATTTGTTCGGGGTCGAGCCGGGCCATCGTGCCCCGGGGGATGTCATGGTGAATGCGGACGAGTTCGGGATCCACAGCCAGTTGCTCAGCCTCGCAAATCTCGTCGGCAAAGGGATGTAGATCGACGAATTGAAGCGCAGGCGGCGCCTCTTCGGCGCGGCCGAAAGCCAGGGTGCCCTCCGTCAGATTGACAGCCCGGGCCAGGGAGTTGACGATCTTCGGTGCAACGCGCTTGACGGTCGGGTCCTCCACCCGCTCCATCCGGTCGGCCAACAGAGTGGCCGTGGTCAGGATGTTGCGCAGATCATGGCTGATCTTGGCCACGGCGGACCCCAATTGCGCCAGGCGTTCCTTTTGCCGCAGGGACTGGGTCAGTTGGGTTTCCAGCGCCCGGAGCGTGGTTTCCGCAGCGTGCAGCTCCTGTACGCGGGACCGGGGCACGATGACCTGTCGGCCATCCTCCGGCGCGGCCGCATACCGCTTCATATGCGACACCAGATCTTTGATCGGGATCACCATCAGGCGGCGCACGGCCAGGAACAGGAAGACCGAGGTGATGATCGAAATGACCAGCGACAGCCAAAGAATATTCAGGCCGTAATCGATCATGGCGCGGTTCAGGTCGGAGGTATCGATCGCCGCTTCGATCTGGACGCCGCCCCCCCGGGCCGGAGAGGCGATGACCCGGATGACCTCCGGCTCCAGCCTCATAAACTGCATGAGCGCGTCGCGGATCAACTCGGTCGGGGCCGGATCGCGCAAATCCACCGTCTGGGTAACGGGACCCGGCAAATCCGAAGACAGGACCAGTTGCCGAAGCGCATCTCGACGCAAGACAACATTCAACACGCCCGCATTGTCCAGAAGCTCCTGTTCCACAGGCGACGGGATCATGTCCCCCGCCCCGAGCAGCGCCAGCGACGCGATCTGGGCGCGCTCCATCCGGTCGGTCAGGTAGTCCAAACGAAAACGGGCGATGGACGGCACAAAGATCAAAATCTCCGCGATCATCACGAAGAGGATCGTCAGGATCAGGAAACGCCCGGAGAGGGAAGTCAGCATAGCGCCCCAGTGGTGAACGGTCTTGGGAGCGCGTTATGCCCCCTGTCCCGCTTTCGGGACAGGGTTTTTGTCAGTTCGGACAAGGTCGGACGCAAACAATGCGGAAATTCCGTTACGGCAGAAACCGCTGCACGGCCCCGACCACCCGCTTGACCGTTGGATTGTCGAAGAGTCTCGGGACGTAATACTGGCCCGCCGCCCGCTTCGATATCTCACCCAGCGTCGGATATGGCGCGACCATCGCGGCGACAGCGCCGATCTTCAGCTTGTTGGCCAGAACCAGAGCCCAGAGGCCGATCAGCTCACCCGCCTGGGCCCCGGCGATGGAGGCACCCACAGGGCGACCCTTGACGACCATGACCTTGATCAAACCTTCGGTCTTGCCTTCGGCGATGGCGCGGTCGTTTTCGTGGTACGGAAAACGCAGGACCTCCAGCTTGTCACCATGCTGTTCGCGCGCTTGGGCTTCGGTCAAGCCGACCTGGGCCAGTTCCGGATCCGTATAGGTCGCCCACGGGATATGATCCGTTCGCGCCTTGGCCGGCAGGCCGAACAGGATCGGCCGGATCACGGTCGCGCCGTGATAACCCGCCACATGGGTGAACTGGTAGTTTCCGGCCACGTCGCCAATGGCATAGACCTTGCGGTTCGTGGTGCGCAGATCGGCGCCGACCTTGATGACGCGGTCATGTTCGATACCCGCCGCATCCAGATTGAGTCGGCCGATATTGGCCTGACGGCCCGCAGCCATCAGCAAATGGGTGCCATTGAAGTCGCCGTTATCGGTATGGAGCGTGATATCACCGGCCTTGCCCGACACCCGCTCGACCCGGGCGCCCTCGATGATCTCGACGCCTTCCTCGCGCAGACGGTTTAGGACCACCTCGGCCATTTCCGGATCATCCTTACCCATGGCCTTGGCACCCTCGACCACCGTCACCTTACAGCCAAGGCGAACGTGGGCCTGGGCCATCTCCAGGCCGATGGGCCCACCGCCCAAGACCAGCAGGTGCTCGGGCTGCTCCATCAGGTCGAAGATGGTCTCGTTGGTTTCGAACGGCACGTCCTGCAAGCCGTCGATCGGCGGCACCAGCGGCGACGACCCCGTCGCGATCACGACCCGACGGGCCTTGATCCGGTAGTTACCGGCGATCACCGTGTCCTTGTCGGCAAACTCACCATATTCGCGGATCACCCGCACGCCGAACCCTTCAAAGCGCTCCTGGCTATCGACCGGCGCGATTGTCTCTATGACGTTGTGCACGTGGGTCTTGGCAGTGGC
>JBCDCS010000267.1:0-4511 GCA_039181205.1 Pseudomonadota bacterium
CAGCCAGCCATCCGGCGTTTGTTGGAACTCGCCCTCAGCCGAGGCAGCGAAGTTCTGTTCCACCGCGAACGGGGCCTTCCACCAGGCCGAGGCCGTGATGGCGTCGCGATCCCGGAAACTGGACACCAAGAGGCCGATCGTAGGGATCAGCCAGAGCACTACGAGGAAGACCACCGACACGTTGGTGACCAGGGACAGGCCGGACTTGGCGCCGGCGATTCCGTCGTCGTCAATTGCGGCCATGTCAGCGGACCTCCTTGCGGGCTTGCTGGATGTTCCAGATCATCACCGGCAGGACGATGATCATGATGACGAAGGCCACGGCCGTCGCGCGCCCGTCATCGCGGAACATGTATTCCATCATGTAACTGGGCAGAATCTGGGTGCCGAAATTGCCCCCCGTCATCGTGTAGACGATGTCGAAGACCTTCAGCACCAGGATCGTGATCGTGGTCCAAACCACCACGATGGTGCCCATGATCTGCGGCACCTTAATCTTGAAGAAGATCTGGATGGGGCTGGCGCCGTCGATGATGGCAGCTTCGATGGTTTCCTCGGGGATGCCGCGGAGCGCGGCCGACAGGATCACCATGGCAAAGCCGGTCTGAATCCAGATCAGGATGACCATCAGGAAGAAGTTGTTCCAGAACGTCACCTGCAACGGGTCGAGCGATTCCAGCCCGATCGTGTCGCGCATGGCGTTGATGATCCCGATTTCGGGATCGTTGGCGTAAACGAATTTCCAGATGAGCGACGCGCCCACGAAGGAAATCGCCATGGGCATGAAGATCAGGGACTTGGCGATGTTGCCCCATTTCAGCCGGTCGGTCAGTTGCGCCACCAAGAGACCCAGGAACGTGGCCGCGGCCGGGACGACCAGGACCCAGAGGAAATTGTTGAAGAGTGCCGTGCGGAATTCGCTGTCGCCGAAGAGCAAGCCATAATTGCCCAGACCCACGAATTCGTCGCCCGCGCGATTGAACAACGACCGCCAGAAGCTGCCGAAGACGGGATAGACCAGGTAGAGGCCGAGCGCCGCCAGGGCCGGCAACAGGAAGAGCCAGGGTCGAACCGCATTGGCGCGATTGATGTTGCGCCCGGCATCCTGGCCCTTGGCCGGGAAGATCACCTTGTCGAGCACAAGGTTGGACGCCCAGAAGTAGATGACGCAGCCACCCACGCCCAGAATGACGGTGATGATACCCTGAAAGAGCGGCGACATGGCTTCCTCCCCTGTCCCGATGGTGTTCGACCGATCCCTCCCAGAAAGGCCGAAGAGACCCGCCCCCGCAAGGGGACGGGTCGATAAGGTCGGATTTTAGTTCAGGGCGTTCCAGCGCTCCTGAATGCCGGCGGCGACGTCTTCTGCGCTGGAGCCGGTGACGTAATCGACCATTCCGGTCCAGAAGGCGCCTGCGCCGATTTCACCCGGCATCAGGTCGGACGCGTCGAAGCGGAACGTGGTCGCCCCGGCCAGGATTTCACCCTGCGCGCGGAGCGCATCGTCCTGGTAGGCTTCCAGGTTGACGCCCGCATGGGCCGTAAGGAAGCCGCCTTGGGCCATCCACATCTCGTGCGCGATGGGCAGCTTCAGGAACTCGATCATCGCCTCGGCCCCTTCGGACGGGTTGGTGATCGCGAAGAGCGTACCGGCGCCCAACACGGGCGAGCCGAGATCCTTGTCCGCAAAGGCCGGGAAGTAGAAGAAGTCCACATCCTCGCCCACGACCGTGCCTTCAGGGAAGAAGGCCGGGATGAACGACGCCTGCCGGTGCATGTAGCAATCAGGCGGGATCGCGAAGAGACCCGCCGGGCTGTCGCGGAAGTCGGTCGAGGCCACGGCCTGGGCACCGCCCGACACGTAGTCTTCGTTCTTGGCGAAGGCGCCGAATTCCTCGATGGCAGCCACGACTTCCGGCGCATCGAACGGAATTTCGTTGGCGACCCATTGGTCATAGACGGCCGGTGGTTGGGTGCGGAGCATCATTTCTTCGACCCAGTCGGTGGCGGGCCAGCCGGTAGCAGCACCAGACCCCAGGCCGATGCACCAGGGCGTCCCGCCCTCTTCCACGATCTGGTCGGTGAGCGCTTTGAGCTCTTCCATGGTCTCGGGGATGTCGTAGCCACTTTCGTCGAAGGCGGCGGGCGAATACCAGACCAGCGACTTCAGATCGACGCGGTAGAACATGCCGTAGAGATCTTCGGACCCGTCTTCGCCGGCATAGGTGCCCAGATCGACCCAGGAAGACCCCGCGGCGAAATTGTCGGCGACCCAGTCAGCCGTTCCATCGGGCAGCGGTGTGAGCAACCCCTGGGAGGCCATGTCGGCGGCGAGGCCAGGCTGCGGGAAGACGGCCAGGTTCGGGGCCGAGCCCGCGCGAGCCGAAATCACGATATCCTGTTCGAAGCTGTCGGAGCCGGAATAGTTGACATCGGCGCCCGTCGCATCGGCGAAGAAGGCCATGATGACGTCGAACTTGGCCTTCTCGTCGCCGGTCCAGGGGCCGGTGACGGTTACGCTCTGACCGGAGAGATCTGTGGCCGCGGCGAAGGCTTCGTAGCCCGCCCAATCCAGCGGACCTTCGCCGGGGGTGAAGACCGATGTGTGACCATCCGCCAGCGCCGCGCCAGTGGACAGCACCGCGATGGCGGTGCCGGTGAGAAGCTTATTCATCTTTCCTCCCTGCGGATGATCCGCATGTCGTTTCAGGCGCCGACATCTCCCCGACGCCGCCAAGTGTCGCGGCTGACTGGACCGGTCGTTGCCGGCGGCCAAACCGCTTTGACGGGCATAGGTTGTGAACAGGCCTGCGCGAATGTCAACGCTGCGTCGCCGCAATCCGGCATCTTGCGCCGTGTGTCAGATTGCCCCTTGCCACATGTGCCCCGTCCGGGTCACGACTCCTGCCCGTGGCGTTCTGGACTTTGAAACCAAAGCGCTTTGGACGCGCATGGGGAGGATGCTCGTTGAACTTGAAGGAATTGTCCGACTTGCTCGGCCTGTCGCCGACCACGGTCAGCCGGGCGCTCGGGGGCTATCCAGAGGTCGGGGCCGAGACGCGGCGGCGGGTGCGGGCAGCGGCGGCCGAACACGGATATCGCCCCAATCGGCGGGCGGCGGCACTGGCGACGGGGCGGTCCATGGCCGTCGGTCACGTGATTCCCACCGACCGCGGCAACGAGATGGTGAACCCGGTTTTCGCCGATTTCATCGCCGGTGCCGGCGAGGTGTACGCCCAGGCGGGATATGACATGACCATGTCGGTGGTGTCAGACGGGGATGAGGCGAAAGCCTACCGGCAATTGGCGCTGGACCGGGGCGTGGATGGGATGATCGTCCACGGCCCCCGCGAGGACGATCCCCGGATCGATCTGTTGCGCGAAACGGGAACACCGTTCGTGGTGCATGGCCGGGTGCCGGACGCGCCGCTGGATTACGATTTCGTCGATGTGGACAATGCGCGGGCCTTTCGCCGGGCGACCGATCTGTTGATCGATCTCGGGCATCGGCGGATCGCTTTCCTCAATGGACCGGCCCATATGGATTTCGCCCGGCGGCGACGGGACGGCGTGAAGGCGGCGTTGGTTGCCCGAGGCTTGCCGGCAGACCCGCATCTCATGCGGCATTCCGAGATGTCGGAGCAGGCCGGTTACGATGCGGCGCGGGAGATGTTGGGCAACCCCGACCCCGCCACGGGCTTTGTCGTGTCGTCCCTGATCATGGCGCTGGGCGTGCGCCGGGCGCTGCAGGATGCGGGGTTGGTCGCCGGGCGGGATGCGTCGATCGTGACCCATGACGATATGCTGAGTTATCTGGCCAATGGCCGCGAGACGCCGCTCTTTACGGCGACCCGGTCGTCGGTCCGGGCGGCGGGGCGGCGTTGCGCGGAAATCCTGCTGAGCCGGATCGCACGCCCGGACGGGCCGCCGGTGCAGGAGGTCTGGACCAGCGAATTGGTGCTTGGGGCCTCGACCGGACCGATCCGCGACTGACCAAAGACCCTTTCCATTTGCCGGGCGACATCCGCTAAGTCGGACTAGGGCCCGGTGAGTCGCGGGCGCGGATAGGACCCGAAATGACCGACCAGAGCGATCCCGTCGCGGATTTCACCGTCAGCCGCAGCGACTTTCCGGAGGGGTTTCTGTTCGCCACGGCCACCAGCGCCTATCAGATCGAAGGCCATGACTTCGGCGGGGCGGGCCGGACCCATTGGGACACGTTCGCCGAGATGCACGGGAAGGTGTCCCGGGGCGAAAACGGCGCGGTGGCCTGTGACCATTACCATCGCTGGGGTGAAGACCTGGACCTGATCGCGGCGGCTGGATTCGATGCCTATCGCTTTTCGACATCCTGGGCCCGGGTCATGCCGGATGGGTTGAACGTCAATTCGGAAGGCCTTGATTTCTATGACCGCCTGGTGGACGGCATGCTCGCACGCGGCATCCGCCCCATGGCCACGCTGTACCATTGGGAATTGCCCGAAACCCTGGCGGCGAAAGGCGGTTGGACG
>JBCDCS010000268.1:0-4510 GCA_039181205.1 Pseudomonadota bacterium
TGCCCGCGCTTTCTGGAACTGGCAGTTCCTGGGCGACACGGCCGACCTGCCGCAAACCCGCGCCATGCTGATGTCCGCCTGCGACGTCCGCCTCCCCGCCCGCCTCTCGCTCGCGGAGTGCGATCTGATCGCCGATGCGCTGCTGGGCGCGGCCTCGGATGTGATGCCCGAAGCGATACCGCTCGCCATCTGAAACGGGCAGGCCGATCGGTTGGCGATCACGTCATGATCGGCACATAGGCGGATCCGGTTGGCATTGGCCCACGACCGCCGTACCCGCTCCACCCCGGACCGGATTCAAGCCCGCAGGGCGCCGGTCCATCGACGGGCCGCCCCCCGGCCCGGCGATCTGGTTGATGGAGGCACATAGCTCAGAGCTTCTGCGGATTTGGCGGCCATAAAGCGTTACCAAACAAATGTTGGATCGCCGCACCGCGGCCCGACGAAGGACCAGCTTGCACTCAACTGGCCGACGTTCACCATACGCCCGAGGCGCATAAACAGACCAATCCTGCAAAACTCACCGTGGATGTGCAAACCTGACGTCAGACACAAATCAGACGTGGTTCAGACCCAGATCACACCACCGACAGCACCACGATCATGGCCAGCGCATAGATCAGGATCGCCCCGCCGATCAGCAGGTAATGGAAGTTGCCTGCCACCTGGGCCTTCACGATGGATTTCATCTGCCCCATCAGATCCGGCCACGTGTAGCTGACGAAATCACCCTGGGTGAACACCGCCTTGATCCGCCCATCGGCATCCACCACCGGAAGCCGCCGGAACCGCTCGTTCGACATCATCCGAAGCCAGTCGAGCATGTCGTCCGTCTCCTTCGCGATACGCGGATCCGACGTCATGATGTCCGATAGCTTGGTCGTCGTCGCGTCGAGCCCCTTGCCGACCAGCTTGTTCATCACGTCCCGTTCGGTGACCACGCCGATCACCTTGCTCTCGGGGTCGACCACGACCACGCAGCCGTAATTCTTATCCGACATGCTGGCCACGGCATCGGCCACGCTGGTATCAGGCGGGGCGGTCAACGGACGCAGCTTGTCCTTGTACTCCGGTCGATCCATCAGGCGGCTTCCCGGGCGTTCGGTATCTGCCATCGTCTTCTCCCTCACTCTGATCCACCGAACCTAGCGGGATCGCTTGCGGCGTCAAAACGTCACGTCCCTGTGCTAGACGTGGATCAAGCGCCATGATTCCATAAGCCAACTCGCACCAGGAGCCAGCCCCATGCGCCTCACCGTCAACGGCATCGACCACGAGATCGAGGTGGAACCCGACATGCCACTCTTGTGGCTGTTGCGCGACGAACTTGGCCTGACGGGGCCGAAGTATGGCTGCGGCGTCTCGGCCTGCGGGGCCTGCACCGTGCATCTGGATGGCTTCGCCGTCCGGTCCTGTCAGATCCTGGCGGGCGATATCGACGGATCGGACGTCTTGACGATCGAAGGCCTGGGCACGCCGGACAACCCGCACCCCGTTCAGCAGGCCTGGATCGAAGAACAGGTGGCCCAATGCGGCTACTGCCAATCCGGGCAGATCATGCAGGCCGTGGACCTGCTCAACACGACGCCCAACCCAACAGATGAAGACATCGACGCCATCATGGCCGGCAATCTCTGCCGTTGCGCCACCTATCCTCGCATTCGCGCCGCCATCCGTCGCGCCGCCGGGGCGGAGGGCGCATAATGGCCAGCATCGGAAAAATCGCCCGCCGGACCTTTCTGGTTGGCTCCGCCGCCATCGCGGGCGGCGTGGCCTTCGGCGTCTATGCCTATCGGCGAGACCCCGAAAACCCGCTGCTGGCCGACCTGCCCGAAGGGTCCGTCGCCATCACACCCTATGTCCGGATCGACGCCGATGGCGTGACGCTCATCACCCCGCGCGCCGAAGTGGGCCAGGGCGTCACCTCGATCCAGGCCCATCTTCTGGCCGAAGAACTGGACGTGGATCCCCATGCCGTCCGCACCGATCCCGGCCCCGCCTCGGGCGCCTATTACAACGCCAAGATCGCCGCCGAGGGCATGCCGTTCGCCGCCTGGGACGAGGGCCTCGTGTCCCGCACCGGGCGCGGCGCGGGCGCGGTGGTCGGTAAGTTCATCGGCCTGCACATCACCGGCGGCTCGACCACCGTACCCGACGGCTATGAAAAGCTGCGCTTGGCCGGGGCTTCGGCCCGAGAGACGCTGAAACAGGCCGCCGCTGCACGCCTCGGCGTGGATATCGCCGATCTGCGCACCGAAAACGGGACCGTCATTCCGCCGACTGGCGACCCCATCCCCTATACCGATCTCGCCGCCGAGGCCGCGGCACTGGACCCGGTCGACGCACCCCTGCGCGACCCGTCGGAATGGCGCGCCCTGGGCAAACCCATGCGGCGCACCGATATCGTCGAAAAATCCACCGGCACCGCCCGCTATGGCGTCGATATCGACCTGCCCGACATGCTCCACGCCACCGTCGTCACCAATCCGACCCTGGGCGGCGGCGTCGTCTCCATGGACACGGCCGAGGCCGAGGCCATGCCCGGCATCGTCGGGGTCCACCCGATCACCGATGGCGCGGCCGTGGTCGCCAATAACACCTGGCGCGCCATCAAAGCGGCACGGGCAATTCAGATCGACTTCGGCACGCCCGACCTGCCCCAGGACAATGCCGCCTTCCGCGCCCTGCACGACGCCGCCTTCACCGAAGACTCCCGCGACAGCCGCTTCACCGATGATGGCGATGTGGACACCGCCACCGGCACGGCTTTCGAAGCCACCTACGCCGTCCCCTTCCTGCACCACGCGCCGCTGGAACCCGCCAATGCCACCGTGCGCTACACGCCTGAGCACACGGATATCTGGACAGCCACGCAAATCCCCACCTTCGTGGTCCAACAGGTGGCCGCCATCACCGGCCAGTCAGAAGACCAGATCACCCTCCACAACCTGCAATCGGGCGGCAGCTTCGGGCACCGGCTCGAAGCGCTCTGGATCAACCAAGCCGCCGAGATCGCCCTCAACCATCCCGGCCGCCCGATCCGCCTGACCTGGTCGCGGGAAGAGGACATGACCCACCCGTTCCTGCGCCCCATGGCCGTCGCCCGCGGCCGGGGCACGACGGAAGACGGCCAAGTCACCTCGCTCGATCTCTCGATCGCCGCCCAATCCGTCACCGAAAGCCAGATGGGCCGCCTGAACCAGCCTGCTGTGGGCCCCGACGTGATGATCGTCGCCGCCGCCTGGGATGCGCCCTACGCCATCCCCAACCAGCGGGTCACCGGCCACCGCGTTCCGGCGACTGTCCCGGTATCGTCCTGGCGGTCGGTGGGGGCGTCCCATAACGGGTTCTTCTACGATGTCCTGCTGGACGAACTGATCCACCAGGCGGGCGCCGATCCGGTGACCGAACGTCTCCGCCTCATGCATCACGAACCCTCCCGCAAGGTCCTCGAAACCGTTGCCGACATGGCCGATTGGCAAGGCCCGCAGCCGTCCCAGGGCGTGGGCCGCGGCGTGGCCTTCACCTTCGCCTTCGGCGTCCCCTGCGCCCAGATCATCCAGGTCGAGGACACACCCCGCGGCCTGCGTCTCACCGATCTTTGGATCGCCGCCGAAGTGGGCCGGGTTCTCGACCCGATCAATATCGAAGCGCAACTTTCGGGCGGTGCGCTCTATGGGTTGGGCCATGCGATGCTCGCCGAAATCACCCATTCGGACGGCGTGATCGAACAGCAGAACTTCGACACCTACGAATCCCTGCGCATCTATCACACGCCGCGCATCCAGGTCCGCGCCCTAGGCTCCGGCGGTCCGATCCGGGGCGCCGGTGAACCGGGCCTGCCCCCAGCGGCGGCCGCCCTGTCGAACGCGATCTTCGCAGCCACAGGCCAGCGCCTGCGCGAAATGCCCTTCGCGCACCACGTCGATTTCGCGTGACGCCCACTCCCGCCAGCGCGGTCATCTTCGATCTGGACGGCACACTGATCGACAGCGCGCCATCCCTGCACCGGGCATGCGCGGAAATGCTGGCCCGGCGCGACCTGCCGCAACCGGACCTTGCCACGGTAAAGACCTTCATCGGCGAAGGCGTGCCAAAGCTGGTCCAGCGCTGCCTGCGCTGGGCCGGTGTCGAGGGCGAACCGACAGCGCTTGAAGACTTCAACGCGATCTATGATGCCGACCCGGTCACCGGCACGACCTGCCTGCCCCATGCCCAGGAAACGCTCCGGGCTCTTGCCGCCCGAGGCCACGCCCTCGGCCTCTGCACCAACAAGCCGCAATCACCCACCCGCACCATCCTCGATGCATTCGATCTGGGTCCCTTCGGCGTGGTCGTCGGCGGCGACACATTGCCGGTTCGCAAACCTGATCCGGCCCCCCTGCTCCACGCCATCGCCCATCTCGGCGCCGACCCAAAGACGACGATCTACGTGGGCGACAGCCGAACCGACTGGAAAACGGCCGCCGCCGCGGATGTCAGATACGTCCACCTTCCGGGCGGATATGAA
>JBCDCS010000269.1:0-4502 GCA_039181205.1 Pseudomonadota bacterium
GGGTCAGCCTTGGTTGGCCACGCCTCGGATTCTATCCGGTGAGGATCGAAATACTCTTCATCTATTTCTACCAGAATAATCTGTAAAAGCTGGCTAGCAGGCCTAACGTCGCGTAAACGTGCGGCTCTGTCTCGACCGGTCGCGACCGGCCGGAGCACTCGATAGGTTCGCGCGCAGCCGTCGCAGCCGTTTCAAATCCGCCCCGACAAGGCCCGCCACATAGGTCGCCCTGGACCAGCTTGATGCAGGTCAATGCGCGTTGAGACCAGATCGTTCATCCGTCGCGCCCCAGGGATACCGAATGGAGCGTGCCATGAACGAACATACGACAATTCAGGCGCAGGACACCACGCCGGTCACCGCTCCGGCATCGCCTTCCATACCGAAGCGCCAGAAATCACCGGAGCAGCGCAAATATCCCTACCCCCGCAAGATGGCCCGCGCGACCTATGAGAAGGAAAAGGCCGCGCTCCAGGTCGAACTCCTGAAAGTCCAACTGTGGTTCCAGGAAACGGGCCAAAAGGCCGTCATGCTGTTCGAAGGCCGCGATGCCGCGGGCAAGGGCGGCACCATCAAGCGCTTCACCGAACACCTGAACCCACGCGCCGCCCGGGTCGTGGCGCTGAACAAGCCAACCGGCGAAGAACGCGGCCAGTGGTTTTTCCAGCGTTATGTCAAGCATTTGCCCACGGCCGGGGAAATCGTGCTCTATGATCGGTCCTGGTACAACCGGGCGGGCGTTGAACGGGTGATGGGCTTCTGCGAACCCACCGAATACCTGGAATTCATGCGCCAGACCCCGGAATTCGAGCGCATGCTGACCCGCTCGGGCATCCATCTGTTCAAATACTGGTTCTCGGTCACCCAAGGTGAGCAGAAGCGCCGCTTCGACAGCCGCACGGTGGATCCGCTGAAGCAATGGAAGCTGTCCCCCATCGACCGCGCCAGTCTGGACAAGTGGGGCGATTACACCGAGGCGAAAGAGGCGATGTTCTTCTATACCGACACGGCCGACGCGCCTTGGACGGTGATCCTGTCGGATGACAAGAAGCGCGCCCGGCTGGCCTGTATGCATCATTTCCTATCCAGCTTCGACTACCCGAACAAGAACCCCGACGTTGCGACGCCGCCTGATCCCAAGATCGTCCATCACGCCCAACATGTGATCCACGGGGCGGACCATATCCTCACGTCGTCGCTGCATCCCGATCAGCGGAAGGGCTGAGCGCCGTCTTCACCTGGGCAGCCGCCGGTCTTCGGCGATCTACGCGAGACCTCGAATGCCGGGCAATTCGGCTGGTGCGACCGGCCCGATATCGCCCGAACGTGATGCGATATCCCATAACCTGGGCATTCGCCGTCACACGTCCCTATATCACCGGAACCGCTTTCATCTCGACGGAGCCCGCCATGCGCATCCTTGCCACCCTCGTCGCCCTCGCCCTGGCGTTCCCAGCGCGGGCCGAGATTTCGGTGTCCGAGATCAGCGCCTATCTGAATTCGTTCCAGACGGCCCAGGCCGAATTCACCCAGGTGAATGCCGATGGCTCCATCTCCACTGGCGATCTGTCCCTGCGCCGCCCGGGGCGCGCCCGGTTTGACTATGACCCACCCAATGACGGGCTCGTCCTGGCGGGCGGGGGGCAAGTCGCCATCTTCGATCCCAAGTCGAACACGCCGCCCGAACAATATCCGCTGGCCCAGACACCGCTGTCGATCATCCTGGCCGAACGCGTAAATTTGGGCCGGTCCGGCATGGTGCGGGGCCATGGCGGCGATGCCAATCAGACCTCTATCACCTTGCGCGATCCGACCCGGCCGCGCGCGGGCAGCATCCAATTGGTCTTCACGCCCAATCCCGTGACTCTCCGCCAATGGGTGATCACCGATGAAGGCGGCTCCCAGACGACGGTCATTCTGGGCGACATGCAGACCGATGTGCAGATGCCGCCCTCGACCTTCAACATCCAACTCGAAGCCCAGCGGCGCGGATTGGGCAACTGACACCGCTGACCATCGTCGGCGGCGGCCTCTGCGGGCTGTCGCTTGCCCATGCGCTCATCGCGGATGGGCACGACGTCCAGGTTCTGGAAGGCCGCGACCGCGTGGGCGGGCGCATCCTGACGCGGGATGGAATGGATCTGGGTCCGGCCTGGATCTGGCCCGGCCAGCCGCGCATTGCAGCGCTGCTGGAGCGGCTGGGCCAAGCGCCGTTGGAGCAATACGGCACCGGTGACCTGCTCCACGAAGATGCGGCCGGAACCGTCCAGCGGGCCCGTGGGCATAGCGGCATGGCGGGCGCATTGCGCGTCCCAGGCGGTCTTGGCGCCGTGACCGACGCGCTGGCCGCCCAACTTCCGTCGGACATCGTGCGATTGGGCTGTCGGGTGGAGAGGGTCGAGGTCACAGACCGCGCCACCCGCCTGGAGACAAGCCAGGGCCGCCTGGAAACCGAGCGCTGCGTCCTTGCTCTGCCGCCGCGCCTGGCCGCCGATCTTCTGCCGGGTCTGGATGCGGATGTCCTCACCCCGATGCGCGCCGTTCCGACCTGGATGGCCGGACATGCCAAGGCCGTCGCCACCTATGATCACCCCTTCTGGCGCGAGGCCGGTCTCTCGGGCGACGCCTTTTCCCGCCGAGGACCCATGGTCGAACTCCATGACGCCTCCGCCACGGACGGTCCGGCCGCCCTGTTCGGCTTCCTGGGCGTTCCGCCATCGGCCCGCCAGGACCGGCCCAAGCTCGAAGCCGCCATCCTGGACCAGTTCACTCGCCTGTTCGGCCCGGACGCCGCGCAACCGACAACCCTGCATCTGCAGGATTGGGCCTTCGACCGGTTCACCGCGACCGCGGCCGATCACCAACCGCTTTATGCGCATCCTCAGTATCGGCCGCTGCCCGATCCGGTCCCCGGACGCATCTTGATCGCGGGCACCGAGATGGCCCAGACCCATGGCGGTCTGGTCGAAGGCGCGTTGGAAGCCGCCGAGGCCGCCTTCGCCCGCCTCACGGAGTAAGCGCATGCCCTTCACCCGCACCGCCCTGGGCGCCTTGGATCTAAACCTGATCTCGGCGCTGGTGGTTTTAATCGAGGAGCGGTCGACCACACGGGCGGCGGCCCGCCTGGGGCTGGCGCAATCGACCGTCTCGGGCACGCTGGCCCGCCTGCGCGAGATCACCGGCGACGAACTCCTGGTCCGGCAGGGTCGTGGCCTGGCGCCGACGCCCCGGGCCGAAGCTCTGCTCGCCGCCGCCCGCCCGCATCTGGAGGCGCTCATCGCCGCCATCGGCACCGTCACGCCCTTCGACCCGGCCGAGGATGCCCGGACCTTTCGCCTGGGCTGCACGGATGCCGTGGCGCTCGCCTTGCTGCCGACCCTGAGCCGCACGATCCGCGCGGAGGCGCCCCATTGCGACCTGGTCATCCGCATCGGCGATTACCGCAGCCTGCCGGGGATGCTGTCGACGGGCGAGATTTCGACGGCACTGGCCTATATGCGCGACGACCCGCCCGCGCTGGCCCGCATCAAGGTCGTGCGCCGGTCACCGTGGCACGTGCTGCGCGATGCGGACAGCGATCCGGTCCCCGATATCGACGCCTATTGCGCCCGACCGC
This sequence comes from Pseudomonadota bacterium, assembly GCA_039181205.1. Lineage (GTDB taxonomy): Bacteria > Pseudomonadota > Alphaproteobacteria > Rhodobacterales > Rhodobacteraceae > Jannaschia. The sequence continues at coordinate 3,617 of JBCDCS010000269.1, forward strand.
ATGTGCTCGTCACGCCATCGGGAGACCTGTCGGGCTTCGCAGATGAAGGCCTGGGCGGCCGCACGCGCCGCATCGTCGCCGGATTGCCCGGCTTCGCCCTGCTCCCGTCCGTCCTGCGCGGCTCGGACGTGGTCTCCACCGTTCCAGATTTCGTCGCGCGGGCGCTCACGGCTGACGGCACCTTGGCGGCGGAACCCTGCCCGGTCGATATCGCGCCCGTCGTCAACCGCATGGCCTGGCGGCAGACTGGTCATGCCGACCCGGCCGAGGCTTGGTTCCGCACCCAGGTGGAAGCCGCGTTCCACTGACGCGATCCGACATATCGGCGGAACCGATGACACTCTCGGATCGTCTTCCCCCATATGACTGTCAGTCATCAAAAACAGGAGGCCATCATGGCGCGCGTTCTGATCGTACTTACGTCCCACGACCGTCTCGGCGATACGGGTCGAAAGACGGGTTTCTATTTCGACGAAATGGCCGCCCCCTACTGGGCGCTCCGCGATGCCGGTCATGAAGTCGTGCTGGCCTCGATTGCCGGCGGTGAGGCCCCTCATGATCCCACCAGCCTCGCCGATGATCCGGCCGAACGGCCCGCCCCCGTCAGCCGGTTCCTGGACGATGCCGCCGCCATGTCGGCGCTGGCCAGCACCATGGCGCTGGACGACGTGGATGCGGCGGACTGGGATGCGATCTTTGTGCCCGGCGGCCATGGCACCATGTGGGACGTCGCGACCTCGGAGCCTTTGGCGCACGCCATCTCCGCCGTCTATGCAGCGGGCGGCGTGGTCGGCGCGGTGTGCCACGGCCCGGCGGGTCTGGTCGGCGCCACCAAGGATGGCGGCCGCCCCTTGGTCGAGGGCCTCAAGGTCGCCACCTTCACCAA
>JBCDCS010000270.1:0-4491 GCA_039181205.1 Pseudomonadota bacterium
GCTTGCCGATCTTCGCGCCCAGAAGCGCCAGGCGGAAGCGCATCGGATAGGGCAGGATTTGCGCGAGGGTCCAGCGCAGGATGCGCTCGAACAAGGGGCGCTTATACGTCTTCTCGATATGCTCGCGCGCGTGATCGACCAAGTGCATGTAATGCACGCCAGAAGGACACGTCGTCATGCAGGCCAGGCACGACAGGCAGCGGTCGATATGCTTGACCGTCTTGGCATCCGCCGGACGGTCATTTTCCAGCATATCCTTGATCAGGTAGATGCGCCCCCGCGGGCTATCGAGTTCATCGCCAAGCACCTGGTAGGTGGGACAGGTCGCCGTGCAGAACCCGCAATGGACGCAGGACCGCAGGATCTCATTGGATCGCTTGATGCCGGGATCGCGCAGCTGTTCTGGGGTGAAAGTGGTCTGCATGGGTCAGCCCACCGCTGGGGACAGGATGCCCCTCGGATCAAACTTCGCGCGAATACCTCGGGTGAGCGCGGACAGCGCCGGCGCTTCGGGCGGCAGGGCATCGGTGGCTGCGCCGGTCACGCGCGTCGCCTGAGCGCCAAGGTCCCCCAACCGGATGCGCAGGTCGGTGCCCTTGGGCACGCGCAGCCATACCAAACCGCCGCCCCAATCCAGAAGCGCGGCGGCGGCCCGGGCCCGCTCCACAGCTTCAGGCGCCTGGGAGGCGCGCAGATGGACGCGCCAGATATCGCCCTGCCCGGCGACGGCCCGCGCATCGCGGACATCCCGCCAGAGCGCGGCCGACGCATCCGCATCGAGCACGGACGCCGTACCGAAGGGCGCCAGGACATCGGTGAGTTCGTCCGTGCGGTAGGCGACCGATCCGGCCAGGCCCTCTAGCCGGAAGAACGTCGCGCCTTGGACCGGATCATGGGCCACGGCCGACACTTCGAAGGGCGACGACAGGGCGGCCGCCATGGCCCGCACGGCATCGGCCACGGACAGTCCATCAAGACGCAAGCTGGCCTGGATCACCGCCGCAGGCAGCACCTTTAACGATACCTCGCTCATCACGCCAAGCGACCCGCGCGAGCCCGCCAAAAGCTTGACCAGATCGTAGCCGGTGACGTTCTTCATCACCCGGCCGCCGTTCTTCACGATCGTCCCCGACCCATCCACGAAACGCACCCCGATCAGCGAATCCCGGCAGGCCCCGGCCTGCACCCGGCGCGGTCCCGAAACGTTCATGGCCACCGCACCGCCGATGGTTGGCTCGCCCGTGGTGCCCAGCAGGACCCGATGGTCCATGGGCTCGAACGGCAGGCGTTGACCCTCGGCGTCCAGCACCGCCTCGACCTCGGCCAAGGGTGTCCCCGCCCGCGCCACCAGCGTCAAAGCGCCCGGCTCATAGAGCGTGATCCCGCTCAGCCCGGCCGTGGTCAGCGGTTCACCCGGTCCGGGTTGATGCCGTGTCCCGCCGCCGCGCACGGAGAGCGGCCCATTGGCGCCGCGCACAATCTCGGCCAGATGCTCTTCGCTTTCGGGTGTCAGCACCGCCGCGCCCTCTCCGTCTGTCAAAAATATCCGGGTGTTACGCCAGCGTCAGGCGCGCCGGTCGGCCGTCACGTCCAGCGGGAAAACCTTCGCGGGGTTCAGCAGCCATTTCGGATCAAACACGTCCTTCAGCCGCATCTGCGCTTCCATATCCGCGCCCGTGAACTGGTGATCCATCAAATCCCGCTTTTCGATGCCCACGCCATGTTCGCCGGTCAGGCAGCCGCCCACTTCCACGCAGAGCTTCAGGATTTCGGCCCCCATCTCTTCGCATTTCTCCAGATCGCCCGGCTTATTGGCATCGAACAGGATCAGCGGGTGCATGTTGCCGTCGCCCGCATGGAAGACATTGCCCACATCCAGACCGAACTCCTTGGACAGGTCCTGGATACCCTTGAGAACACGGGGCAATTCGCTGACCGGGATGGTCCCGTCCAGACACATGTAATCGTTGATCTGACCCATGGCGCCAAAGGCTGATTTGCGACCCAGCCAGATCGCCTTGCTTTCGGCCTCGGAGGTAGAGCGGCGGAGTTCAACGGGATCATGCTTGCGGGCGATATCTTCGATCAGCGCCAGCTGCTCCTCGATCTCATCTTCGGAGCCTTCGACCTCCACGATCAACAGGGCCTCCACATCCGGGTAGCCGGCGTGGGCGAAGGCCTCGGTGGCGCGGATCACCGGGCGGTCCATGAACTCGATGGCCACGGGCAGCACGCCCGCCTTGATGATGTCGGCCACACAGGCGCCCGCGACTTCGTTGCTGTCGAACGCCATCAAAACGGGCCGCGCGCCCTCGGGCTTGGGCAGGATACGCAGCGTGGCTTCGGTGACGACGCCCAGCTGGCCTTCGGAGCCGCAGATGACGCCCAGCAGGTCCAGGCCCGCGCTGTCCATATGCGCCCCACCAATCTCGACCACAGTGCCGTCCATCTGGACCATGGTCACACCCAGCAGGTTGTTGGTCGTCACACCGTACTTCAGGCAATGGGCCCCGCCGGAATTCATGGCGATGTTGCCCGCAATGGCGCAGGCAAGCTGGCTCGACGGATCGGGCGCATAGAAGAAACCGTCGTGCTCCACGGCACCGGTCACCGAGAGATTGGTGCGCCCGGTCTGCACCCGAATGATGCGGTCGTCGTAATCGACTTCCAGCACCTCGTTGAGGCGGGCCACGCCCAGAATAACGCAATCCGCCGTGGGCAGCGCGCCCCCGGCCAAAGATGTGCCGGACCCGCGGGGCACCACGGGCACGTCCATGTCGTGGCAGACCTTCAGAACCGCGGACACCTCCGCCGTGCTCCGGGGCAGAACGGCTGCCAAAGGCGGGCACTTATACGCCGTCAAAGCATCGCATTCATACGCCTTGGTCTCGGCCTCCTCATGGATCACCGCATCGTCTGGCAGAACCGCGAGGAGGCGTTTGACGAGTTCGCCCTTCTTGGCGAGGGCGAACGGGTCGACCTTGGGCATGTCCATGGCGGCTTCCTCTCCGGTGGCGCGAATTGGTAAAAATATATTACCAATTTCGAAGAAGGCAAGCCAGAGAATTCGAAGCGGCAGGCCGCGGAATTGACGGCACCCGCCCAGAAAGGCAGGGGGCGGGCATGGACTGGGTCAAGATCATCCACATATTGGCCGTCATGGGCTGGGTCACCTCGGTCTTCGCGGTGCCGCGCGCCCTGATCTATTGGCGCCGGGAGTGGGAGAATCTCGGCGAATTCGGTCCGACCGGCGATCTCACCGTCCGGCTCTACCGCTTCTCTTCGGGTCTGATGATGATCGCCATCGTGACCGGCCTCTGGCTCGGCTGGTCCTGGGGCTGGCCGAATTGGGTCACCGCGAAAGTCGTCCTCGTAGCGCTGCTCGCCGGACACTACATGTGGACCGGCAAACAGGTGGTCGAAGCCAAGCGCGGCATCTTCCCCTATTCCGACCGGTGGCTTCGGATCTTCAACGAGATCAGCGTGCTCGGCGTGATCGCCATCCTCTGGGTCGTGGTGATGAAGCCGTTCTGATCACGGTCATTCCGATCACGTCGAAGTGGCTTGCGCTCCGCCCGCGATCGCGGTCCCCTGACCCCATGCGATATATCCTCCCCTTCCTGATCCTCGCCAATCCAGCCCTGGCTGGTGAGGCCATCGTCGAAGCCGTCGAGGCCAGGCAGAGCGGCGACACTTGGCGCTTCGACGTCACCGTCCACCACGCCGATACCGGATGGGAGCACTACGCCGACGGCTGGGAAGTCCTCGGCCCCGACGGCGCGCGCCTCGGCTATCGCGAGCTGCTGCATCCCCATGTGAACGAACAGCCGTTCACCCGATCCCTCTCCGGCGTCGCGATCCCCGAGGGCGTCGACACGGTGACGGTCCGAGCCCATGACAACGTAGATGGCTGGGGGCCGGCGGTGGAGGTGGGGCTGCGGTAGGCGGGGTGTCTGCGGCTGGGCGTTCGGTTTGCGGGATTTTCTGCCGTTCGTTCGAGCAACAGCAATGCCTACTTTCGCTGGGATGGGCAAAAAAGCTCCTTGTCGCCCATGTCAAAAAAGTTTGAATCTTGAATGCCTGAGTACGCGTAGCCCGGATACTTCAACAGCGGCCAATGGCGCCTTGAGCAGCACAATCAGATTGAGGCCGATGTAATCACGTGAAAACCTAGGAAGTTGAGAAGGGTGTAAGCTGACGGGAGGTATAGTGATGGCGTTGGAATATGTGCCTCCAAATGCGCGTCTCGCCAGTGAATTAGAGCAAGTTTCCAAAGAAGCCGAGCGAGTGACTGAAGCAATGCGCGGCATTAATCTGATGCCGCAAGCGTTTCCGACCGAAGCGCTTGAAGCGATATGCGTATCGCTTTTCCACCTGAAGGACGGCACAGCGGAAGGCTGCCACGAGCCCCTGAACTTCGCAAGGCATATGCTACCATTGGTTCGACGAGATCACTTCCGCATCGAGAGCGATGAACCAGAAACTATCGAC
>JBCDCS010000271.1:0-4461 GCA_039181205.1 Pseudomonadota bacterium
AAGATGCCGCGCCCGCGCCGCCAGCGGTACATCCAACCGCACGACCTGCGCCGCTTTCATAGTCGTCCAGATCGATGGCGGAATACGCACTTTCCCGATGGCGTTACTCTCGGCCTCCACGAAAACCGGCCGCCCGGGATCGAGCGCCCCGAATGCCATCGCCAGCCGGGATTCGAACATCTTCTGCGATGGCTGGCCCGTAGCCAATCCGCCGAAGTTCGACCCACGATGGGCGGCGAGATGCTCCAGATCGACGATCTGCCCCCCCGCCTCGGCGATGTGCCGCAACAGAACCGTCTTTCCGGTGCCCGTCCCACCGTCGATCACCACCAGACGATTGGGGACGTCCTCGTCATAGACCCGTGCCTTCACCAACCGCCGATACGACCGGTAGCCGCCGTCGAGCACCTCCACCCGCCACCCGATCTGCGCCAGGATCGAGGCGAAACTGCCCGACCGCTGCCCCCCGCGCCAACACATGACCAGCGGCCGCCAGCCCCCGTCGCGGTCCGCCAGAGGCCCGGCCAAATGATCGGCCGAATTCCGGGCGACCAGGGCCGCCCCCACCTTTCGGGCCAGGAAACGATCCTGCCGAACATAGATCGTGCCGACCTTTGCCCGCTCCGCATCCGATAGAACCGGCAGATTGATCGCGCCGGGCATATGGTCTTCCGCGAATTCCGACGGTGACCGGACGTCGATCACGTCGTCAAACGGCAGGGTCCCCGGCAGCGGCAAATCGGTCAGCTTGAAGGCCATGGGCCGATGTGCGCCCCCGCCGCCGAAGCGTCAACCGGGTAGGGCAATCCGCATCCCATCCCGGCCCAGATGCAATGGTCCGTCCCAGTGTTTTCGAACCTCCCGGGCCCAATCATCCTCGCCGAACCCTGGCAGGCCATCGGGCACGAAGTGGTTCAACGCCAAGGCCTTTACGCCCGCCGCCTGGGCCAGTCGCCCCACCTCCGCCGCAGGCGTGTGGGATCGGAGGATATGCTGCTCCAACCGCGGATCGGGATCGGGAATTCGCGCAATCGTGGCCGCCACACCGTCCACCAGCATCGCCTCATGGACCAACAGATCGGCCCCGCGCGCGAATGCCTCCATCGCCGGGAGTGGCGCTGTATCGCCCGACAGAACCACGGCCGTCTCCCCCGCAATCAGCCGCAGGGCGAAGCTGTCCTCAATCGGCGGATGATCGTTCCGAAGCGCCGCGATCCGCACATCTCCCAACACGGTCTCAAACCCATCCGTCAGCTCCTCGATGGCCGCCAGGGGCGCCAAAGGCGGCCGCCCCTCATCCCGCTGCCGCAGGTCCACATCGAAGGCCATCGCATCCAGGAAGTGCCGCCAATACGCCTCCAAACCGGGCGGACCGATCACCGGCAGGGGCTTCGCCAAACCGCAGGTCCACGCCGTATGCAGCAGCGGGCCCAGTTCCAGATAATGGTCGGAATGCAGGTGCGTGACGATGATCAGATCGATCTCCGTCAGGGCGATCCCCTGATCGCAGACACCCATGGCCGCCCCCAGCCCGGCATCCACCAGGATCGTCTGTCCCGCCATCCGCACCAGGATCGATGTCGGCCGGTTTGAACCCGGCCGAACGGCCGGTCCGCCTTTCACGCCCAGAAGGGCAACCCAGTTCTCAGTATTGCTCAGGGGTCTTCTGGCTCACGATCCAACAAAACCCGGGCCGCATCGCCCTCCAGGTCGTCATATTGCCGGGTCCGCAACGTCCAGAGACAGGCCACCATGCCAAGCGCTCCCAAGAACAGGGAGATCGGGATCAGGAAGACAAGCACATTCATCAGCGTACCCTCAATCGAATGGCGTTCAGCACCACCAGGATCGATGACGTGGACATGGCCGCCGCCGCCATGAGCGGCGTGGCCAGACCGGCCATCGCAATCGGAATGCTGATCGCATTATACGTCGCTGCCAAGCCGAAATTCTGCAAAATCCGCCGCCGCGCTTGCTGCGACAGATCCAGCGCCTTCGGAATGACGGACAGATCCCCGCCCAGCAGGACCGCATCCGAGGCCGCCCGCGCCGCATCCAAGGCCGTGGCCGGCGCGATGGACACATGCGCCGCGGCCAGCGCACCCGCATCGTTCAGCCCATCGCCCACCATCAGAACCTTCCGCCCTTGGGCCGCCTGTTCGCGCAGCAGCGCCAGCTTGTCCTGCGGGTCGGCCTCGGCCCGCCAATCGGGCAGGTTCAGCGCCTCGGCCAATCGCCGCACCGGCGCCGTGCGGTCACCCGACAGCAGCATCACCGGCAGACCGGCGCGCTGGGCGGCGGCAATCAACTCGACCGCACCGGGCCGCAAGGCTTCCGTCGGGCTGACATCGATGGGGTCGCGGTCCGGCAACACCAATTCCGTGCCCGTCGGGCTCCGCCCCAACCGCACCGGGCGCCCCTTCCAACGGCCCTCGACACCTTCGCCGGACACTTCGCGCACCGCGGTCAACTCAGCCGCCCGCACATCCGGCAACGCCGCCGCAATCGCCCGCGACACCGGATGATCCGACGCCCGCGCCAATCCCAACGCGACCGATGCCGCCTCCGGGCCCAAATGGTCCAGCCGCGCCGTTCCGGTGGTCAACGTGCCGGTCTTGTCCAGCACGATGGCATCAACCTGCGCCAGCCGCTCCAACGCCGTGGCCGACTTCAACAGCAAGCCCAGCTTGAACATCCGCCCGCTGGCCGACACCGACACCGCCGGAACTGCCAAACCCAACGCGCAGGGGCAGGTGATGATCAGCAAGGCCACCGCCACCAGCAGCGACTTGTGCACATCGCCCGTCGCGATGAACCAGCCGGTAAACCCGATGGCCGCCAAACTATGGACCAGCGGCGCATAGATACGCGCCGCCTTGTCGGCCAGCGCCACGTGCTTCCCCCGCGCGCCCTCGGCCACGGCAACGGCCCGGGCCATCCGGCGTAAGCTGGTATCCTCTCCCACCGCGGTCGTCCGCAATACAAGCGGCGCATCGAGAACAGTTTCACCCGCCGCCACATCGGTCCCTGGGGCCGCATGCACCGGCAAGCTTTCTCCGGTCAGCAGGGACCGGTCCAAATCCGCCTCGCCCTCGACCACCTCGGCATCGACCGGCACACGCGCACCAGGGACCACGCGGATATGATCTCCGATGGCCAGTTCCGCCGTCGGCACCACGCGGTCGCGCCCATCCTCCACCAAGGTCGCCCGCGGCACCTCCAACGCCGTCAGCGCCGCCGCCGCCGACCGCGCCGCGCGTCGGGTGCGATGGTCCAGATACCGCCCGATCAGCAGGAACAACGTCAGCGACAAGGCCGCGTCGAACCAGGCATCCTCCCCGCCCACATAGGCCTCGTGAACCGACATGCCCAAAGCCAGGAAGATCGCCAGGCTGATCGGCACGTCCATGTTCACCCGACCCACCCGCAGGGCCGTCAAGGCCGACGCCGCAAAGGGCCGTGCCGCGTAGATCACCGCCGGCACGGCAATCGCCGCACTGATCCAGTGGAACAGATCGCGTGTCACCTCGCTGGCGCCGGACCAGATCGCCACCGACAGGATCATCACGTTCATCATGCCGAACCCGGCCACACCGATCCGCATCAGAAGCCCGCGCCCCTCTGCATCGACCGTCGGCGCCAGTGCCGTTTCGTCCATTTCCCGCGCGGTGAATCCCTTGGCGTCCAACGCCGCGATCAACGGCGCCGCGTCGGTGAACCGGCCGCTCACCCGCACTTGTTTTTCCCCCAGATTCACCCGCGCCTCACCGACCTCGGGCAACGCCTTCAACGCGCCTTCGACCCCGGCGATACACCCGGCACAGCGCATATCCGGCACTGACAGCACCATATGCCGCCGCGCTTCGACCAGATCGTGGGGATCGGCCAGGGCGGTCATTGCACGCGCGCCAGCTTCAGACGCTTCTGGAACAGCGTCCCGTCGGTCGCCACCGCTTCCAACCGGAGATCCCAGTTCCCTGGGCGCAACTCCACCGGGGCCCGCCAGACGGTGCCGTCAAAGACGAAGGTCGGCACGATGTCATCGGCCACATTGGTCGCCCGGCCCAGCACTGACGTGATCTGCGCCTCGGCCACCGGCGTCCCGTCCGCATGTTTCAGGTCCAAGACGAGCACGCCGTCTTCCACATGCGCCACCGATGTCCAACCCAAGGCCTCTTGCGCGGCCCGCTGCGCCTCGAATTTCTGCGACGCCACATAGCTGTTCTTGGTCTCCAGCCCCGGGAAGGTCTTCACCGCATTCACGGCCAGCGTGAGGTTGACCGCGATGATCGTTCCGAACATCAGGACGAAGATGGCCAGGACCTTACGGCCCGTCATGACTGCGTTCATCGAAGCTCTCCTTGCCGAAGAAAAGGGTGTCCACATGGGCGCGCTCGGCCGAGGTCAGGTCCTCGACCCAGAAGCGCAGATCGGTGCGCTCGGCACGGGCCGCCGGATCCT
>JBCDCS010000272.1:0-4447 GCA_039181205.1 Pseudomonadota bacterium
GTCGGCATGGCGTTGCACCACAAGCTCTGTCACACGCTCGGCGGCTCGTTCGATCTGCCGCACGCGCCGACCCACGCCATCGTCCTGCCCCACGCGGTCGCCTACAACGAGGCCGCCGTCCCGGACCAGCTCGCCCCCCTGGCGCAGCTTTTGGATGCAGCGAAAGCAGGCCGCGGGCTGCATGGCCTCGCCCAAAATCTGGGCGCGCCGCTCGCGCTGAAGGATCTGGGCTTGGCGGAAGCCGACCTCGACCGCGCCGTCGAGATCGCCCTGCAGAACCAATATTGGAACCCAAGGCCCATCGAGGCCAGCAACCTACGCGACCTGCTCGGCGCCGCTTGGGCAGGCACGCCACCGGCAGCTTGAGGAGGCACGTCACCATGGACAGCCATGAAAGCGGATACTTTACCGAGGAAAACTCGGCCGAGGTGGTCACGGCCCGCAACGCCATGTCCGATGACGCCCGCCTGAAAGAGGTTATGGAGGTCATCACCCGCAAGCTGCACGAGGCGGTCAAGGAGATCGAGCCGACGCAAGACGAATGGATGACGGCGATCCAGTTCCTGACCCGAACCGGTCACATGTGCGATGATTGGCGGCAGGAATTCATTCTGCTGTCGGATGCGCTTGGCGTGTCGATGCTGGTCGATGCCATCAACACGCGGCGCCCGTCGGGGGCGTCCGAAAATACCGTGCTCGGCCCGTTCCATGTGGGCGGGGCCCCGGAATACGAGATGGGTGCCAATATCTGCCTGGATCAAAAGGGCGAAGCCATGCGGGTCTCGGGGCGCATCCTGGACCTCGATGGACATCCCATCGAAGGCGTAAAGATCGACGTCTGGCAGGCCAATGACGAAGGGTTCTACGACGTCCAGCAGAAGGGGCTGCAGCCGGAATACAACCTGCGCGGCGTGTTCCGCACGGGCGCCGACGGCAGCTACCATTTCCGAGGGGTGCGCCCGAAACACTACCCTATCCCCCATGACGGACCGGTCGGTCAGCTTCTGAAAAGCCTCGGCCGTCACCCCTATCGCCCCGCCCATCTCCATTTCCTAATCACGGCGGACGGATATGAACCGGTGACGACGCATCTCTTCGACCCCGACGATCCCTACATCCATTCCGACGCGGTGTTCGGCGTGAAGGAAAGCCTCTTGGGGACATTCGCCAAGGTTGACGATCCGGCGACCATGGCGGAGGTCGGCTTCGAGGTGCCATATTGGCAACTCAGCTACGACTTCGTTCTCGCCCCATCAAAAGGCTGACCCATGGGTAAACCCTGCATCATCTGCGTCGCGATCACCGGCTCCCTCCCGACGAAGGCGAACAACCCCGCCGTACCGATTTCGATCAGCGAACAGGTGGAGTCGACGCAAGAGGCCTTTGAGGCCGGGGCCAGTATCGTCCATGCCCATGTGCGCAACGTCGATGAAACGCCATCCTCCGACCCGGAGAAGTTCGCGCGGCTGAAGGAAGGGATCGAAAAGCACTGTCCTGGCATGGTCATCCAGTTTTCCACTGGCGGACGTTCTGGCGCGGGCAAGGAACGGGGCGGGATGCTGCCGTTGAAACCTGATATGGCGTCGCTGAGTGTCGGGTCGAACAACTTCCCGACGCGGGTCTATGAAAACCCGCCCGATCTGGTGGACTGGCTGGCGGCCGAAATGGTGACCCATGGGGTCAAGCCGGAAATCGAAGTCTTTGATCTCAGCCATATTTTGAAGGCGGCGGAGATGTTTCGCGCCGGCCAGATCGACGCGACGCCCTATGTCCAATTCGTCATGGGGGTTAAAAACGCCATGCCGGCGGATCGGGATGTCTTCGACTATTACGTTCGGACCGTTCGGCGCCTGTTCGGTGACGACACGCCTTGGTGTGCCGCAGGCATCGGGGCCAGGCAGATCGTGCTGAACGACTGGGCCATTGCAGCGGGCGGGCACGTGCGCACGGGGCTGGAGGACAACGTCCGCCTGGATCGGGAGCGGCTGGCGCCGTCCAATGCGGCCTTGGTCCAAAGGGCAGCGGAGATCTGCGCGAAGTACGACCGCCCGGTCGCGACCTGGCAGCAGGCCCGCGCGCTCCTGGGGCTTCGTGCCGCGGCGCCTGCCTGAGGTTGACCTGCCAGGTGACGGCCTTATCCGGCCAGCGCCCAAACCGCTTGAGATAAGATCGGGGCCAAGATTGCAGCTGTACTATCGGTGTTCGGTGGCCCTGCCAGCGCATTGATCGCCGCCGAACGCTCCGGCCGCTCGGCTATCCAGCCGTCGCTTATCACCAAGTGCGGCTGAACGAAGCCGTCCGTGACCGCTTAGATGGCGATCAATGGCGTGGTGGCGGCTATCGACCAGGCGAGGATGAGACCGAGGACCCACCCGGTCGTCCCGTGCCCGGACCGCAAAGCGACCCAGCGGGCGGCGAGGCCGAAGACGAGCCAAAAGAGCAGAACCACCGGGATGACAGTGAACGCCACGCCCAGCATGGGTGATAGGACCATCGCACCGAGCAGGGTCAGAAGCGGTATAACCCGGGCGCCGATCCGCAGAGCCCAGCCTGCGCCGCGGGTGAGCATTGCGTCGGCGAGCGTGAAGACCAGGGCGGCGGGCAGCAGCAGGGCCAGGACGGTCAGGCGCTGCCCGACGGGGAGGAACGCACCGCCATAGCGGTCTAGCAAGACAGCAAAGACACCCAGGCTCCAGGCCGCCAGGAGCATTGCGGGTACTAGGCGGGGCCCGCTCAGTCGCAGACCGGCCCGCCAGAGGATGACGCCTTGGACCAGACCCCAGGTGCCGAAGAACGCGGCGAGCTTGCCGAAGGCGGCAAGGCCGAGGGCGCCGTCGGGTGTGAGCACCGTGGCGCCCAGCGCGGGCAGGATCGGTGCCCCCAAGGACCAGAGAGCGGTGCGGCGTGGAATGGCCGATGCTCGTTCGGTTAGGCCAAGTAGTGTGGTCAGGGGCCAGGCGAGTGCCAGGACGCAGACGAGGAGCAGCCCTGTCCAAAAGCCGGTGAGCGCCGGTTGAGCGGTCATGGATCGGTCCAGCGCAGTGGCGATCCAGTCGCGCGTTTCCAGCAAGGTGGCGGGTGCATAGAGAACGCCCACATGGCCGACCAGCGGGGCGGCGGCTGCGCGTCTGACCATGTCGTCGCCGCTCACGGTTTGCCCCTCGACCGCTGCCGGGTCGATCTGATGCACGGCGTCCAAGGCGACACCGCGCAGACGGCCTTCTTGCGCACCTGAGAGGATCAGCAGGCGGGCCGGGTGCTGTTCGGTAACAGCTTCGGAATACATCGAAATGGCAGTGACGGCGCCCACGTCCGAAAGGCGTTCGGCCGCGCGGATGACGACATCGGTTGCCATCGAATGCCCGACCAGAGACACCGGGCCCGCGATATCGGGCCTTTGCCGGAGCGCGTTTGTCGTGGCCACCACCTGATCCACCAGACGGGCGGTCGCGCCATCCAGGCGCGTGACATCCCCGCTCATGGGCGTCCGGTGGCGGCCATGGCCCAGCAGGTCGATATTGGCGACGGCAACGCCGCTCTGGGCCAGGGTGGTCGAGATCGCCCGCATCATCGGCCGTGACCCGGCATAGCCATGGGCGACGACCACCAGGGGCAGGGGGACCTCGCTTTGGGGCTGCAACAGGGTGACTGGAGTGCCTTCGACGGTCAGGTCCGACACGGTCAGGCCCGCCCGCTCTCGTTCCAGCATGACAGCGGCCAAGACCGCGCCGAGAAGGGCGATCGTCGCGACAAGTATGGGCATAGGGCGGAAGGCGGTACGCATCATCATGGCGCCCATCTAGCCCATCGTCAGCTCACGTCACTTTGCTGCGACGTTCGTGCAGGCGGCCCTATATCTGGCGTTCGACCCCAGGAGCCTGCCATCCATGCTGATCGTCACCCATGACACTATCCGGAACCCGTCCATCCTGGAGGTTCGGCAGCTTCCCCGGAAGTTCATCGAGCGGGCGACCGTCTGGCCGAAAGGCCGGATCGGCGCGGGCCAGTTCCTAAGGATCGTGGCCGAGTTTCGGCCCGTCCGGTATGGGATGTGGCTGCTACCGCTGGCGATCATCGCGTTTGTCTGGCGGGAGGCTGCCTTGCCCTTGTCCCAGGCGCCGATCCCCATGGTCATCCTGATTTGGTGGATCGAGGTCCGGGTGCTGGGCTATTCCGACGCCAAACGGGCCGAATTGATCGACCCGGATGACGCCGCGCGGGGCCTCGACCTCTTGAAGGTCCAGGGCCGGGACGTTCTGACGCAGATCGCCGCCGGGCGCGGTCTGCGTGCGGGGGAATTGCGCTTGGTGATCGAGCAATCGCCTTTGGCGCGGATCGCGCCGTTGACCTATGTCTCCGTCCAGTCGGAAGAGGGGCCGGAGGTCGTCTCTCTGACATCTGACGAGGTCGCCATCATCCGTGACGGGATGTTCCAGGCCCCACTGGA
>JBCDCS010000273.1:0-4426 GCA_039181205.1 Pseudomonadota bacterium
CGCGAAAAGCGGGCATCGCCTTCCGACCCGCACGCTGCTGGGGATCGCCGGGACCGGCCTGCTGGCTGCGGCTTTGCTGGCTGTCCTGATGCTTGACCCATTCGCACCGCCAAACACTCACCCGACGCCCGAAATGCTCGCGGCGTGGGAGGAGATGATGCGGGACGGGTAAGGTAGGTTTTCACCCACCCTAAGCCGACCGCTACTCGGCGGCTTCCAGATAGGTATCCACGGGCGGACAGGTGCAGATCAAGTTGCGGTCGCCGGCCACGTTGTCCACGCGATTGACCGGCGGCCAGTACTTGTCGACCCGGAACGCACCCGGCGGGAAACAGGCGGCCTCGCGGCTGTAGGGACGGTCCCAATCACGGACCAGGTCCTCCATCGTGTGGGGCGCGTTCTTGAGCGGATTGTTGGCAGCGTCCATGGCGCCCCGCTCGATGGCGGCGATCTCGTCGCGGATGGCCAGCATGGCGGTGATGAAGCGGTCGAGTTCGGGCTTGGGCTCGGATTCGGTGGGCTCGATCATCAGGGTTCCGGCGACGGGCCAGGACATGGTCGGTGCGTGGAAGCCATTATCCATCAGACGTTTGGCAATGTCGTCCACGGTGATGTGGGCGCTGTCGGCGTAAGGCCGCGTGTCCAGGATGCATTCATGGGCGATGCGGCCGGTCTTGCCCTTGTAGAGGACGTCATAGGCGCCTTCGAGGCGCTTAGCGATGTAGTTGGCCGATAGGATCGCGACCTTGGTCGCCTGGGTCAGGCCCGCGCCGCCCATCATCAGCACGTAGGCGTAGGACATCGGCAGGATCGAGGCGGAGCCGTAGGGCGCGGCCGAGACCGGATCGGTGCCGCCGGTCTCGGGGTGGCCGGGCAGGTGCGGGGCGAGGTGCGCCTTGACGCCGATGGGACCCATGCCGGGGCCGCCGCCGCCATGGGGGATGCAGAACGTCTTGTGGAGGTTCAGGTGGCTGACATCGGCGCCGATCTCGCCGGGCTTCGCCAGGCCCACCAAGGCGTTGAGGTTGGCGCCGTCCAGATAGACCTGGCCGCCGTGGTCGTGGGTGATCTTGCAGACCTCACGCACGGTGTCCTCAAAAACGCCGGGGGTGGACGGATAGGTGATCATGCAGGCGGCGAGGTCGTCGCCGGCGGCTTCGGCCTTGGCGCGGAAATCGTCGAGGTCGATGTCGCCGTTCTCCGCCGATTTGACCACGACGACCTTCATGCCGGCCATCATGGCGGAGGCCGGGTTGGTGCCGTGGGCCGAGGTTGGGATCAGACAGATGCGCCGGTCGTCGCCATTGGCCCGATGGTAGGCGGCGATCGTCAAAAGGCCCGCATATTCGCCCTGAGCGCCTGAATTGGGCTGCATGGACATGGAATCGTAGCCGGTGATGTCACAGAGCCGCTGGGCCAGATCGTCAATCATCTCCTTGTAGCCCGCCGCGTCTTCGGGCGGCGCGAAGGGGTGCAGGCGGCCGAATTCGGGGAACGTCACCGGCATCATCTCGACCGCCGCATTGAGCTTCATCGTGCAGGAGCCGAGGGGGATCATGGCGCGGTCGAGGGCCAGGTCACGGTCGGCGAGGCGGCGCATGTAGCGCATCATCTCGGCCTCGGCCCGGTTCATGTGGAAGATCGGGTGGGTCAGGTAGTCGGTCTGGCGGTGGAGGGCCGGCGGGATGTCGGTCTTGGCGACCTCCACCGGGGTTTCGACGCCGAAGGCGCGGAGGAGGCGGGTGAGGACGTCCGTGTCCGTGAGCTCATCGCAGGCGATGCCGATCCGGTCGTCGCCGACGCGGCGGAGCGTGATGCCTTCGGCCCGGGCGGAGCGCCAGATGACGCCCTGCATGGCGCCCACATCGACGGTGAGCGTGTCGAAGATGTCCCGAGGCGCGACGGCGAAGCCGGACGCAACGAGGGAATCGCGCAGAGCGACGGCATGGGCGTGGACCGAGGTGGCGATGTGGTGGAGGCCCTTGGGGCCGTGGAAGACGGCGTAGAAACTAGCCATGACGGCCAGCAGCGCCTGGGCCGTGCAGACGTTGGAGGTCGCCTTCTCGCGGCGGATGTGCTGCTCGCGGGTCTGGAGCGACAGGCGGTAGGCCTTGTTGCCGTGGCTGTCCACCGAAACGCCGACCAGGCGGCCAGGAATCGAGCGCTTATAGGCGTCAGCACAGGCCAGGAAGGCGGCATGGGGCCCGCCATAGCCGAGCGGCACGCCGAAGCGCTGGGCGGAGCCCACGGCGATGTCGGCGCCCATGGCCCCGGGTTCCTTGAGCAAGCACAGCGCGAGGAGGTCGCAGGCCACGATGCCCAGGGCTTTGGCACCATGGAGCGCCTCCATCTGGGGCGCCAGGTCGCGCAAATGGCCGTGGGTGCCGGGATATTGGAAGATGGCGCCGAAGACGTGCTCCGGCACCAGGTCGTCCGGGGCGCCGGTGATGATTTCGATCCCCAGCGGCTCGGCGCGGGTGCGCATGACGGCGATGTTCTGGGGGTGACAGTTTTCGTCGACGAAGAAGGCGTTCGCTTTCGACTTGGCGACCCGCTGGGCCATGACCATGGCCTCGGCGCAGGCGGTGGCCTCGTCCAGCAGCGAGGCGTTGGCCACCGGCAGACCGGTCAGGTCCGACACCATCGTCTGGAAGTTGAGGAGCGCTTCCAGACGGCCCTGGGCGATTTCGGGCTGGTAGGGCGTATAGGCCGTGTACCAAGCCGGGTTCTCCAGGATGTTCCGCTGAATCGCGGGCGGGGTGACCGTGTCGTGGTAGCCCTGGCCGATCATCGAGACCGTGACGCGGTTCTTATCCGCCAGGTCCCGCATCCGGGCCAGGATCGCGTGCTCGGTCATCTGCGGCCAGGGGAGCGGGTCGGACTGGCGGATGGATTTCGGCACGGTTTCGTCGATGAGGGCGTCCAGCGACGGGGCGCCGACGACATCGAGCATCTCAGCCATTTCCTGGGGCGAGGGGCCGATATGGCGGCGGTTGGCGAAATCGTAGGTGTCGTAGTCGGTCAGCTTGGTCATTCTGCTCGATCCTCGGTCGGGTTGGCGGCGCGGCTCATGGGGCCGCTTTGGAGTTCTTTGGGAGTGGGGTATGGGTGGTAACCCATCCAGTGGGGCGCGGGCGTCATAGTTTCATGCCTGGCACGCGGGCGGCCTGTTTGAGCCAACGGAGCACCTGAGGCTCATCGGGCATGTCGCCTTCTTCGACGCGGGCATAGCGGATGGTGTCTTGGGGCGAATCTATGGGTGGTCGGGGATCCAGAGCATCACCATTGAAGAAGGTCAGCTTCACATAGCGGGTGAAGCAGCGGAACGAGAAAAACCACGTCTTCCCATCCATGCCGTAAAGCGGCTGGTTCCATTTCACGGCGCAGCGAACATCCGGCGCGGCCTGGAGGGCGAGGCGGTCAAGCACCTCACCGATGGGCCGCTTCCAACCGGGCATGGCAGCGATATAAGCCTCGACCGGGGCGCGACCTTCGCCCTTGGCGATCTGCGGGTTCCCGCCGGAGAGGAGGCGCACGTCGCTCATGCGTCTGGCCCGTCGCGACCGACCGGCTTCCGGACCAGGACCACAGTGCCGGCGGGATCAGACGTCCAATGGCCGGTGACGCCGTCGAGCGGTTCCAACTCGTCGCGGCGGGGGCTGCCCAGATGATCTAGGGCGGCCGTGGGGTCGTCGGAGAACAGTTCAAGCCAGACATCGCCCCGGCTCTGATGGGGCACTCGGTCGATCCAGAGCGTCATCTGGCCGAAGCGGAAGCCGATGCTGTCGGCGCTTTCGCGCTCGACCTCAAGCCCGGCACCATCGCGATAGAAGGCCACCGTCTCGTCCCAGCGATGCAGCGGGGCCTTGATGGCGATATTGCGTCCGGGGCGAAGATTTTGGGCCATGGATCAGTCCCCGATGAACTCCTTATAGGCGTCTTCATCCATCATATCGTCCATCTCCTCGGGGGTCGTCGTGGTCATGCGGAAGAACCAGGCGGCTTCGGCGTCTTCGTTCACCAGGCCGGGATTTTCGGCCAGGGCGTCATTGACCTCAGTGATCTCGCCATCCAAGGGCGCCAGGATGTCGGAGGCGGCCTTGACGGATTCGATGACGACGATCTCCTCGCCCTTCTTCACCTCCTGCCCGATCTCCGGCAGATCGACGAAAACCACGTCGCCCAGCTGGGTCGCCGCATGTTCGGTGATGCCGACGGTAATGACCTCGTCCTTGGCATCGAGCCATTCGTGTTCTTCGGTGTACTTCATGGGGCTTCTCGTCGATCAGCGCACGTAGCGCGGTTGGTGGAAGGGCAGATCGGCGACCGCCACCGGCAGCCGCTTGCCCCGGACGTCACCATAAAGCACGTCGCCGGTCGAGGTTCCGACGGGAACGAAGCCCATGGCGATCGGCGCGCCGACAGA
>JBCDCS010000274.1:0-4420 GCA_039181205.1 Pseudomonadota bacterium
CCCCAGATCGGGCTCAAGGCCGCAGGGCGCCGGTCCACCACAGGCCCGTCCCCCGGTCCGACCATTGGGTTGACGTGAGTGCATCGCGTTGAGCTTCTTTGGATGTGACGGGGATAAAGTGCCATAATCCCACCGTCGGACTCCGCACCGCGGCCCGTCGAAGGCGCGGCTTGCATCTAGCAGTTCTTATCTGGTCTGAGCCAAAGCCGACCAAGGGACCGTCGGACATCACATCCATCCCATTCTGCATTGTCGCCTGAGCAACCGACCTCTCACCACCCGCTGGACGCGCAGCACGCTTCACATCATGGTCGCGCCGAACCACAGCCCCGAAAGCCCTCCCCCATGCGCCACGTCTCCCTCGGCCCGACCGAGACCATCTCCGAGATCATGCTCGGCACCATGACCTTCGGCACCCAGACCGACGAGACGGACGCCCATGCCCAGATGGACATGGCCGCCGATCACGGCGTGACCTGGCTCGATACCGCCGAGATGTATCCGGTGAATCCCGCCCGCGCAGAAACGATCGGCTTGACCGAGGAGATCGTCGGCCGCTGGCTCGCCAAGGGGAACCGGCAGCGGCTCAAGATCGCGACCAAGCATTCCGGTGCGGGATCGCAGGCGCGGAACGGCGCCCCGATCTCGCCCGCGACCATCCCCCGGACCATCGAAGCCTCGCTCAAGCGCCTACAGGTCGACACCATCGACCTCTACCAATTCCACTGGCCCAATCGCGGCTCTTTCCAGTTCCGGCGGAACTGGACCTACCGGCCCACGGGCGACAAGGCCGCGATCCTGCAGGACATCGCCGATTGCGAAGGCGCACTCGCCCGGGAAATCGAGCGCGGGACGATCCGCGCCTTCGGCCTCTCCAACGAAAGCACCTGGGGCATGACCCGCTGGATCGCCGCGGCAGATGGCGGTCCGACGCGGCCCGTCTCGATCCAGAACGAATACTCGATCATGGCCCGGATGCCCGATACCGACCTGTCCGAATTGATGGCCTATGAGGATATCACGATGCTGGCCTTCTCGCCCCTGGCCACGGGCCTGATCACCGGCAAATATCAGGGCGGCGCCGTGCCGGTGGGGTCGCGGAAATCCATCAGCCCTGGTCTCGGCGGCCGATGGACCGACAGAGTTCCGCCCACCGTGGCCGCCTATCTGGACGTGGCGCGCAGCCACGCCATTGACCCGGTCCATATGGCGCTGGCCTGGCTTCAGACCCGGCCGATCCGCTGCGCGGCGATCCTGGGCGCGACGACATTGGAGCAATTGGAACATGGTCTGAAGGCCCAGGACATGACCCTGTCGGAGGGACTCGTCAAAGCCATCGACGAAACCCACCGTGCCCATCCGATGCCCTATTGAAGCGGACCGTGCGTCGGAACGCTGCGTTGCTACTCAGCTCCAGGCGCCGCGCCAGATCTGCAACATCAACCCGGTTCACCGCGACCGGTCAGCCCTGTAACGCCGCCAACCAGCGTTCGACCCGGGCCCGGTTTACCCCCAGATCGGAATGGCCGAAGCGCGACCGGCTCCAGATCAACACCCGCGATCCGTCGCCCTGCGGCAGGACCTTCACCGACACCGCGTCGGGATAACCCATCAAAGCCGAACGCTGCACATAGGTGAACCAGCCCGTCTCCGGCGATCCCGCGATGCGCTCCGTCCCAGGCTCGGCCAGCGCGATCTCGTCCAGCCGTGCGGACACCTCCGCCGGGGACGCCTCCAGAACCGGCGGCGCCAGATCGCCGCCATCGGCCACCAGGAAATCGTTGGGCCGCCCGGTGCGCTCGCCCGCCTCCGGATCGGCATGCCAGACGGCCGGGTCCATCTGCACCTTACGGGTATAGATCGCGCCGCCGATGGCAATCGCGGCACCGCCGGCGAGGGCGAACAGAAGGATACGTCCAATCATGACCCGGGATTTAGGCCATCCATCGCGCCCGTCACCTCACCCGACCCACAGAATTTGCAGGTCTGCCACGTTCGTCCCTGTACCACCCGTGATCAGCAGATCGCCCGCCGCCGCCAAGGCCGGATAGCTGTCGTTCTCCGCCAGCAGCGCCTCCACATCCAGACCCGCCGCCACAATCCGTCCGAGGGTCCCGCCATCGACCACGGCCCCCGCGGCATCGGTTGGGCCATCCCGGCCGTCGGTTCCGCCGGACAGGAAGGCCCAGGGCCGGTCGAACCCGACCAGCGCCCGGGCCACGCGCAGCGCCAGTTCCTGGTTCCGCCCGCCGCGGCCCGCGCCGAGCAGGACGACCGTGGTCTCGCCGCCCCAGAACGTCAGGCCCGTCCCCGCCCGGGCCTGCGCCGCCACGCGCTCCGCGGCATCGGCCACATCGCCGACCAAGGGCGCGTCTTCGATCCGCCCCTCAGGCGCGGCCGCGCCCATGGCCTCGACCGAGAGTCGGTTCGAGCCGACCAAGGTCCAGGCCGCGTCCGGGACCGCCTCCGGTTCACGGGCCAGGGCCGCCCGGCAGCTCTCGGGCAACTGCGCCCAGAGCCCCCGGTCCATTAGTAAGGCCGCAGCCGCAGCCGGCGGGCCCAGCGGCGGAACCGTGGGACCGGATGCGATGGCCGCCGGGTCGTCCCCCACCACGTCCGACAGGATCAGCGCCTCGATCCGGCCGGGCGCCGCCGCCCGTGCCAGACCGCCCCCTTTCAGCCGGGACAGGTTCTGGCGCACCAGGTTCATCTCAGCGATGTCCCAGCCCGCCCCCAGAAGCAGTTCCGACACCGCCGCCTTTTCAGCCAGGCGCACGCCCGCCACCGGCGCCACCGCCAGCGCGGAGCCCCCGCCCGAGATCAGAACCAGCGCCACCTGCCCCGCGCCCAACGCCTCCGCCTCGGCCAGCAGCGCCGCGCCCGCCGCTTCCGAGCCGGCATCGGGTACCGGATGGCCGCCCAGCATCACCCGCGCGCCCGGCACCTCGGCCACGTTTTCCGGGTTGGTGACGATCAGGCAGGGCACATCGGGCCAGCGCGCCAACGCCGCCCGCGCCATGGCCACGGCCGCCTTGCCCAGCGCCCAGATCGCATCGGGCCGCGACCGGCCGTCCAGCGCCGCCGCAGCGGCCCGTTCGGGGTCGGCCCGCCTGACGCCCGCCTGGAAGATTTCGATCAGATTGTTTCGCAGATCGCCCCCTCAGCTGCCCTGATCCGGCCCAGAAGCAATGGCTTTTTGGTGCGGGTGAGAGGACTCGAACCTCCACGCCTCGCGGCGCCAGAACCTAAATCTGGTGCGTCTACCAGTTCCGCCACACCCGCTCCGAGGCCCCAGTAGCACCCGCCGAGGCCGTCCGAAAGGCCCCGAGGAAGTCGCGGCCACGTCAAGATCGCGCCTCAATTGGTTGCCAATGGTTAATCACTGAAAAATCCTCTGCCAGGGATCTCTGACATGACAATTCAGCTTCGCCAAAACGCGGATGGTCTCGTCGCCAATTCGGCCGAACCCATTGCCCCGATCAAGGTGGCCGGTGGGATCGCGCCCGGCACGATGATCCGGACGGCACGCGGCGAAGTCTGTGCTGAAGACCTCAAGGTGGGCGACCGCCTTGTGACGCGGGAACATGGCTTTGCCACTTCGAAAACAATAGAAACCATCGAGCATCCCGCCTGCACCATCCGCACCGACAGCCTGGGAATAGCCCGGCCGGAGCGGGATACGACCGTCGCCGCGGACCAGCATATCCTGCTGCGCGACTGGCGCGCCGAAGCTCTCTTCGACGCGCCCGCCGTGTATGTCCCGGTCAAAAACATGTGTGACGGCAAACAAATAACAGCCCTGGGCAAGGCGCGCTTCCTGCGCCTCGACCTGGGGGAGCCTCTGACAATCTACGCCAACGGGTTGGAAACGCCCACTGGACGCACGGACGTTGGGGTTATCGAGCTGTACGAAACCGACTGACGCCCTTTCCCATCCAGTCAGTCAGGCCCGGTTCCGCATCCCAGCGGACCGGGCCGTTTTGTTCCCAGCGTCAACCGGCGGGCAATCCTTCGGCCCTAGCTGAACAGGCGCGGCCAACCCGATTGCATCCGATCCAAGGCAGATCGTGATCGGGTGCAGTCGATGGTTCGGACATAGGCCCGGGCGCGAACGCGCGGATGTGGCGACGACGTCGTCAGCGCTCGGTCCGATGGCGGCTGGCCGGAAGCGCGTGGGCTTGGGGCCATCGCGGGCGTGCGGCCGAGGTCGGCGATGCGCCAGTGCGGTCGTGCTCGACGGGTCGTCCGGCGTCTCCCCCACGCCTGAAACTGCCGTAGATCGCCGGGCACTCTGTCCCAACAAACCGCGACTTAGGAAGACGACTCCTCCAACGCCGCGAACACCTTGGGCAACATCTCCGGCAGGTCCTCGGCGATCAGCCCCGGCCCGAACAGACGCGCCGCTTCCACATGCAGCCAC
>JBCDCS010000275.1:0-4366 GCA_039181205.1 Pseudomonadota bacterium
GACGGGATCGCTGGAATAAAGAAAGACGCCGCGCCAGGCAATCCAGCCCCCAAAGGCCACGATGGCGCAGCCGCAGCCGGCGACCAGGAAAAGGATCATCCGAAGGATCATGGTCCCGACAGAGAACAACCGAGCGCCCGGGGCAAGGCCGTCGGCGTAATCCGGTTAAGCTGGGCTGACTTTGGCGCTAGGTGAGTTCCTGCACGCTCTCGAACACTTCCAGCATTGGGTGGCCGTCATACATGTCCTTATGGGACGTAGCGCCTTTGTGTGCGGCTCGGAAGGCCTCGGACTTCGTCCAGGCTTCGAATGCGGCCTGGTCCCGCCAAGCGGTGTGGCTGGCATAGAGACGGATGCCATCGGCCAATTGGCCCTTCAGCAGGTGGAAGGCCACGAACCCGTCCACGGTCTTCAGATGGCTATCGCGGTTTTGCCAAACCTCTTCGAACGCGGTTTCATGGCCCTCGCGAACCCGGAAGCGGTTCATCGTCAGATACATGGCGACCTCCCTCATGTGTCGCGGTGAGGGCACCCCAAGACGGCGCGATCGTCAAGATGACCGAGCATGGAAACGAAAAAGGCCGCTCCAGCGGAACGGCCTTTTCCTGCATATCGGCTGACTTCAGCGCTTGGAGAACTGGAAGCTCTTCCGGGCTTTGGCCTTGCCGTATTTCTTCCGCTCGACCACACGGCTGTCGCGGGTGAGGAACCCGGCGGCCTTGAGAGCACCGCGCAGGGACGGCTCGTAGAGCTGCAGCGCCTTTGAGACGCCGTGCTTCACAGCGCCCGCCTGGCCCGACAGGCCGCCGCCCTTGACGGTGGCCATGACGTCGAACTGGCCTTCGCGGTCGGTGATCTGGAACGGCTGGCGCAGGATCATCTGCAGCACGGGACGGGCGAAATACTTGTCCATCTCCTTGCCGTTCACGGTCACCTTGCCGGAGCCGGGCTTGATCCAGACGCGGGCCACCGCGTCCTTGCGTTTGCCGGTGGCGTAGGACCGGCCGAGTTCGTCTCGGACCGGTTCGCGCGGGGTGGAGGTGTCCAGCAGGACCTCGGCGGCGTCTTCGGCGGGCGCGGTCTCGACGGCGCCTTTCAGGTCTTCGAGGGAGTTCAGTTGCTCGGCCATGCTCATGCGCTCCGGGTGTTCTTCGGGTTCATGGACTTGACGTCCAGGATCTCGGGCGATTGCGCCTCGTGCGGGTGCTCCGCCCCTGCATAGACGCGCAGATTGGTCATCTGCTGACGCGAAAGCTTGTTGCCGGGCAGCATGCGCTTGACGGCCTGCATGACCACGCGCTCAGGGTGCTTGCCCTCCAGGATCTGCTGCGTCGTGCGCGACTTGATCCCACCCGGATAGCCGGTGTGCCAGTAGTTTGGCTTATCGCGCTTCTTACCGGTCAGCTGCACCTTGTCGGCGTTGATGACGATGACATTGTCGCCCATATCCATGCTGGGCGTGAAGGTCGCCTTGTGCTTGCCGCGCAGGCGTGTGGCGACGATCGAGGCGAGGCGGCCCAGAACGATGCCCTCGGCATCGACGAGGATCCACTTTTTGTCGATCTGATCGGGGGTCATGGTGAAAGTCTTCACGGGCCCGGTCCTCTCTGACGGTTGTTAGGGCAGGGCGCTTGGCCCCGGATGCGCGGCTTCTAAAGGAAGGCAGGGTCGTGTCAATGGGCATCTGTGCAGGATATATTACTATTATCAATAGGTTAAATATGAGGTTTTATTTTACCCCAAATTAGACACCCAATCCTTCGGCCGGATGGTCCAGCAGGTACCGCATGCGCTCCATGCCCGCGTCGAAACTCGCCAGCGACACGCCTGCGTTCACGGCGAAGCGCACGGCGTGGGGGGGATTGGCTTCCCGCCCGGCATATTCCTCGGCGGCGCGCAGCTTCAGGCCCACCTCCTCGGCGGCGCGGCAAAACGCGGAAGCGCGCCAGCCGCCGGGCAGCATGAGCCAGAGGAAGGATACGTCGGTGCGGTACGTCAGGTTGTAGCCATTGAGCACGCGGGCGGCGGTTTCCACATAGGTGCCAACCTGCTCTTTGGTTTCTTCCATCAATGCAGGCAGCTCTGGGTGGACCAGCAGCTTGGCCGCCAAATCGGACATGGGCGTCGCCAGGCCGAAAGAATTGTACTCGGCTGCCCGGCGCAGGACGAGGCGTTTGTCAGGCGGCGCCAGCGCGAAGCCGAGACGCAGGGCAGGACTGATGGTTTTCGCGATCGACGAGACGTGCCAGGTGCGCTCCGGCGCCAGCAGGCGGAAGCTGGGCAGGTCGGATTTGCCCATCTGATAGCAGTCATCTTCGAGGATTTGGACATTGGCGGCCCGGGCGATCTCGGCGATCTGACGACGGCGGGTCTCGGGCATCTGGCTGCACGTCGGGTTCTGCACGTCGGGCGACAAGCACATGACCTGGACGTCGCCGCGACGGAGCGTGAGTTCCAGGGCTTCGGGCACCATCCCGTATTCATCGATAGGGACGGTGATGACCTCGGCGCGCAGCATCTCGGCCATGCGGCGGAAGCCAGGATAGGACAATTCTTCCAGCAAGACGACCGGTTTCCGGCCATGCAATACGGATTGTAACACCAGCGCGATGGCCTGTTGGCCCCCGTGCGTCAGCGCGATGTCATCTGCTGCGATGGGACCCAGCATGGGATTTTCCAGAAACGCGGCCGCGGATTCGCGCGCCGGGCGTTCACTGGCATGGCTGGGATAATGCATCAGGCCCGACGGCGGGTCTTCGGCGATCTCGGCCAGCAATCGGCCGATCAGCTTCCCTTGACCAACCGAAGGCAAGTGCGGCGACAGGATGTTGATCGCGTAGCTGTCCCCGCCCGTCAGATGCGGGGTCGCGTCCACTTCAAGGGACTGGAATTCCTGATAGATCGGGGCCGGGGCCGTCGGTTCCGCCACGAACGTGCCGCGCCCCACGGCGGCTTCCAAAACCCCCGCTTCGGTTAGGCCGCGGTAGACCCGCGCGACCGTGCCGGGTGTCACGCCGATCTTCCACGCGAGGTCGCGGACGGGGGGCAGGCGGGTGCCGGGTGTGAGGCGACCTTGGCTGATCGCGGCGCGGACCGCTGATTCCAGCACGAGATATTTCGGCC
Source organism: Pseudomonadota bacterium (assembly GCA_039181205.1). Taxonomy (GTDB): domain Bacteria; phylum Pseudomonadota; class Alphaproteobacteria; order Rhodobacterales; family Rhodobacteraceae; genus Jannaschia. The sequence goes on from JBCDCS010000275.1 coordinate 3,124, forward strand.
TTGGGTCGGCGCCGAACTCCACCTCGATGATATTCGATTTCTGAATTGTACCCATCACAAAGTATCGCTGGTTTCCGTGCAGTAAGAATTGTATCTCTATCTAAGAGCCATACAGGTTCGATTGTATCAATACAAGCTGCAAGATTGTACGTCTCGAAAGGAACATCCCATGGCCCTCGCCTTCGATCATCCTGCCCTGAACATCCATGTCCCCGCCCACGTCTCGCCCGTGACGCAGGTTCTGATGGCGGCCGTGGTGATGTTGGTGAAGTGGGAAACCCGCGCGCGGACCCGCGCTGACCTGCGAGAGATGGACCCGAGCCGCTATGCAGATCTTGGCCTGACGACCGCCGAAGTCCTGCGCGAGGTCGACAAACCCTTCTGGCAGGCCTGACTTTCCCCCGCCTGGCCGGGCTGACCCATCGGGCGCCCGGCCTTTTTTATGCCGGTGGGATCGAATAGGTCAGCGTGGCCCGGGCGACGGGCGCATCGGTCCCGTCCGAGTGGATCAGGCAATCACCGACGGCCAGCACGCGCCCCAGCTTCAACAGTCGGGTGTCGCAAACCAGGTCCTTGCCCGCCTGGGGCTTTCGCATGAAATCGATGGAACAATTGGTCGTCACTGTCAGCGCCACCGGCCCGATCCGCGACAGGATCGCAAGATAAACCGATACATCGGCGAGCCCGAACATGGATGGACCCGAGATGGTGCCGCCAGGTCGCAGATGTTTGTCCGAGACTTGCAGGCGAACCGAGATGCCGGTTTCGTCGACGCGGTCGATGTGGAAATCGCGAGAGACCTCGATGAAATCCGTTTCGAGAAACGCTTGCAACGCTGCCGCATCCATCTTCAGCATTGCATCCATCCTTCCAACGTCTGACCTTGCCTAAACGGAAGGGGGACCCGAGTGACCGAGATTCTGCAACGCTGGGATGACGGTAACGTCACGACATTGACGCTGGACGACGACGCCCGACTCAACGCGCTGTCGGACGCGATGCTGGCTCGGTTGTCCGAAGAACTGGCCAACATCGCCGCATCGGATGCCCGGGTGGTGATCCTCGCCGCCAAGGGCCGGGCCTTCTGCGCGGGCCACGATCTCCGGGAAATGCAGGCGATGCGGCAGGCGGAGGACGGGGGAGAGCAGGCCTTTGCCGACCTGTTCGACCGTTGCAGCGACGTGATGCGCGCCATCCGCCAGTTGCCGCAGCCCGTCATCGCCCAGGTGCACGGCATGGCGAC
>JBCDCS010000276.1:0-4314 GCA_039181205.1 Pseudomonadota bacterium
GCCGTCAGCCCGGGATCGGCCGCGATATCGAGCACCACGGCCCGCGGCCGCCCCGATCCGAGCAGCGCATAGGCCAGCGGCGTCAACGTGGCGCGGGGCAGGGGCTTCGCCTCCAATGTCTCATGCAGCGCTTCCAGGCAGGCTTCCGACTGATCATCCAAGAACGCCAGCGTCAGATGCAGATCCTCCGCGTCCACCTTCCGCCCGCCGGGCACCGCCCCCTGCGCCCTGATCAGCGGCGCGATCCAGGGCTCCGGGATGGGCAGGCCGACGAAGGCTCTCATGCCTGACCGGCCAGTCTGTCGCCAAGACGCCGGTCCAGCTCCTTCAGGATGTAGGTCTCGGTGAATTTGCTCACGGCTTTTCGGTTCGTAACAAGCCAGCGGGCCGTCCATTCGCGCTCGGCATCGTCGTCGAAGAAATCCGAGTAGAACTTGACCGCCAAGACCGGCGCCATCGCCTCGGCCTTGTCCCGGTCATCACCGATGAAATCCCGCAGAATGGTCAACTTGGTGTCGGCCATGATCAGATCCTCATCCTGGGAGAGGAAAACCAATCCGTCTTCCCGCCACCACGTCTCCAAGAGGTCCAAGTCGATCTCCGGGATCCCATGGCCTGATCCCGACGGCGCCCCACCGCAATGGGGGCAAGACATGTCCAGGTCGAGACTGTCGAAGAACGCGGCCTCATACTTGGTCAACGGCCGCGTATAGTCCCGTCCGCAGACACCGCATGTTCCATCGAATTCCCAGTCGGTCATGAATTATAGCTCGCGCCATCGGGCGGATGCGGTCATCCCACAGCCTCCATCATGGGCGTCGAACGCCACATCTGCCAGGAGGACGTCGGCATCGACCATCCGTCCCAGGGGCCGCGGCCGGACCAACGGCGCGATCCAGGTTTCGGGCACGGGGAGGCCGACGAAGGCCGTCATGTCCGGCCCTCGAACGCCGCCCGGACCCCCGCGATATCGATCTTCACCATGGTCAGCATCGCGTCGAAGGCTCGCTTGGCCGCCGCGCGATCAGGATCGCACATCATCTCCCAGAGGCCCTTGGGCGCGATCTGCCAATGCACACCAAAGCGGTCCACCAGCCAGCCACAGGCCTTTTCGCTGCCGCCCTCGCTCAGCGCCGCCCAAAGGCGATCGGTCTCGGCTTGGTCGTCGGTCTCCAAGACGATCGACGCCTCTTCGCCCAGCCGGTTGCGAGGCCCGCCGTTCAGAGCCTGATAGGGTGTGCCCATAAGCTCGAACGCAACGGCGACCGGTGCGTCATCGTCGCCCCGCATGGTCATCGTGATCCGGCTATCGGGCAGCAGGCCGCAATAGAAGTCGGCGGCGTCGTGGCCGTTATTGTCGGCGAACCAGAGGCACGTGGCGACCCTCATGGGTCGACCGGTCGATGCAGGATCCACCTCCGGTTCACCGAAGGCACAGGTGGCACCAGCGTGAACGGGGTTGCCGCGTCGCCGGTCACGACAGCCACCTTTTCCGCCGCCGATAGCTGCGCACATCGCGGAACGACTTCCGACCTTCCTCGGACATGCCCAGGTAGAATTCCTTCACATCCGGGTTCTCGCGCAGGTCCGCCGCCGGGCCATCCATCACCACCCGGCCGCTTTCCAGGATATACCCGTAATGGGCGAACCGCAGGGCCACGTTGGTGTTCTGCTCGGCCAGAAGGAAGCTCACCCCCTCCTGCTCGTTCAAGGACTTCACGATCCCGAAAATCTCCTCCACCAGCTGCGGCGCCAACCCCATGCTGGGCTCATCCAGCAGGATCGTCTCCGGTCGCGACATCAGGGCCCGCCCGATGGCGCACATCTGCTGCTCCCCGCCCGACGTGTACCCCGCCTGCGATTTCCGCCGCTCCTTCAGCCGGGGGAAGTAGGAATAGACCATCTCCAAATCGTCCGCCGTCGCCTTGCCGCCATCGCGGCGTGTATAGGCCCCGGTCAGCAGGTTCTCCTCCACCGTCAGGTGCTCGAAGCAGTGCCGCCCCTCCATCACCTGGATCACCCCGCGCTCCACCAGATCGGCGGGCGTCAGGTCCTGGATGCGGTCGCCGCGATAGGTGATCGAGCCCTTCGTCACCTCGCCCCGCTCCGATTTCAGCAGGTTGGATATGGCCTTCAGCGTCGTTGTCTTCCCCGCGCCATTCCCGCCCAAAAGCGCCGTGATCCCGCCCTTCGGCACGCTCAGTGACACACCTTTCAGCACCAGGATCACGTGGTTATAGATCACCTCGATATTGTTGACCTCCAGCAGCGTGTCGGCAGCTTGGGTCTTCGCGGCGTCGGCCGTCTCGGTCTGGTCCAGCATGGCGTCCTCCCTATAGCTCGCTGGCAACTTCGCGCAGTTCTTCCGCATTGAGCCAATCGATGGGCACGGCCTGTCCGTCCTCCACACCCTGATCGAACACGACTTTCGTCAGGCAGGCATCGAATGTTCCCACCGGCACTTCACCGAACTCGCAGGCCGTCAGGTCCACATCAGGTACCATGCCCCACAGCGTCCAGCCCGGCCGCCCGGCGGCGAAATTCACCGCGTCGGTGACACTGTCGCGCTGCACCTCGTCGGCCAAGGCCACCAAGGACCGGCTCAGATAGCTGATCAGCTTGTCTTCAGGCGGCCGGGTCGTCGGCATCAGCGCACCGTTGACGACCAGATACGCCTCCACTCGGACCGGGCGGCCCAGATCGCGGGCGACCGTTGCCCGGGCCGTGTCCACCGCGCGGAAGAAGACCTGATCGCGCAAGCCCCCATCGGCATAGAGCACGCCGTTGATATGGCGGGGCGGGAACAGGCCCGGGATCGCGGCCGAGGCCAGCATCGCCTCGATGATGCAATCGGCCGCCTTATCCTTGTCCTCCATGCCCGCCGCCGATCCGATATCGAAGATCTGGGTTGCCGTCGTATGCAGATCGGTGGCTGAAATCAGAAGCTGGTCGCCCTCGGCATGCCGGTCCGCGATCGACGCGATTAGTTCGGGGGTCAGCGACTGGCGGAAATAGGCTTCCAACGCAGCCGGATCGTTCAATGACGGCGACCGCAGCAAGGCGGGGAGGGACCGGCGCTGGGATACGTCTTCGTCGGAGATTTCCCGGAAGTACCGCAGCACCGGATCGAACTGCGATCCGGCGAAGACCGGTACGCCCAGGATCGCGCCCGCGCTGACGCCGGTCACCACGTCGAAGGCGGGCCGGGGCCGGGACGGGTTCTGGGACCATCCCGTCATCAGACCGGCGCCATAGGCGCCCCATTGGCCGCCCGCCGACATGGTCAGAACACGCACCGTGATCGGCTCGGCCGCCGGGGTCCGCTGCGCTTCGGCCCGCATCGCCTGCTCCACCATGCTGGTCGCCATGCCCATGGCCGCTTCCTCGGCCGCGCGCGTCTGCTCCACGGTGACCGGGGGCCGCGCCGGGGCCGCCCCGCCGCCGATGGCTCGGATCATGGCATTGACGGTATCCGGGTCGGCCTGCTGGGTCGAAACCGTGGTTTCCAATCCCCCCAGCGGCAGGGCTGGGCAGGAATTGCTGGGCGGACGTTCCAGGGCACAGGCCGTCAGTCCGAAGGCGGCAAGAAGGCCCAGCAGGGCCGCGCGCCCGATCCGTTTGCGATGTGTCATGTTCCGTCCGACTGGTCTTGCAAGGACCCGGGCCGCGTACGGCCCGGGCCAAGGTCTGTGTTACGACTGCGAACAGCCGGGTGTGATGTTGTTTTCAGCGGCGTAAGCCATCGAATCCTCTTCGATCAGCGGCAGGATGACGTCCTTGTCGCTCTCGATCCAGTCCGTGAGGATTTCCCACTCCTCGGCCGAGGCATTCCATTGCTGGACCTTGCCCTGGCCCGAGCCGCCATGGTTCTGGCACGACACGCTGAATTCCGGTCCGAAATTGGGCATGCCGAGGCTTTCCATCAGCGCCTCGTCGACCACCAGATTTTCCATGCCGTCGCGCATCATCGCGGGCGTGATCTCGGCCACGCCATGGATTTCCTGGGCTTTCTTGGCGGCCTCTGCGGCCAGCATCGCCGCATAGAGACCCCGGTTATAGAGCACCGTGCCCACCTGATCACCCGCGCCCGCGGCCTTGCCGGCACCGACGACGTATTCCTGCAGATCGGCAAAGATCGGGAAGTCGTCGCCCACATTGTGCATGTTGAGCGCTTTGTACCCGTTGGCGGCCTCGCCCACCGGCATCACGTCATTCTCGGAACCCGACCACCAGACGCCGATGAAGTTCTCCATCGGGAAGCGGATATTGGCGGCTTCCTGGATGGCGGTCTGGTTCATCACGCCCCAGCCCCAC
>JBCDCS010000277.1:0-4308 GCA_039181205.1 Pseudomonadota bacterium
ACGCCCTTGAGGATTTCCGGCCCGATCCGGTGGTCGGCGGTGTAGTCAACGGTCGCCACCCAAAGCCGCAGGATATCGGCGCCGTATTGGTCCACGATCTCCTGCGGCGCGATGATGTTTCCCAAGCTCTTGGACATCTTCACGCCCTTCTCGTCCAGCGTGAAGCCATGGGTCACGACGGCACGGTACGGCGCGCGCCCCTTCGTGCCACAGCCTTGCAGCATGGAGGAATGGAACCAGCCGCGGTGCTGGTCGGTGCCTTCCAGATAGACGTCGGCCAGGCCATCCTCCGTGCCATCCTCCCGGTCGCGCAGCACGAAGGCATGGGTCGAGCCGCTGTCGAACCAGACGTCCAAGATGTCGTCGACCTTCTCCCATTCCGACGGGTCGTAATCGTTGCCAAGGAAGCGCTCCTTGGCGCCGGGCTTGTACCAGGCATCGGCGCCTTCTTCCTCGAAGGCTTGGATGATCCGTTGGTTGACTGTCCGGTCGCGGAGGAGGAAATCCGGATCGTCCGCCTTGGCGCCGACCTTGGTGAAGCAGGTCAGCGGCACGCCCCAGGCGCGCTGGCGCGACAGCACCCAATCGGGGCGGTTCTCGATCATGGAATAGAGGCGGTTGCGGCCGGTCTTCGGGGTCCATTCCACAAGCTGGTCGATGGAGGTCAGCGCCCGCGCCCGCACCGTGTCGCCATAGCTGTCCTGGCCATCGCCCACCGGCTTGTCGATGGCGGCGAACCATTGCGGCCGGTTGAGCCGGATCACGGGCGCCTTGGAGCGCCAGGAATGGGCGTCGGAGATGGTGATGCGCTTCCGGGCCAGCAGCGCGCCGACCTCGACGAGCTTGTCGATCACGGCCTTGTTGGCGCCGCCGGGTTTGCCGTTCGGCTTGACGATGGCCTCGCCGCCGAAGAACGGCAGGTCGGCGCGGAAGGTGCCGTCCACTTCCACGTTGTGGGTCATCTGGAGACCGTGCTTCAGCCCGATCTGGTAGTCGTCGTCACCGTGGCTGGGCGCCGTGTGAACGAAGCCCGTACCGGCATCATCAGTGACGTGCTCGCCGGGGAGGAGGGGCACATCGTAGTCCCATTCGCCGGTCTGGTCGGCGCTGCGGAGGGGGTGGGCGCAGGCGAGTCCCTCAAGCGTACTTGCAGATACCTCGCAAACCTTCTTCCACATGTGTCTTTCTAGTCTTGCCGCAGACATCGTCGGCTCAGCAAGCGCATCAGCGACGAGGTATAGGTCGCCGACCTTTGCCCAACATTCGCTAGGTGTTTCAACCACTTCGTAGAGGCTGTAGGTTATGGCCGGACCAAAGCAGATCGCCTTGTTGGAGGGGAGCGTCCAGGGCGTCGTCGTCCAGATCACTACCTTCAAAGAACCCTTACCAGCCAATCGATCTTCCTGGGCAAGTTTCGAAAGAGCCTCTCTGATTTTCGTAGCATCAGTATCGAAACCGGATGGGCTTTCCCAAGCGTCCACGGACTGCCATTTCGGGTTGCAATCGACGACAGGAAACCCCACCCAAACCGCATCCACTTGCCGGTCGTGGTACTCCACCTCCGCCTCGGCCAGGGCCGTCTTCTCGACCGGTGACCACATGACGGGCTTCGAGCCCTGGTAAACGAGGCCGTTCATCAGGAAGGTCTGGAACTCGGCTGCGATCACGGCCTCGGCGTGGTGCGCCATGGTCAGGTAGGGATCGGCCCAATTGCCGGTGATGCCCAGGCGCTTGAATTCCGCGCGCTGGACATCGACCCAGCCGGACGCGAAGTCCCGGCATTCCTGGCGGAATTCGACCACGTCGACGGCGTCCTTGTCGCGGCCCTTCTGGCGGTACGCCTCCTCGATCTTCCATTCGATGGGCAGGCCGTGGCAATCCCAGCCCGGCACGTAGCACGCATCATGCCCCATCATCTGGCGCGAGCGGACGACCATGTCCTTCAGCGTCTTGTTCAGCGCGTGGCCGATATGGAGGTTGCCATTGGCATAGGGGGGGCCATCGTGGAGCGTGAACAGCTCCCGCCCGGTCTTCTCGCGCAGGCGGTCGTAGACCCCGATCTTCTCCCACCGTTCCAGCCAGCCTGGCTCGCGCTTGGGTAGGCCGGCGCGCATGGGAAAATCGGTCTTCGGCAGGTTCAGGGTCGACTTGTAGTCGGGGGCTTCGGCGCTCATCGGAGGCGTCCTTCGGATCGGAATGCACATACGGTCGGCGCGGGGTCCCAGCGCCTTGGCCCGGCCGCCCTGGGGTTCAGGGCGCCGGGGGGATAATTCGCGTCGATATGACCGTTCGTCCCGCCATCGCGCGCCTTATAGGCAGGGCGTGGCAGAGACGGCAAGGCGGGATGGTGGCGCGAGCCGATGGGGTCCGGCTATCCGTCCGATGGCAGCATTCGGCCCATGATCCGCCGCAGTGTTCCCGGCCCTGTGGCTGATATCCATCGGGTCATGGGGATCCCGCCAAGCCTGGTTTGCGCCGACATCGCTCCGTCCGTTCCGGGCGGGCTTAAAAGAAAATTCATAGGTGTCGTGCAGGTTGCCGGGATCATTGAGGAGATCGACTCATGTCCCTGTCCCTTGCGCTCGCCTTCCTCGGCACTGCGATGATCGTCTTGATGCCCCTGTGTTTGCCCCTTGGCCACAATCGGCGAGCCCGCTTCGGCGATTAGCGCTTCGTACGGATCGTCTGAGAGCCGGCTCTGCTGATCGTGGCCTGAAGCGGTTATTCTCGCGTCCTTCCTCGGAGTGGACGCAAGTCCGCTGGACACCGGCCTATGGGCAGGCCCGCCGGCCCAGCGATATGGCTCGTGTTGGCGCATAGCTTCGGGCTTTCTCGAATTTGGCAAAGATAAACTGCCCTGGAGAATCCGTGGGGTCGCCGCACCGCGGCCCGTCGATGGACCGTCTAGTCCACAGCACTTCAGCCGCGGTTTCAGATCAACGGCATTCGCGGGCGTTGAACGGCATTGAGTTGGCGTATTAGTCGGGCGACAGCCAGGTGCCGTGTCCGGCGGACCGGGCCGACATGACGCTGCAAACCACGCTCAGGCTCTCAAATACCGGTCCCGAGAACGGTCTATACATCGGCACTGCCGCGACCCAAATGGTCCCCGGTCCCCGGTCCCCGGTCCCCGGTCCCCGGTCCCCGGTCCCCGGTCCCCTAGTCGTCGCGCATATCGGCGACGTGCTCCCAGACCTTGGAGATCACGACCGAGCCTTCGCCCACGGCGCTGGCCACCCGCTTGACCGACCCGGCCCGCACGTCGCCCACGGCGAACACGCCGTCGAGCGACGTGGAATAGGGGCTGTCGGCGCCGACCGCTTCGCCGGTCAGGACGAAGCCTTTCTCGTCCACGGCCACCAGGCCGCTCAGCCAGTTGGTGTTCGGCGCAGCACCCACCATCACGAACAGGGCGCAGGTCTGTATCTTGTCATCCTCCGGGTCGACGCCGCTGCCCGCCAGTCGGACCCCGATCAGGGAATCGTCGCCCAGCAACTCGGCGACCTGCGTGCCATAGCGGATGCGGATCGACGGATCGGCCTCCAGGCGGCCGGAGAGATAATCCGACATACTGGCCGCCAGGCTGTCACCCCGGACCAAGAGATGCACGCAATTGGCATAGCGCGACAGATACATCGCCGCCTGTCCGGCCGAATTTCCACCGCCGATGACCACCGCATCGGTGCCCCGACAGAACCGGGCCTCGACCTCGGTCGCCGCATAATAGACGCCCGCGCCTTCGAACGATTCCAGCCGATCGAGCGGCAGGCGGCGATATTGCACGCCCGTGGCGATCACGATCGATCGGGCCCGGGTTTTCACCCCGTCGTCCAGTTCCACACAGAACGTGCCATCTTCCAATTGTTCCAACGATACGGCTCGGCGCGGCACCGCAAACCGGGTGCCGAACTTCATCGCCTGCACCTCGCCCCGCCAGCACAGATCGGCGCCCGAAATGCCCGTCGGGAAGCCCATGTAGTTTTCGATCCGGCTCGACGTGCCCGCCTGCCCACCGATGGAGGCGTCTTCGATCACCAACGCCGACAGTCCCTCGGCCCCGGCATAGACCGCCGCCGCGATACCGCTGGGCCCGCCGCCGACGATCAGCACGTCGTGGATCGACAGGTCGTCCAATTCCAGATCCAGCCCGAAGAGTTGTGCGACCTTTCGGGGCGTCGGGTCTTCCACCACCTGGTTCTTGCCGAACAGCACCGCGGGCTCCCGCGGGATGATCGAGCAGGTCTTCGCGATCTCGTCCGCCTCGATATCGTCCAGATCCAGGGTCCGGAACGGGATTCGGTTTCGCCC
>JBCDCS010000278.1:0-4289 GCA_039181205.1 Pseudomonadota bacterium
AGGGCGATCCCGAACAGAACCGCAAAGATGCGCAGCGACCAAACCGCCCGGCGGTTACGCCGGAAATTGCGCAAGCGGCGCTGGTTCAGGGGCGAGAGGGTGAAGACGCCCATGTCAGGCCTCCCGCCGCTCGAAATCGATTCGCGGATCGACCCAGATATAGGTCAGGTCCGTGATCAGCCCCATCACCAGCCCGATCAGGGAGAAGGTGAAGAGCGTGCCGAACATGACCGGATAGTCTCGGCTCACGGCCGCCTCGAAGCCTAGGCGGCCCAGACCGTCCAGCGAGAAGATGGTCTCGATGATCAGCGAGCCGCCGAAGAAGACGCTGACGAAGAGCGCCGGGAAGCCTGAGATCACGATCAGCATGGCGTTGCGGAAGACGTGGCCATAAAGCACGGAGCTTTCCTTCAGACCCTTCGCCTTGGCCGTGATGACGTACTGCTTCCGGATCTCGTCGAGAAACGAGTTCTTGGTCAGGAGAGTGAGCCCGGCGAACGCGGCCAAGGTCGAGGCCCCGACCGGCAGCGCGATGTGCCAGAGATAGTCGCCCATCTGGCCGAACAGCGTGAAGGTTCCGTTGGGCATCGGCGCGCCCGCCGGAACGTTGTTGATCGCACCGAAGACCGAGCCCAAGCCCAACATCAGGAACCCGGCGAACACGCCCGGAACCGCGCGAAGGGCGATGCGCAAGCCCGCTTGGAGGGGTGTACCCCAGGCCGCATCCTTCTCGGCATGCCTGAGTAGCAGCCAGGCGGAGATAACCCCGAAGATCGCGGGCAGCAGGACCACGTAGAGATGCTGCGCCCCCGACCCGATGACGTCACCGGCGAGCGGAACGATCAAGGCTGCGGCCGGCACCAAGGCCACCAGACCGCCAATCAGCAGAGCCTGCGCAGATGTCCAGCGGCTGGGCTGGGCCGTCAAAGCCGCTGCGGGGCCAGGATCGGACAGCGAGCCGGAGAAATCGCCGGTCTGGGACGTGGATCGACCGAACCGCGCCGCCAGCACGCCGCCAGCGACGGACGCCAAGAAGGCAAGCATCATCCAGGGCGCGTAGAGTCCGGTTCGACCAAAGAAGGTGAGCGACTCGAAATCATCCGATGTCAGGCCGCGAAGCGGAAAGATCTGGAAATACGATCCACCGGCGAACAACACCAACAACAAGACGGCGAACAGAAAACCGGGGATCGCATAGGCGACGATCACGATGCCGGAGGTCCACGTATCGAAACCGGACCCGTCGCTGACGGCCTTCCGAATGCCCAGCGGGATCGAGATCAGATAGGCCAGCAGCGTCGACCACAGGCCCAGGGTGATCGAGACCGGCATCTTTTCCAGCACCAGATCGACCACAGAGATGGAGCGGAAATAGCTCTCCCCGAAGTCGAAACGGATGTAATCCCACATCATGTTCAGGAACCGCTCCAAGGGCGGTTTGTCGAACCCGAACTGCGCCTCCAACTCGTCGATGAATTCCTGCGGCAGACCTTGGGCGCCCGCATAACTGCTGTCGTTTCCAGCGCTTTCCTGCAACTCGGTCGAATTGCCGGAAATGCCCGCGAAAACGTCCCCGCCCCCTTCCAGCTGAGCCAGGATCTGTTCCACCGGTCCGCCGGGAACGAACTGCACCAGCGTGAAATTGATGATCATGATCCCGAGCAGCGTCGGGATCATCAACAGCAAGCGGCGGATGATGTAGGCGCCCATGGCCTAGAGCGCTCCGGTCTCTTGCAGGGCGGCCCCCTTTTCCGCGTCATACCACCAGAAATCCAAAACACCCGTCGACAGCGGCGGCAACGGATCGGGTCGCCCATACTGGTTCCAATAGGCCGCCCAGATGTCCCGGTTTTCCCATTGCGCCAGCCAGAAGCCGTGCGCCCGCAAGACGCGGTCCAAGGCGCGCGTCCGGTCGCGCAAGTCGTCCAAGGTATCCGCGACGATAACGTCTTCGATCAGCCGGTCCACGGCCGGATCAGCCAACCCCATTATGTTCCGGCTGCTATCCTCGCGGGTCGCACTCCCGAACCATTGGACGAGCCCGGGCCCGGGTTCATAGCCTTGACCGGGGATGATGTTGGACAGGTCCCATTCGCGGCTGCGGCGCAGTTCGACATATTGCGACGTATCCGTCCGGCGCAGGCTGGCATCAATCCCGATGCTGCGAAGGTTCTGGATGAACGGATTCATGATCCGGTCCAGATTGCTGTCGAACTGGATGATCGACAGAGTCAGGACCTCGCCGTCGGCATTCCGTGCCAAACCGTCGGACCCAGCTTCCCAACCTGCTTCGGCCAGCAGCCGCACGGCCTCCCGCCGGGTCCTGCGGTCGAGCGCATTGCTCTCGGCATCGCTGGCGGGCGGCAGCACCGCTTCCTCCGTCAGGATCGATGCATCGAGCAAACCTTCGTCCACAAGCGGCTCCAACACCGCCAATTCTCCGGGGGTCGGGACACCATCTGCCGCCAGTTCGGAATTACCCCAGAACGAGTAGGGGCGTTCGAACAGATCGTAGAAGAGCGTCCTATTGGACCATTCGAAGTTAAACATCATCCGAACGGCGTCGCGGACGCGCGGGTCCTGCCATGGCTCCCGCCGCAGATTGAATGCGAGGCCCCGGGAAGCATCGATGCCCGAATCCGGGATCGTCTCGACAACAACGTCGCCACGCTGTGATGCGGGGAAGTCGTATTGCGTCGCCCATTCACGCGCATCCGGGGGCGACCGGAAGGTGTATTCGCCCGCCTTGAAAGCCTCCAGGGCGGCCGTCTGATCCAAGAATGCCTCGATCCGAATGCGATCGAAGTTGTGACGGCCTCGGTTCAGCGGGACGTCGGCCCCCCACCAATCGGGATTGCGGGCATAGACGACCGTCCGGCCCATATCGACGCTGCCCAGGACATAGGGCCCGGTGCCGAGGAACGGCCGCTCGGAGCTGTCGTCGAGCCGCGTTTCCGTTTCTTCGAACCAGCTCTTGGACCAGGCCAGCCAAGCTCCGGATTGCGAGACCCGGGTTCGCATGTCGGCATCCGGTCCGAATTCGAACCGCACCTGGTGCGTGTCGGTTGCTTCGATCTTGGAAAAGAAGTCCCCGATGGCGAGCCGGAACTCCGGGATCCCCTCTTCCAGGAACAGGTTTGCCGTGAAAACAACGTCTTCAGCGGTGAATGGGCGCCCATCCGAAAACGTCACGTCGTCCCGCAAATTGATGATCAGCCAGTCCAGGCTGTCGGGGTATTCAATGGTCGTGCAAAGATAGCAGTAAGTGCCGTAGGGATCATCGGCCGCCGAGACCATGATCCGCTCATATAGAAGCGATACGCCAGTCGATTCAGGGACGCCCTTGATGGTGAAGGGATTGAAGCTGTCGAACGTGGCCAGTGTGGCGAGACTGATCTCCCCGCCCTTGGGCGCCTCCAGATTGACGTAGTCGAAGTGGTCGTCCGGCCCGTATTTCAGTTCCCCGAAGTTCGAATAGCCATGGCTGATGGTGATCTCTTCCGCGTGAGCGGCAGTGGTAGCGACCAAGGCGGCGGCGGCCAAAGTGCGGGCGAACATGCGGCGGGTCTCCCTATTGTTGGCGGACAGGTAAGGGGCGCTTCGGTAGCAGCGCAAGGGCCCCTGCGTCACTTGGGGGTGAGATTAGGGCGGACGGCGCCCGGGAAAACCGACATTGGCGTCGGGCAGCATAGGAACCTCTAACGAGCGCTCCGGTTGGACCTCCGACACGCATCCTGCATCTCAAACCGGCGTCATTCGAATGGAGTAGTAATCCGGAAAGATAACAAGACGACCAGCAAAACAAAAAGGGCCGCCTGGATGGGCAACCCTCACTTTTGACAGATCGAAAGGATCAGTCCGAGAACGTCGCGATATAGGCGATCAAGTTCGCCCGATCTTCGACTTCCTCCATCCCGCGATAAGCCATCTTGGTGCCCGGTGCGTATTCGCTGGGGTTTTCGATGAACGCGCTGATATTTTCCGGCGTCCAGGCTCCATCTTGGCCCAACAGGGCTTCGGAATAGGCATAATCCACGGCCGCGTGCTTTTCGCGCCCGACGAGATTGTAGAGATACGGGCCCGTCCCGTTGGCCCCGTCCTCGAGCCGGTGGCACGCAGAACACTGACGCCAGAGACGCTCCCCCGCCTCGGCGGACGCACTAGCATACACTTCCTCGAACGGGATCTCCGGCTCGGCTTCGGCGGCGTCCGCCCCTCCATCCTCGGCACTTCCATCATCCACCGCGATCACAAACCCCGCAGTATGCTCGTCACCGTGGCCATGCGAT
>JBCDCS010000279.1:0-4287 GCA_039181205.1 Pseudomonadota bacterium
CCCCGCAGCCAATCGTCCAGCAGGTCGCCGTCGGCCTTCGCGAAATCCGACAGCACATAGCCCGACACCCGATCCTTGTGGCCGGGATGGCCGATGCCCAGGCGGACGCGGGCATACGCTTCACCAATATGCTGGTGGATCGACCGCAGGCCATTATGGCCCGCATGGCCGCCGCTCTGCTTCAGTCTGGTCTTCCCGGGGGCCAAGTCGAGCTCGTCGTGGAAGACGGTCACATCGCCTGGCTGCAGCTTGTGAAAGCGCATGGCTTCGCCCACCGACTGCCCGGACAAGTTCATAAAGGTCTGCGGCTTCAGCAGAAGCACCTTGTCCGCGCCGAAGCGGACCTCCGACAGCTCCGCCTGGAACTTCGACCGCCATGGCGCCGCGCCATGGTCGGACGCGATCCGATCCAGGGCCATGAACCCGATATTATGCCGGTTGCCCGCATATTTCGGGCCCGGATTGCCCAGGCCGACCCAGAGTTGCATCGCCGTCTCCCATTCGTCCGGCGATGTTTTACCTCAGACACAGGACCGAGGCGAGCCGGGCGTTATCCGCGCGGAAGACGGACCAGCCGGATGTCAGGCCAGCACGCCCGGCCAATTGGCGTCGCCGGCCGCGATATTGCCGGGGATATCACGTTCCCACCGGCGTTGGACCCGGCGCGAGAAGTTCAAGTAGAGTTTGCCATTGACGATCTTCCAGGCCTCGGGCGTGGTCGACGCGGTGTAGCCTTGGCTGACCGCCCAGGCGCAGTAGCCGCCATATTGCGGGGCATAGGCCTCCGGGTTGGCCACGAAGGCGGCGCGGTTTTCTTCGGTCGAGAAGCGCCACGTGGCGCCGTTCCAGATATGGGTGATGTCCCGGCTACCCGCGACGGGGGCGCCGTCGGTGAAATAGGCGACGACGTCGGATCCATCCACCGCCACGCCCTGGCGGTTAGAATAAACGGGCCGCGTCGCGGCCGCCGCTGGAAATGCGATCAGCGCGGCCCCAGCCGCCGTCCCGAACGCGGTTTGATAGAGAAAGGCACGGCGTGTGATAGACATTTTCTTCTCCCAGGGGTTTCTTGATAGCTTTAACATTGCGCTTCGACCTCGGAAGTCGATAGGGCCTAACGCGCCCGTGATGGGGCGCGAGGGTGCCTTGGTCGAGAGCGACGTCACGGATAGGACAAATCGAACAATGACGTGGTCGAGCCCAGGTGTCGGGCAGGCGGAGATATTGGGCTGTTTTTCCGCTCTACGGGACGGAGCGTCATTCACTGTTGCTGTATGAATGTCTGTTTAGATGTGAGGTTGTTAGATAGTCCGTAACCACTGATCGGGACTCATCGGAGAATTCAATTGAAAGCCAGTATCTTTGCTATTTCAGCCGCCTTTTTGGCCAATCCTTCTTTTGCGGAAGTATCGGCCCGCGAAGCCTTGGCAAGTGCTCTCATCCGCGGCCTTCCTGTTATTGTGGCATCACGCAATAGCGCTGGGAACATAGACGTCGAAAGCGCAATCGATATCGCGGCGACGGGGGCCGACGAAATCGTCGACATCGGTTCGATTACGAAAACCGTAACGGCAGTGGCCATTCTTCACCTCATTGAAAATCATAGTCTGACACTTGAGGCGACCTTGGGTGAGCTGCTGCCTAACGTTCCCGAAGACAAGGCGCAGATAACGCTGCACCAGTTGCTGACGCACACGTCCGGCATAGTCGAGTCAATGGGCGATGATAGCGAAGCACTTTCTCGGCCGGACTTCCTGGAGCGCGTATTCGATGCGCCTTTGGGTTCCATTCCTGGCACGCTCCATGCTTACTCTAATGCGGGCTACTCCATTTTGGCGGCGATCATAGAAATACAGAGCGGTCAGGAGTTTGAAGACTATTTGATAGACTACGTCATCCCAGAAGGATTGCCCGCCATTGGCTATAGGCGGGCCTACGATGTGGACCGCGCGATCCTGAGCGACAGACTGTGGTTGACCGGCTTTCAGCGCCTTGCTGTGGCAGATGCCAGTTGGGGCGCGTCAGAGCCGGGTTGGAATCTTATCGGCAATGGTGGGCTTGTTACCACCGCGGAGGGCTTTCTATCATTCTGGGTCGCGTTTATTAACGGTGACATTGTTAGTGAGACCCTCGTAGTAGAAGCAACTACGCCTCAAGTAGACGAAGGCAACGGAGACACGTTCTATGGCTATGGCCTCGTAGTCGAGCCGCTTGATAACGGCGAGCAATTGCTCTGGCACGACGGCGGCAATGATATTTTCTCGGCAGAATGGCGCCACCTTACCGCATCGGGTGTTACCTTCTTTTCAGCGGGAAGAGGCGAAGCGGCTTTTGACGCGATGTCTATGATCCTAACCGCTGCCGAGAATTAAAGAGAAATTATTGGATCACATATCTCGCGACTTACCTTCCAAGAGAGGACATTCGTGCACCACGCAGCATCAGTCATCTTGGGCTCCCGACCGGACACTCGTTCCACAGCATGTCACACGCGACATAGTATGGCCGGCAGACGATTGTACTGAGCGAGTTTTGGACCTTAGCGATCTCCCCCGGCGCAGGAGGGATCACCCCTCCATCGCCTCCAACTGGTCGATGAACCCCTCGATCATGCTCAGCCCCTTGTCCCAGAACGCCGGGTCCGATGCGTCCAGGCCGAACGGGGCTAGGAGTTCCTTGTGGTGTTTGGACCCGCCGGCGCGCAGCATGTCGAAATACTTCTCCTGGAACCCCTCGGGCGCGTCTTCGTAGGCGGCGTAGAGCGCGTTCACCAGCCCATCGCCGAAGGCATAAGCGTAGACGTAGAAGGGCGAGTGCACGAAGTGGGGGATATAGGCCCAGAAGGTCTCGTAGCCCTCCATGAATTCGAAGACGGGGCCAAGGGATTCAGCCTGAACGGACATCCAGAGCGCATTGATGTCTTCGGGCGTCAATTCTCCCTCTCGGCGGGCATCGTGGAGCTTCACCTCGAAATCGTAGAACGCGATCTGCCGGACGACGGTGTTGATCATGTCCTCGACCTTGCCCGCCAGCATGACCTTGCGCTGGGCGTCGTCCTTAGCGCCGTCGAGCATGGTGCGGAATGTCAGCATTTCGCCGAAGACGGACGCCGTTTCGGCGAGCGTCAGAGGCGTGGAGGACAGCATCTCGCCCTGACCCGCGGCCAACACCTGGTGGACGCCATGGCCCAGTTCGTGGGCGAGCGTCATCACGTCCCGCGGTTTGCCCAGATAGTTGAGCATCACGTATGGGTGGACTGTGGTGACCGTGGGGTGTGCGAAGGCGCCGGGGGCCTTGCCGGGCTTCACCTCGGCGTCGATCCAACCACGCTCGAAGAACGGCTCGGCGATCTTGGCCATTTCCGGGTCGAACCCGGCATAGGCGTCCATCACGGTCTTGCGGGCCTCGTCCCACTGGATCGTGCGGGTTTCCTCCATGGGCAGCGGGGCATTGCGGTCCCAGACCTGTAGCTTGTCGAGGCCGAGCCACTTGGCCTTCAGCTTGTAGTAGCGGTGGGAGAGGCGCGGATAAGCGGCCACGACGGCGTTGCGCAGCGCCTCGACCACCTCTGGCTCCACATGGTTCGAGATATGGCGGCTGGCCTGGGGCGTGGGCAGCTTGCGCCAGCGGTCGGTGATCTCTTTTTCCTTGGCCAGCGTGTTGTGGACGCGGGCGAAGGTCCGAACGTTTTCGCCGAAGACCCGGGCCAATTCCCGTGCGGCGGCCCCGCGCTTGGGCCGCGCTTGGTCGGTCAGCAGGTTGAGCGTGCCTTCGATATTCAGCTCTTCGCCGTCTACCGTGAAGGACAGGCCGGCAATGGTCTCATCGAAGAGCTTGTTCCAAGCCGAGGCGCCGACGACCGAGGTGTCGTGGAGAAACTTCTCCAGTTCGTCGGATAGCTGATACGGCTTCATCGCCCGCAACCGGTCCAGGGCGGGCTTGTAGCGGACTAGATCGGCGTTGGCCTTATACAGCCCATCAAGGAAATCATCGTCCAGTCGATTGAATTCCAAACCGAAGAAGACCAGCGGCGTCATCATGTTCGTGATCTTGTCCTGCATGTCGGACATGAACTTGGCGCGGTCGCCATTGGTCGTCTGCTGGTAGTACCGCAATCCCGCGAACGACATGATCCGACCCGCCACTTCGTCGATCTTCTCGTTGCGCTGAATGGCTTTCAGCATGCCCTCGGCATCCAGCGTCGCCAGCTTGCCCTCATAATCGGCCGCATAGGTCGTTGCCTCGGCCTCCAGCCAATCCAGATCGGCGCGCAATTGCGGCGCGTCC
>JBCDCS010000280.1:0-4284 GCA_039181205.1 Pseudomonadota bacterium
GATATAGATGCTGACCTCGCCTGCGAGGTTCGGCGCATCGAGCGCCAGGGATATCCCGTCGACACCATGGCAGGACACGCAGGTCACCGGGGCATCTTGCGCCGCGACATCTTCGGGCAGCGTGGCGACCACTTCATGGGCGGCGTACCAGGCGGCCACATCCGCGATCTGCTGGGCTGACAGGCTTTGCGCAACGATCGACATCATCTCGTGCTCGCGCGCGCCGGTCTTGAAGGCCATGAGTTGTGCTTCAAGGTATTCCTGCGGCTCGCCACCGATATGGGGGGCGATTGGAATGGCGGCATAGCCATCGAGGCCATGGCACGTCCGGCACATGTTTGCGATCCTGCGCCCGTCTTCGGGATTGGCGGCCAGGGCCGGTGCTGCAACGCCCCCGGCGAGCGTGAGCCCGCCGAGAGCGATTGCGAGGATGCGAGTCATTCACTCACTGTCGGGTTATAGGCGATCCGCCAGATCGCGCCGGCAAAGTCGTCAGAGACCAGCATCGAGCCGTCTGGCAGAAACTCGATATCCATCGGGCGCCCGCGATATTCGCCGGTATCCTCGTTCAGCCAGCCATCGGCGAACACCTGGGCGCCCATGGCGTCACCGGTTTCCGGGTCAAGCGCGGTGAACATGACCCGCGCGCCCACGGGCTCGGTCCGGTTCCACGATCCGTGCTGCGCCCAGAAGATCCCGCCATGGTAGCGCGAAGGGAAGCTCTCATCATGGTAGAAGCGCATGCCCAGATCGGCTGCATGTGCCGTCAACTCCAGCTGCGGCTCGATGAACTCCACGCCCTCGGGCCGGGGATGCTGGTCTTCCGTGACGATTTCGACGCGGGCATTTGTCCACGGGAAACCGAAATGCTGCCCGGCCGCGGTCTGGCGGTTCAACTCACCCGGCGGGATGTCGTCGCCCATGCCGTCGACCTGGTTGTCGGTCCACCAGAGTTCGCCGGTTGCCGGATTGAAGTCCTGCCCGACCGAGTTGCGCACGCCGCGCGTATAGACCTCGCGGCCCGACCCGTCGGTGTTGACCCGGATAATGCCGCCGATGCCGATCTCGTCATACATCTCGATCTTCTCGACCGGTTGAACATTGTGGGGCTGACCGAGCGAGACATAGAGCATCCCGTCCGGGCCGATATCGCAGACCCGGGCCGAGTGATTGAAGCTCTCCTCCTCAGGCGGGATCAGTTCGCCCTGGGCCACGACCGTGCCGACCGCGATGTCGGGACTTTCAAAGAAGAACTCGGCGGCGGGGAACACCAGGATCCGGTTCCGCTCGGCAATGTAGAGAAAACCATCGGGCGAAAAACAGGGGCCGTTCGGAATGTCGAATGTCACGGACGGCGCGAAATCCTTCACCTCGTCGGCCACGCGATTGCGGTCGCGATCGACGATCGACCAAACCTTGTCTTTCCGGGTTCCGGCAAACAGCACCGTGCCCTGGGGCGCCATCGCCATGGACCGGGCGTCCGGCACGATAGCATAGAGGCTGATCTCAAAACCGTCGGGCAGGTTGATATGTTCGAGAATGGCCCTGAGCGCCTCTGCGCGCTCGCCTCCCTGATCGACGAATGTGAAACTCGCATCCGTCCTCTGCATGTTCGAGAGCCTGTCCATGTTGTCCTGGGCCAAGGACGGCCCGACAAGCATGGTGCCCAGCAGAAGCCCCGATAAAACGTGTCTGTGAGTCATGTAGTCCTCCCTTGATGTTCATGAATTGAGCAGCCGCACCGGCTTCGATGTCGCATCATGAACGGCCATGATCGCTGCACGCCTCTCGTTATGTCAACTTTCGCGCTGACGCAGACGCTGGTTCGGGGGCCGTATCCGTCCGTGGGGCCGGCCTTAAAACCGAGGGCCGGGCCTCGCGTCCGGGGGATATCGAGACGCCTAAATGCGGCTCAGCGTGTTGCGGTGACCGAGGACAGGACGAAGCGGATCATTTCCGACAGGTGGTCCGGGCCGACGCCCGAGACGCGCTGTTCGATGCCCAGAAGCACGATGCCGTGGATCGACGAAAAGAGCGCCCGGGTTCGGATGCGGATGGCCTCGGGCGGCAGGGTCGGGAAAATCTCGGTCAGAGGGGCGTCGATGATGGCGAAGAGATCGTCCAGCGCCTTCATGTACCAGTCCGGCGCATCCGGGCTGTCGAGCGTCAGTTCGGTGTCGAAGAGCGCGCGCCAGAGCCGGGGGTTGCGGGTCGCGAAATCCAGATAGGCCTCGGCCATGGTGATCATTCGCGCCGTTGGGTCGCTATCGCCCGCGCGGGTGACGGCGTCGGTGACATGGGCGCCGAGCGCCAGGAAGGTCTCGCCGTTCACGGCGACCAAAAGGTCATTCATGTCGCCGAAAACGTTGTAGATCGATCCGACCGAGCAATCGGCCGCTTTGGCCAAGTCCCGCGCCTTCAGCGCGCTGGTGCCTTCGGCTTCGATCACTTGGCGTGCCAGGATGATCATGCGGTCACGGAGGTCGGCGCGGCGGCTGGTGGTGGACATGGCGGACTCCGATGAACGACGTTCATTGGATAGCTGTCCCTTGTTCGGACCGCAAGGTTGTCGGATCGGCGAGACTTCGCCCGTTTACCGGCTGTCATGGTTCCGTAACTGGGCGGACACCTCCCGGTCATGTGAATCGGCGACCCTGCCAAAGCCCGTGGAAGCGGGCGTTTTGACGCAACATGACAGGGAAGACACTGATGATTGTGAGTGCAATCCGGGGTCGCGCCGCGCTGCTGGCCGCGACCTTTCTGATCATGGCCGGACCCGTCCTGGCCGAGTTCGACTATGTGGCGGAGATCGATGCTCGAGGCACGGCAGAGGGGGCAGAGACCGTCACCGGGACCGTCTTCGAAGACCTCAGCCGCGACGGCGCGCTTCAGGGCGACGAACCCGGTGTAGCCGGCGTGATGGTGTCGAACGGGCGCGATGTGGTGGTGACGGGGCCGGACGGGACGTACGAGTTGCCGGTCTATGACAATATGACGGTGATGGTGGTGGAGCCAGCCGCCTTCGACGTGCCCACGGACGAGGTGGGCGTCCCGCAATTCTTCTATCACCACCTGCCCCAGGGCACGCCGGAGGAGCTGCGCTACGGCGGGCTCGAACCCACCGGGCCGCTGCCCGAGGCGGTGAATTTCCCGATGATCCGCACCGGGACGGCCGACGAGTTCACCTGCGTGATGATGGGTGACGTGCAGACCTATTCGGGCCGCGAACTGGGTTTCGTGCGGGACTCCACGGTCGAATCGATCCTGGACGAGGATCTGTCGAACGCCGAATGCATGGTGATGCTGGGCGACGTGATGGGCGACGACCTGACCTTGCTGCCGCGCCTGACCTCGATCTTCTCGGTGGCCGGGTTGCCGCAATATTATGTCCATGGGAACCACGATTTCGACTTCGACGCGACCACGGACGCGCATTCCGCCGATAGCTGGCGGCAGCTCTACGGGCCGAACTACTACGCCTATGAGATCGGGAACGCGACGTTCATCGCGCTGGACAATGTCATCTATCCCTGCGGTCCCGAGGATGACGGTCCCGGCGGTCGCGATGCCTGCGTCGACCCGGAGCGGACCGTCTATAACGGTCGGGTCGACGACCGGCAGATGGAGTGGCTGGCCGGCATCCTGGAGAACACGCCCCAAGATCGGTTGATCGTGATGATGCATCACATCCCATTCGTGTCCTTCATCGACTCCAACACCGGCCGCCACCAGACCGACAACCTGGCCGAGATCCACGAGATGTTGGCCGGGCGTCCGGCGGTCAGCTTCTCGGGCCATACGCACACCTTCGAGTATCTGGCTGCGGGCGAGTGGTTCCAGGGCTGGGAGGAGCAGGTCGGCGTCACGCGCCTGCCCTTCGACCACGTGGTGGGCGGTGCACCGTCGGGCAACTGGTTCCAGGGCGATCTGAGCTTCGACGGGACGCCCATGGCGTTTGCGCGGGGCGGCACGCCGCCGGGCTACATGATGGTGTCGTTCGACGGGTCGGACTTCACCGTTGACTACCGCGCGGCCGGTTTGCCGGCGGAGCGGCAGATGGCGCTGAGCTTCAACACGCCGCAATTCCGCGACTGGTTCGATGCCATGTGGGCCTGGCAGGACGAGCAGGACCGGGGCGCCGAAGCGGTGCCGCCGGTGTCGGGTAATGATCTGGCCGACCTACGGCTCTTCACGCCCGAGGACGTGGACGCGACGGTCTGGCTCACGGCGAATGTCTGGATCGGTGACCGCAACACCGAGGTCTTCGCGTCGATCAATGGCGGC
>JBCDCS010000281.1:0-4281 GCA_039181205.1 Pseudomonadota bacterium
GGGACCCGGCCCATACGGCGCGGGCCCGGATTTTCTTCCCCACCGACGAAATTCCATTTGCCGGGCATCCGACCATCGGCGCGTCCCTGTTCTTGGCGGATCGCCACAGCCTGTCCGACGTGGTGCTGGAGGAAGAGGCGGGGCTGGTGCCGGTGGCGATCGCCGGGGGCGAGGCGACTTTCAAGGCACCGATCTTGCCGACGCCATGTGGGGATCCGGTGGCCCCAGCGCTCTGCGCCGAGGCGCTAGGTTTGACTACGGATCAGATCGGGCAGCATGCGCCCGGCGCGTTTGAAGGTGGGCCGTCGTTCCTCTACATTCCGGTTCGGGACCGCGCGGCGCTGCGGCAGGCCCGGCCGATGGAACCGGCTTGGTCCCGCGCCTTGGAGATCGCCGGTGTGGACGGCGCCTGGCTCTACGACCCAGACTTCAACGCACGCATGTTCGCCCCGACGGCCGGCATCCCCGAGGATCCGGCCACGGGATCGGCCTGCGCGATCTTGGCGGCGCAGCTTCTGGCCAATGGGGCGTTGCCCGACGGCACGACAAAGCTGAGCCTGCGGCAAGGGGAAGATATGGGTCGTCTGTCCAAGATCGGATTCGCGGCCGATGTGGCGGATGGTCAGATCACGGAAATCCGGATTTCAGGCCGGGCCATCCCGATTTCCCGCGGCGAGATCAGAATCCCAGCGTGAACCGCCGGGTGATGCCGATCCGGGCCGAGAACGTGCTGTCATCGGATGTGATCGGGCTGTCTTCGGCATCGTCGAACAATTCGTCATAGAGTACGGCGCCTTCGATGCCCCAGCGATCGTTGATCTGATAGGTGGCGCCCAGTTCGATGCCCGCGGAAATCAGACCGCCATCGGCGTCGAATTCCGGCAATCCGGCGACCGACGATGCCGCCTGCCCGGCCGTCACGCCGAAATACTCCTCGGCGAATTCGTCATCGCCGAAGTTGACGCGCGGGCCCACGCGCAGTGTCCAGCGGTCCGTCGGCCGGGCGATCAGGTTGGCCCCGATTTCGCCGACGAAACCGTTATGGCCGATGATGCCGTAGCGGACGGCCCCGAAGGCTTCGAAATTTCCGAGCACGTATTCCACGCCCAGGCCCAGTTCGACCGATGTGTCGACGTCGCCGAGACCATCCAGGATGACATCGTCGCCTTCGTTCCGCTCGTCAATGAAGCGAAACGAGCCGGTGAAGCCGAAGCCCTGCCGCTCGAAACTCGGATCCGGGTTCCCGATCTCGAACCGTCCCAGCCGCAGGTAGTTGAGGCTGAACCCGATATCCGGGCTGACGTCGTTATCGTCGGAGCCGAAGAATTCCGGACTCGTCGCGACGCCACCCCGCAAGGTGAAGCCCAAAGCCACCGGACCGGTGCCCTGGGTCGAAACCGTCGGCGCATCCAACGAGGGCGCCGTCTGAGCGAAGGCGGCCGATGTGGTGAGCGCGAGCGCGGCGAGAAAGCGAATCATGCAGAACCCCAGAGCAAGATCGATGGTAGAAGCACTAACATGCTCTTCTCGGTCTGCAACAACTCCTATGCTTGCCGCGTCAAAATGGGGTCTGAAGGCGGCGGATATGTTGTCTTATCGGCACGATTACGTGGGGGAATGCTGCCAACCTACTTAAAGTCGCGCGATTGGCGACACTCTCGACCGATCCGACATGGGACCTCGGTCTATTGACGCCAGGGAAGACAGACGACGCGGATGATGGAAGCGGGTTGTCGAAACGATCTCGCGCAGATTGGGCCATGACCATCCCCCGCCGCCTGCGATGGACATTGGCTGCCCGGCTCCGGCATGGTGACCGTCAACCCGCCTTGGCCGCACCCGCGCGGCCGCACGACCGAGAAGCCCGCTTGCAGGAGACCGAGATGACCAAAGGATATTGGATCGCCCATGGCCGCGTGGACGACCCGGAGAAATACGATCTCTACCGCGCGGCCAATGCCGCGCCGTTGGCCGAATATGGCGGACGGTTCCTGGTCCGGGGCGGGGCGCGAGAAACCAAGGAAGGGCAGGCGAAGCCGCGGACGGTGGTGATCGAGTTCCCCACCTACGAGGCCGCCTTGGCCTGCTATGACAGCCCCGGCTATCAGGAGGCGATCAAGCTCCGGCACGGGATCAGTGAAAGCGACCTGGTCATTGCCGAAGGGTGGGACGGCTGATCATCGGCTGGTCCCGACAGGCGGGCACCCCTATATGGCGGCCATGTTCCAAGACCTTCTCCGCCGTCTATCGGCCCCCGAACCCGAACGCCTGCCCGAACCCGACGCCCGCCTTGCCCTGGCCGCCTTGATGGTGCGCGTGGCGCGGGCCGATGGCGAATACGCCCAGGTCGAAATCGACCGCATCGACCGCGTGTTGATCCGGCATCACGGCCTGTCGCCGTTCGAGGCGAGCAAGCTGCGCCGAGAGGCCGAAGCCCTGGAAGCCGAAGCACCCGACGATGTGCGGTTTACCCGGGCGATAAAGGACGGCGTGCCGCTGGAGGAGCGGATCGCGGTGATCGAAGCGCTGTGGGCCGTGGTCCTGGCCGACGGCGCGCGGGATCACGAGGAAGACAGCCTGCTGCGCCTCTTGGCCAACCTGCTGGGGGTCAACGACCGGGACAGCAACATCGCACGTCGGCGTGTGGAAGACGCGCCGTAGCCGGGGCTTTTCAGGTAAATGATCGCAAGTCTCTGCTGGTATCCGGCGACCCGGCCAGCCTGGGATCGGCTCTGGGCCGATATCCGGGCCCGGCTCGGCTGGGGGCCCGATCGCCTGAGCTGGCCTGACGAAGCGGGCCGACATTGGCGCGATCCCGATCTGGTTTTGTCCATGACCTGTGCCCTGCCCATGCGGCTGGGCCTGGCCGAGGATGTGACCTTGATCGGCAGCCCGATCTGGGATTTGCCCGACGTGCCACCAGGGCACTACGTCTCACATCTGGTGCAGCGGGCCGACGACAGGCGCAGCGTGGAAGAGGCGTCGGCCGCCGGGATCGCCGTGAATGCCCTGGACAGCCAGTCTGGCTGGGGCTGTCTGCGGGACGCCGGTCTCACGGGCCCGATCACCATCACCGGCAGCCACGCCGCCTCCATGGAGGCCGTCGCCCGAGGCGAAGCACATCTGGCCGCCATCGACGCGGTCACCTGGGCCATGGCGCCCCACCCGGCGCTGCGGATCGCACGAACCACGCCGCCCACGCCCTCGACCCCGTTCGTGACCGCCCGCCCAGCGTGGCTGTTGTCTGTCCGGTCGGCCCTGGACGCGGCCATCGCCGGGATGTCCGCCGAAGATCGGGCTGCAACCAAACTGATCGGCATCGCCGATCTACCGGGCAAACCCTATGCCGCGGACCTGGCGAACACGGCGTAACGGCCCGCCCCCGTTGCATCCGGGCCGGTTTTGCGCCCTAAACGTGCGGACGCGTAGAACCGGACCCGCTTGTGACAGACGCCCCGCCCGTCTTGGAAATCCGAGATCTCCACAAAGCCTACGGGCCCCTGGAGGTCCTCAAAGGCGTCGATCTGACCGCGCCCCAGGGCCATGTGGTATCCCTGATCGGGTCCTCCGGGTCGGGCAAGTCCACGTTGCTCCGCTGCGCCAACCTGTTGGAAGACAGCCAGCAGGGTGACATCCGCTTCTGCGAAGAACCGGTGAAATGGAAGGGCCAGGGCGCGGGCCGCCACCCGGCCGACGCCGCCCAGATCACCCGGATCCGAACCAACCTGTCGATGGTGTTCCAGAGCTTCAATCTCTGGTCCCACCTGACGATCCTGCAGAACGTCATGGAAGCGCCCGTCCAGGTGATGCGCCGCGACCCCACCGAGGTGGAAGACAAGGCGCGGGGTTATCTGACCAAGGTTGGCATCGCCGACAAGGCCGATGCCTGGCCCGCCCAATTGTCCGGCGGCCAGCAGCAGCGCGCCGCCATTGCCCGGGCGCTCGCCATGGAGCCCAAGGCGCTGCTTTTCGACGAACCCACCTCCGCGCTCGACCCCGAACTGGAGCAGGAGGTGATCCGCGTTATCAAAGCGCTGGCCCAGGAAGGCCGGACCATGGTCATCGTCACCCACGATATGAACCTGGCCCGGGACGTCAGCGACCACGTGATCTTCCTCCACCAGGGACGGATTGAGGAAGAAGGCCCGCCGAAGACGCTCTTCGGCAGCCCCAAAAGCGAACGGCTGCGTGGATTTCTGTCCGCGACGGCCGCCTGAAGACCAACAAGGAGATCGACATGAAACGCATTTTGACGGCCGCCGTAATCGCACTGACCGCGAC
>JBCDCS010000282.1:0-4279 GCA_039181205.1 Pseudomonadota bacterium
ACGCCATCGGCCAGTTGCGGCAGGACGATGTTCTCGGTGGCCGAGAATTCCGGCAGCAGATGGTGGAACTGGTAGATAAATCCGATCCGCTTGCGCCGCGCCCGGGTGCGGGCCCGGTCCCCCTGCCCGGTCAGATCGTCGCCCGAGACGATCACCCGGCCCCTATCGGGCGTATCGAGCAGGCCCGCGATATGCAGCAGCGTCGATTTTCCGGCGCCGGAGGGCGCGACCAGCGCGCAGACCTCACCGGATGCCACGGTCAGATCCACGCCGCCCAGCACCCGAATCTCATTGGGTTTGCCCAGGTAATAGCCCTTCTCAATGCCCTCGAGGCGAAGCGCCTCACTCATAGCGCAACGCCTCGACTGGGTTCATCCGCGCCGCCCGGCGGGCCGGGAAGATCGTGACCACGAAGCTCAGGGACAGCGACAGGGCCACCGCCGATAGCACATCGGCCAGTTCCAGCCGCGCGGGCAGCGCCGAGATATAGCGCACCGACGGATCCCAGACCCCACCGCCCGCCAGGTAATTCACGAAATCGAAGATCGGCCCGATATAGATCGCGAAAAGGCAGCCCAGGATCACCCCGAAGATCGTGCCCACCAAGCCGATGGACGCGCCGCACAGGAAGAACACCCGCAGGATCGTCGCCTGGGTCAGACCCATGGTTCGCAAAATCCCAATATCGCGGCCCTTGTTCTTGACCAGCATCACCAGGCCGGAGGTGATGTTCAGCGTCGCGATCAGGACCAGGATCGACAGGATGACGAACATGATGTTGTCTTCCATCTGCAATGCGCGCAGGAAGCTGCCCGCGCTGTCCTTCCAGGTCCAGAGATAGGTGTTTTCCCCAGCCGCCTGGATCAGGGCCGGACCCATGACATCGATGGCCTCCGGGTCGGTGACGGCGACCTGGACTTCATCGGCCACGCCTTCCCGGTTGAAGTAGGATTGCGCCTCCTCGAAGGGCAGATAGGCGCGCAGGTTGTCGATGTCGTAACGCCCGACTTGGAAGATGTAGGTCACCGGGTAGGACACGACCCGGGGGCTGGTTCCGAACGGTCCCTTCACACCATCGGGCGAGATCAAGCGGATGCTGTCGCCCGCCCGCACGCCCAGCCGTTGGGCCACATGCCAGCCGAGCGCGATGCCGCCCGCGAAGTCGTCAAGCGACCCCTGGGATTGTTCGGGCGTGGCGACCCGGGGCACGCGGGCCAGATCTTCGGGTCGGATGCCGATCACCTGGACACCCGAATTGCGCCCCGGCCCGGCGGCCATGGCCTGACCGGCGATCACCGGCGCCACCCGGACCACGTCGTCCACCTGGGCCAGCCGTTCGGCGAGCGCGTCGAAATCCGACAACGTGCGCGTGAGCTGGCCGTTTTCCTGCATTTCACCGGTCGACAGAACGCTCACATGGGGGTTCGCGCCGACGATGGTGTCGACGAATTCGTACCGGAACCCGGCCCGCACGGCGAGCGTCGCGATCAGCGCGAAGACGGCCAGCGCGATGCCCACCAGGCTGATCCAGGTCATGACGCTGATCCCGCCTTCCGAGCGGCGAGCGCGCAGATAACGCCAGGCGATGGCCATTTCGTAGCGGGAAAACATCGGACCTCTCCGGGACTGCTCTTGGCCCCCTAGGTGCGACCTGCCGGCGGTGGCGTCAACGCGTTGCGACCGCCGCGCCGCCAATTCACGCTCACACGGCTCACTTCAGCCCCAGAACCCGCTTGCTGGCCCGGTAGAATTCCCAGAGCGCGGTGCGCCGGACGAAGGTGTTGGCGTTAGGCGAAACCGCGATGCGAAGGCAAAAAAGTGGCGGCAGATAACGGCGCTTCATCCAGGACAAGACAATATCATCCGTCACGCCAGAAGCCTGGACCCAGCGCGCATAAATGTTTCGCAGCAAAGTGGATGATTCATGGCTGTCACGGGCTTCTTCCGCGGAATGACCGCCCAAAAGAAAACGATAGACTGTTTCCGAAATGGCCCGGCCCCGATAACCGTCGGCGATCATGCGGCAGATGAAATCATAGTCCGCAGCCGACTTATAGGACAGATCGAAGCCATCAAGTTCCAGAAACATGCTCCGACGATAGAGCGCCGCGTTATGACCAAACGGCATGGTGCGCAGAAAGCGGAACAGATCGGCCTTCCAAATGCTCACATCATGCGTTTCCGGCTGCGCAATTTCCACCTGACCGTAGGCAAAGTCAGCTTCGGTATCGTTCACAGCCGCAGCGAGAAGCGCCAAAGAGTCGGGTCCAAAAAACGTGTCATCCGAATTCAGGAACAGAACATATCGCCCCCGTGCCGCCGCAACGGCGCGGTTCATCGCGTCATAGAGGCCCTGATCCGGTTCAGAAATCAGGCGGGCCGACAGATCAGCCGGGGCATGGTCCACCAGATCCTGCAGCAAATCCACTGTCCCATCGGTGGAGGCCCCATCCTGGATCAGCCACTCCATATCGCGGAAGGTCTGGGAGAACAGGCTCTCTGCTGCGCCGCGCACCAGATCGGCCCGACCGGCATCGATCAGGTTCCAGGTTGCCGTGATAACGGTGACCATGGGGTCGGTAGCGGTCATGTCCAGAACGGTACACCCGGATGGTCGACCATCGTGGCAATGTTCGGACTGTCCAGCGGATGGGGGTAGACTAGGTCGTCCGCGCCGCCCGGGCGGATACGATCCTGGCGAAGAAGCGTCACTTCCAAAATCGGCGGGACGGGCCGACCGAGAATCTGTGATGGCGCCAGACAGTTATTGGGATGGACGTGGCAGACCACATGACGCTCCGTCAGGCGGGCAAGCAGGGCCGTCAATTCGGCCCGCTGCGGGCCAAGCATCCGGATATCCAGATCGTGCAATTCCAACACGATGATCCGAAAACGATCCAGCAAATCCCGTGAAACGCCCGGAAGCACGTCGTATTCGGCGCCCTCGATATCCATCTGAAGCATCAGATCGCCATCACTTTCCGGAGCGGTTCGGCTCACCCAGTCCTCCAACCGCATGAACCGGCCAGCCGGACCATCCCCGATCATCATCTGCTCGAAGAACATTCCTGCAGGCAGATTGGACGGCTGATCAATCGTGCCATCGGCCAAAAAACAAGGGATTCCCCGCCCGGCAATCTCAGCGTCGAACCCAAACGTGTCGGACACACCAGGCGAGTAGAGCGCGACCAGCCCCTCCAGATCATCGGGCAAGATATAGCCGCCGTCATACGTCGGTCCGATCCGGATCAATTTGTGCCCGGTCGGCGTCGGCGCGAATTTGGCGAGTATCCCTTTGACTTCATCGATCGCTTTTGGATCGCGCTCCACGATCTGCAACGCCTGGCTGACCTGTCGCTCCCTACGATTTCGGAGATAGGCCTTGCGTCGACGACGGACCTTCTTCTGTATTTTCGTCAGTAGCTTAGACATGCTTCAGAGCCTTACATCCCAGCGTAAACGTCCCGCAGCCGCGCCACCGCGGCTTCGGGCGCCATTTCTTCGCTCTCGCCCGTTCGCCGCGACGTCAGCTCGACCATCCCGTTCGCCAAGCCCCGCGGCCCCACCGTGATCCGCCACGGCAGGCCGATCAGGTCCATGGTCGCGAACTTGGCGCCTGCCCGCTCCTCCCGGTCGTCGTAAAGCGCCGTCAGACCTTCGGCCGCCAGCGCCCGGTAGACGCCTTCGCAGGCGGAATCCGTCGAGGCATCCCCCTGTTTCAGGTTGACGATCCCCGCATGGAACGGCGTCACGCCCTCCGGCCAGATGATGCCCTTGTCGTCGTGGCTCGCCTCGATGATCGCGCCGGCCAGGCGGCTGACCCCGATCCCGTGGGAGCCCATATGGACCGGCGTGGACTTCCCGTCCGGGCCCTGCACGTTCGCCCCGAGCGCATCGGAATACTTGGTGCCGAAATAGAAGATCTGCCCCACCTCGATGCCCCGCGCCGTCCGCCGCCGTGCCTCGGGGAGCCCGGCGAATTCGGCCTCGTCATGGGTCTCGTCCGTCCGGGCGTAGCGGGAGGTGAATTCTTCCAAGATACCCTGGCATTGCGCCACGTCGTCGTAGTCGATCTCCCGGTCGCCGAAGGTCAGGTCGGTCACTTCGCTGTCGTAGAACACCTCCGACTCACCGGTCTCCGCCAGCACCAGGAATTCGTGGGTGTCGTCCCCGCCAATGGGCCCACTATCCGCCCGCATCGGGATCGCCTGCAGTCCCATCCGCTCGTAGGTCCGCAGATACGTCACCAGATGCCGATTATAGGCGTGCAGCGCGTCCT
>JBCDCS010000283.1:0-4274 GCA_039181205.1 Pseudomonadota bacterium
AACGCGATGCACTCACGTCAACCCAATGGTCGGACCGGGGGACGGGCCTGTGGTGGACCGGCGCCCTGCGGCCTTGAGCCCGATCTGGGGACTGAGGCGGAAACGGCGGGTATTGCGGTCATCCGCCTTTGGACTTGTCTGTTGCGCCATCTGAATAGCGCCTCAGATGCGCCAAAGAGAGAAAGGGCCATCAAACCAAAGAGGAATGTCCAAGCCCACCCACGCCCATCACCCTAAACACAATCCAGATATCGAACGATACTTGCGATCCTGTCCCACATCCGGGGTCCGCCCCCGCGCCGCCCGGCGGATAACCGCCCGTGCGCGCCTGCACACGTTCTGTTTATCCATAGCGGTTTGTCTTGTGCGCCCGGCGCACGATGTTCTGATCCATCGTTACGACATACCCCAACAGGAGCATCTTCCATGATCCGGACTACACTCGCCGCCGCTGCGTTCCTTACCGCCGCCCCGGCCCTCGCGGACCCCGTGCCCTATCAGCTCGATTCCAGCCACAGCCAGATCATCTTCAGCTACGACCACCTCGGGTATTCCACCACTTTCGGCATGTTCTCGGGCTTCGAAGGTCAGATCAACTTCGATGAGGCCGACCCCGCCAATTCGTCGGTCTCCGTCTCCATGCCCATCACTATGATGTTTACCGGGTGGGAGCAGCGCGATGCGCACTTCCTGTCGGCCGATTTCTTTAACGCCTCCGCCGAAGCCGCGGCCGACGACAGCCGCAACATGGTCACCTTTGAGAGCACGTCCATCGAGGTCACCGGTGAAGACACCGCGCTGATCACAGGCGATCTGACCATGAACGGCGTGACCCAATCGGTCGTGCTCGACACCACGCTCAACCAGAAGGGCACCCATCCGCAGAACGGGCGGCCCTGGATCGGCTTCGATGCCACGACGACCTTGCTGCGGTCCGATTTCGGTGTCGGCGCCTTCGCGCCCTTTGTCTCCGATGAGGTCGAGATCACGATCTCTTTGGAAGCGGGCAGCGACGCGGCCTGATCCCACGAACAAGACGACCATGAAAAACGGGGGCTTCGGCCCCCGTCTTTGTTTTCCGTTAAGCAAACATTAGCGAATGCCGTTCATCCTCCGGTTGATCTGGAGGGAGATTGGATGCGGGCCATCAGACGCGGTTTGCGATGGGCCATCGTGCTTTTTGCGCTGAGCGGCGCGCCCGCCGCGCCGGAGACGGCCTGGCAGGATGGCCCAACAGACTTGTCCGGTCAGGCGGTTCTGCACATGGCCAGGACGTCGGGCGGTCCAACGCAAGCAAAACATCCGTCAGACGCGGATTTCACCCGGTCTTAGAAGAACGCCTGCAACCCGGTCTGCGCGCGGCCCAGGATCAACGCATGGATGTCGTGAGTCCCCTCATAGGTGTTCACGGTTTCCAGGTTCATCATGTGGCGGATGACGTTGTATTCTTCGGAGATGCCGTTGCCACCATGCATGTCCCGCGCCAGCCGGGCCACGTCTAGGGCCTTGCCGCAATTGTTGCGCTTGATCAGGGAGATCATCTCCGGCGCCGCGCGGCCGTCATCCATCAGCCGCCCGACCCGCAGACAGCCTTGCAGGCCGAAGGCGATCTCGGTCTGCATATCCGCGAGCTTCTTCTGGAAGAGCTGCGTCTGGGCCAGCGGCTTGCCGAATTGTTCCCGATCCAACCCGTACCGCCGCGCCGCGTGCCAGCAGGCTTCCGCCGCGCCCATGACACCCCAGCCGATCCCGTACCGCGCCCGGTTGAGGCAGCCGAACGGTCCCTTGAGTCCTTGAACGTTCGGCAGAAGAGCGTCTTCGCCCACCTCCACCCCGTCCATGACGATCTCGCCCGTGGTCGACGCCCGAAGCGATTGCTTACCTTTGATGGTCGGCGCGCTGAGCCCCGGCATCCCTTTTTCCAGGACGAACCCCCGGATTTTCCCCTGATGCGCGTCGGATTTCGCCCAGACCACGAAGACATCGGCGAAGGGCGCGTTGGAAATCCACATCTTCGCGCCGGTCAGGCGATAGCCCGTCGCCGTCTTCTCGGCCCGGGTTTTCATGCCCGCCGGGTCGGAGCCGGCATCGGGCTCCGTCAGGCCGAAGCAGCCGATGAGCGCGCCCGAGGCGAGGCCCGGCAAGTATTTCTGCCGCTGGTCCTCGGAGCCGTAGGCGTGGATCGGGTACATCACCAGCGACGACTGCACTGACATCATCGACCGATAGCCCGAATCCACCCGCTCGATTTCGCGGGCCACCAGGCCGTAGGTCACGTAATTGGCGCCTAGGCCGCCATATTCCTCGGGGATCGTCACGCCCAGAAGACCGGCTGCGCCCATCTTGGCGAAGAGCCCGGGATTGGCGGCCTCGGTCGCGTAGGCATCACGGACGATGGGGGCCAGTTCGGCGTCGGCGAAGGCCCGGGCGCCGTCGCGCAGCATCCGCTCCTCTTCCGACAATTGATCTTCCAGCAGGAACGGATCTTCCCACTGGAACGTCCCCAGATCGGGTCCGAAGCCCGGTGCGATCGTGTCCTTCATGATGCCTCTCCTGTGGCCCTCTACTGGTCAGATACGCCTCGGGCTCCGGCCCTGCAACGCGGCTTGACCGCACGTGATCGATGGTGCCCCTTGGCACGGATGAAATCGATCGATGACCTCCGGGCCGCGCTGGCCGATCAGAACTATGTCTGCGGACGCGCCTTGGCCACGGTGACCTTCCTGGCGTTGCGGCTGAACCGACCGCTGTTTCTGGAAGGCGAGGCGGGGACGGGAAAGACCGAGATCGCAAAGGCCATCGCCGGCGCATTGGGCCGCCGTTTGATCCGGCTGCAATGCTACGAAGGGCTTGATGCGGCCTCCGCCGTCTATGAATGGAACTTCGCGGCCCAGATGGTGGCGATCCGTCGGGCCGAGGCGACCGGCCAGGCCCCGCCGGACCTGTTTGGCGACGAGTTCCTGATCGCGCGACCCCTTCTGGAGGCCATGCGGCCCCAGCCCGAAGGCCCGCCGGTCCTGCTGATCGACGAGATCGACCGGACGGACGCGCCGTTCGAAGCCTTCCTTTTGGAGGCCTTGTCGGACTTCCAGGTCACCATTCCCGAGACGGGCACCGTGTCGGCGCCCGCGCCACCCATCGTCATCCTGACGTCGAACCGCACGCGGGAAGTCCACGACGCCCTGAAACGCCGGTGCCTCTATCACTGGGTCGATTACCCGTCCCATGCCCGTGAAATGGAGATCCTGGCGGCGCGCGCGCCCGAGGCGTCGGAGGCGTTGAGCCGGGAGGTCGTGGCCTTCGTTCAGCGGCTGCGGACCGAAGACCTGTTCAAGCGGCCGGGGGTGGCGGAAACACTTGATTGGGCGAAATGCCTGCTGGCGCTCGATATGATCGACCTCAGCCCCGAGGTGATCGCCGACACGCTGGGCGCCCTTCTGAAGTATCAAGACGACATCCAGAAGCTGCAGGGCTCGGAGGCTAAACGTATCCTGGATGAAGTGCGGGCGGAGTTGGCGTGAACTTCCTTGGTGAGGAGGCGATTTCTCGGCCGACCAGGGCAACTGGCCGCGCTCTTCTTATCTTTGCCTTCACGCTCGTCATTCAGAAGCTTGGTTGGATTGAGGTCGCTGACACCTCCGTGGTTGGTCTAAGATTTGCAGAGGATAGACTTGAAGTTGTTCTGTCTATCCTCACTGCAGCACTAACCATTGCGCACATTGTGCAATGGAACGGAGATCGGCTCTCCTACTCTGCTTGGAACATCGAAGGTCGCAGACTTGGTGGTCCCCGATGGGACGCTCCATCAAAGACGCACCTAAGTGGTCTGGTTTACGACTTAGATAGCCAGTTGCGCGATGCAGGAGAGGAGAACGGACACAACCTCGATATAACGAAGCTCCTTCAGGAGCTTCGGCTCTTGAACCAGCGGGTGACTAGCTTCAGAGATTATTCATTCTTCTTCGTTTATGTTTGGCACATGATCGTTCCTGTCGGTGCTGCTCTAATTGCGCTTTGCTGGGGAACTTTATCTACTTCTTGATTGGCCCAATTGCCTTTCCCAGTGGCCTACTGCATCGTCAGTTTTCGCTCTCGCAAATCGCCCAGCGTCAGGCGGCGCGGTTCCAGGACGATCGCTAGCTGCCTTCCCACAGTGCCCGCGTTCGGTCCACCAGTTGCGATCGCGTCAGCACCTCCGGCACCTCCTCGTGCACGTAGCGCGGATCCGACGGGAGGCAGCCGGGCCCGCAGATCAGACGCACTTCCGCGCGCCG
>JBCDCS010000284.1:0-4259 GCA_039181205.1 Pseudomonadota bacterium
AAGGGCGGGCGCGTGGCGAGGCACCCGCTTGCGGATGGCATCCTCACCCGTCCCGGCCGTGCGCGCGGGACCGATACCATCACCACCCTCGCCGATACCCAGCGAAATCGCATCGGCCGAGAAAGTCTTATGGTGATGGCAAGTGCCGCAAGAAATGTTGCGGTTCCCCGACAGGATCGGATCGTAGAACAGAAGCCGCCCAATCCGGGCCTTGGCGTCGTCGAAAGGATGGAACTCGACCGCCAGCGCGACCTCTTCCGCCTTGGCAGGCGTGATCGGGATTGCCAAGGTCAGCGCGAGGAGGAGCCCGTGAAACTTCATGCGACGATCTTGGCCGTTCTGCTGGCGCTGTCCAGTGCCGCCCGCGGCGATATAGAAGACGCCCGCGACCTGATGGAAGCCGGCCGCTTCGAAGAAGCCCGCGAAGCGCTCTGGCCCGCGGCCCGGTCCGGCAATGCCGATGCGGAAGAACTGATCGGCGTGATGTACGCCCTGGGCCTCGGCGTTGAAAAAGACGAAGTGCGCGCCTTCGAATGGTATCTACGCTCGGCCATGAAGGGCCATCCGGGCGCGCAATCGGGGGTCGGCTGGTATTACGAAGTCGGCCTCGGCATGCCCGCCCCGGACCTGACGCGCGCCTATATGTGGTACGTCCTCTCGGCCATCGGCGGCGACCCGGACGCGGCGATCAGTCAGGAGGAGGTCGTCAAGAAAATGACGCCCGAACAGATCGCCCATGCGCTGGAACTGGTCGAGGATTACAAGGTTTGGATGTATCCGTTTCGCTGAGGTTGTGAGTTTCCTGTTAATAAGATCGGGATATGTCTGTTGCGAATATTTCGAATATCGCTAAATATGGTGGTAGAGGAGCCAGACTATGAACGCCTACGGGAGCATTGCAAAACCGCTGGACGATTCCGCCGATGCGGCGCGGGAACGCGACTCGGCGGACCAGTTGCGGTCTGTTCTTGCGGCATCAAGAGGACAATCAATCGGTCTTGTCTCCGCTGACGGCGACCGCGCCGACGTCACCCTGAACCCGGCGATGACCGATCTCCTTCTAAATGTGCTTCGCATCTTCTCGAGCGGCGATGCGGTTGTGTTGATGCCATTGGGCAAGCAACTGACGACCCAGCAAGCCGCCGACATTCTGAACGTATCCCGTCCGTATTTCATCAAACTCCTGGAAAGTGGCGCTTTGCCGTTCGACAAGGTCGGGCGCCATCGCCGGATGAAGTTCGAAGACGTCTTGGCCTACAAAAACCATCGTGATGATGAGCGATCCAGGGCACTGGACGACCTCGCTGAGATCGGCGGGGACATCTACTGACCGGATGCACGCCAATCGCTTCACGGTCGTTCTTGATGCGAACGTGCTTATTCCAGTTCTAACCCGTGACGTTCTGCTGTCGCTTGCAGAACAGAACCTCTACCGGGTCCGATGGAATGCTTTAATTCTGGATGAGGTGCGTCAGAACCTTCCCCGTGCCAATCCGTCGGTCACCGAAGACGCGGCATCGCGCGCCGTATCTGCCATGGTGCGCGCCTTCCCTGACGCGTTGATCGAAGGTTGGGAGCGCTTGGCCGATGGTTTGTCCGACCTGCCTGATCCTGATGACGCGCATGTCATCGCGTCAGCGGTGAACACCGGCGCGACGGTGATCGTATCGCAAAATCTAAGGCATTTTCCGAGCGGGGTGCTTGATCCACTTGGCATCGCTTGTCTTCATCCAGACGATTTCATCGCCGATACGATATCGCTGGATCCAGGCTCAGCAGTGGTAGCTATCGACAGGATGCTCGCGCGGCATAGGAAGGAACCGAAATCCTATGCTGACCTAATCCGTGCTATGGAGGCGATGCGGTTTCCGCGCAGCGTGGAGGAGTTGATCGCGTCCTTGCCATGAAAGAAGGGCGACCCAGAGGCCGCCCCCGCAGAATGCGGTGTCCCGAGTCTTACTGCATATCCCGGTCACGCTGCGCGTTGATGTTGGTCTCGGCTTCGGCCACCGCCGCGCGGAAATTGGCGAGCATCTCTTCGCCGCCATCCACATTGCCCGCGAACCAGTCATAAACCGGCGCCGCCGCTTCCTGGAATGCCGCCTTCTGCGCGGGCGTGGGCACGTAGAGATCGCCGCCACCGGCCACGAAATCCTCATAGGCCTGGATCGACTTCCGCTTCGGCGAGGCGAAGGTCGCCTGCTGCAACTCCGCGAAACCGTCCACGATGACCCGCTTCATGGCATCATCCATGCCTTGGAAGCGCTGGTTGTTCATCACCCAAATCGCCGCCATGTAGGCGTGCCCGTCCAGCGTCATGTATTGCAGGCCCGCATCGGGGAACTTCATGCCCATGATGTCGGTGATGCCGTTCTTCGAGCCTTCGACGACGCCCGTCTGCAGCGACGTGAACAGCTCCGGCCACGGGATCGGCGTCGGCGCGGCGCCGAGCACGCGGACCAGCTCCTGCGGCAGGTCGGCGACCACGGTACGGATCTTCAGGCCTTCCATATCGCCCGGTTCGGCCACCCGGCGCTGGGTGTTGGCGAAGTTGCGCCAGCCGCCCGTATTCCCGATGGTCATGATCCGGATGCTGTCGCCGCTATCGGCCAAGGCGCGCTCGCGCATCTGCGACGTGAGCGCCGTGTTGGTCAGCACCTCCTCGGCGATCCGGTCATCGGCCATGAGATACGGCAAGTCGAAAATCTGCACGTAGGGGAAGATACCCGCCGCGCCGCCCGAGGTCGTCACGAAGATATCGATGGACCCGTCGGCCACGCCCTGCAGGCATTCGGCGCCGTTCGAACAAAGCTGCGTTCCGATGAAGAGCTCGACCGCGATGGCGCCGTTCGACGCGCTCTCGACGTAGTTCTTGAAGACGATCAGGCCGTCGTAATCTTCGTCGTTCTCGTTGGAATTCGCCGTCGCCCGCAACGTGATGTCCTGCGCCGCAGCCGGCACGGCCAGCACGGCCGCCAGCATCGCGGCTTTCAGCATGGATAGGGGTTTCATATGGTCTCCTCCCTTAATTCGACCTTATGGCTTCATAGAAAGCCGAAGAAACGTGGCACCGCCAGTGAAATGGCGGGAACATAGGTGATTAACCCGATCACGAACACATGGACGGCCAGGAACGGCAAGATCGCGCGGGCGATCGTCTCCACCCGCTCGCCGCTGACGGAGGACGCCACGAACAGCACGAGCCCCATGGGCGGCGTGGCCAACCCCACGGTCAGATTGACCGACATGATGATGGCGAAATGCACAGGGTCCACGCCGAGCGACGTGAAGATCGGCCCCAGGATCGGGCCCAGGATGATGATCGCCGGGCCCGCATCGAGAAACATACCCACGATGAACAGCAAGAGGTTGATCAACAGGAGCAGGATCAACGGGTTCTCGCTCAGCGACAGGATGAACGCCGCCAACGATTCGGGCGCATGACTCAGCGCCACCACCGTCTTGAACGCCAAGGCCGCCCCCACCAGCAGCAGCACGACCGACGAGATCAAGGCGGCCTTCCCCAGCACTTCGGGCAGGTCGCGCCACGACATCTCCCGCAGGATGAAAAGCGAGACGACGACGGCATAGCCCACCGCGACGGCCGACGCCTCGGTCGGTGTGAACGCCCCGCCCAGGATGCCGCCCAGGATGATCACCGGGGTCAGCAGCGGGAAGAAGGCCTTCAGCGAAGCCTGCCCCTTTTCGCCCCAGCCCGCCCGCCGCTTCAGCGGCGGCATCGCATCGGGCATCCGCCGCGCAATGGCATTGGTGACAAGCATCAACCCGATCCCCACCAACGCCCCCGGCACGATCCCGGCCAGGAACAGCGCGGCCACCGATTGCTCCATGACGTAGGCATAGATGATCATGATCCCCGAAGGCGGGATGATCGGTCCGATCACACTCGATGCCGCCGTCACGGCCGCCGCGAAGCGTCGCGTGTAGCCTTCCTTCTCCATGGCTGGGATCAGCATCGACCCCAGCGCCGAGGTATCCGCCACGGCGGAGCCCGACAGCCCCGCGAAGAGCATGGACGACAGGATATTCACCTGGGCCAAGCCAGCCCGGAAATGGCCCACAAGCGCCTGAGCGAACTCGACGAGGCGAAGCGTGATCCCGCCCCGGTTCATCATCTCGCCCGCGAGCATGAAGAACGGGATCGCCATCAGCGGGAAACTGTCCATCCCGTTGTAGACATTGCGGTAAAGCAGGACGAGATCACGGCCCTGCCCATTGAGCCAGAGCATCACCCCCGG
>JBCDCS010000285.1:0-4243 GCA_039181205.1 Pseudomonadota bacterium
CTCCAACTCTGGCTTTGCCGGAACCAACGGGGTATTCCGCCTGCGGGGCGACGGAACCATCCAGCGTGCGCTGGCCGTGGCCCAGATTGTGAACCGACAAGCACAGGTGGTCAGCCCTGCCCCTAGAAGCTTCGGCGGCCCGGGGTCTTAAGACCGCCGCACCGCTCTTTTCCGCTCAAGATCTGACCGGCGCTCCGCCGGGCGATCTGATTGCGTCCCCGTCTGACTTGGTGGACATCGAAGCCTTGGTGTCGGCGCTCTCAGATGTAGCGGAAAAGTCAAACTCCAAGGAGGTCCGGCGCGCAACCGTCGGCGTTCTATCCGAGGCGTTTGCAGACGGCCGCGCGGCGATCTGCGCCGCGTTCGAGGCCGATCCGAACCGGGCCCGGCGCGTCACCCAATCCTATGCCTGGCTCACGGATCGGATCATCTTCGCCACTTGGCTGATGGCCACCCGGCGCCTGCATCCATGCCCGACCCCGACGGAAGGGGAACGCTTCGCGGTCATCGCGGTGGGTGGCTATGGCCGCGGGGAAATGGCGCCCTTCTCGGATGTGGACCTGCTCTTCCTGACCCCCTGGAAAGTCACGCCCTGGGTCGAAAGCGTCGTCGAATCGATGCTCTACATCCTTTGGGACCTGAAGCTGAAAGTCGGCCATGCGACCCGCACCGTGAAAGACTGCATTCGCCTCGGCACCGACGACATCACCATCCGCACGGCCCTTCTGGAGTCCCGCGCCATCTGTGGCGATGCCGCCCTGGCCAAGGACCTGGACGACCGGCTCTGGTCCGACCTGTTCTCGACCACGCTGCCGCAATTCATCGAGGGCAAGCTCGACGAACGGGCCGAGCGGCACCGTAAGCAGGGTGGTCAGCGCTACATGCTGGAGCCCAACGTCAAGGAAGCCAAGGGGGGCCTGCGCGATCTCCAGACCCTCTACTGGATCGCGAAGTACCGCTACCGCGTCCCAAGCGCCGCAGACCTCGCGGCCCTCGGCGTCTTCACGGAAGAAGAATTCGAAGCCTTCGAGGCTGCAGAACAGTTTTTGTGGTGCGTCCGCTGTCACCTGCACCTTCTGGCCGGGCGCGCCTCGGATCGGCTGACCTTCGACATGCAGGTCGAAGTCGCCGCGCGCCTGGGTTTCCGGGACCATGGCGGGCGCCGCGCCGTCGAACATTTCATGCAGCGCTACTTCCGCCACGCCACGCGGGTCGGCGAACTCACCCGGATCCTGCTCGTTGCCCTGGAAGCGGACAACGTGAAGTCCCAACCGGCGCTCCTGGGTCTCTTCAAGCACCGCCGCAAAGTCCGGGACCCTTACGTGGAGCGCCAGGGCCGCCTGGACGTCGCCGACGAGGCGGCGTTTCTGAGCGACAAGCTGAACATTCTCCGCGTCTTCGAGGAAGCGTTGCGCACGGGGCTCCTGCTGCATCCCCATGCCATGCGCCTGATCGCCGCCAACCGTCACTTGATCGACCGGGATCTCCGCGAAACCCCCGAGGCGGCAAAGCTTTTCCTGGGTCTGCTTCTGAAACACGGCAACCCGGAGCGGGCCCTGCGCCGGATGAACGAACTGGAGGTTCTGTCCGCTTTCATCCCCGAATTCGCGCCCATCGTCGCGATGATGCAGTTCAACATGTACCATTCCTACACGGTGGACGAACACACGATCCAAGTGATCTCGAACCTCGCCCAGATCGAGCGTGGCGAGTTGATCGAAAGCCTGCCGCTATCCTCCGAAATCCTGAAGCGCGGCGTGAATCGCCGGGTGCTCTACGTCGCCCTTCTACTCCACGACATCGGCAAGGGCCGTCCGGAGGATCATTCGATCCTGGGCGCCCGCATTGCGCGGACCGTGGCGCCTCGCCTCGGGCTCCGGCCCAAGGAATGCGAGACCGTGGAATGGCTGGTTCGCCACCATCTTCTGATGTCGGACATGGCCCAAAAGCGCGACATCGCCGATCCGCGCACGGTCCGCGACTTTGCCAAGGCGGTGAAGACGCGGGATCGTCTGGATCTTCTTACCGTTCTCACCGTCTGCGATATCCGCGGCGTGGGCCCCTATGTCTGGAACAACTGGAAAGCCCAGATGATCCGTGCGCTCCATCGCGCGACGGCGGCGGCGCTGGAAAATGGGCTGGAGGACGTCAACCGCGACACCCGCGAGGCCAAGGCGAAGCAGCTCTTCCGGGAGATGCTGCCCCATTGGACCGAAGGCCAGCTCCGCGCCGAAATCGGCCGCCACTATGGCCCCTATTGGCAGGGTATCCCGACGGCCGCTCAAGCTCGGTTCGCCGAATTGCTGAACGACCTTTCCGAAGACGAGGTGAAGGTCGAATTGGAGGCTGACGAAGACCGCGACGCCACACGCGCGCTTTTTGCCTGCCAGGACCATCCCGGCATCTTCTCGCGCCTCGCCGGCGCCCTCAGCCTGGTGGGCGCCAACATCGTGGACGCCCGCAGCTACACCTCGAAGGACGGTTTCGCCACGTCGGTCTTCTGGCTCCAGGACGCCGAGGGCCACCCATACGAGGCCAACCGCCTGCCGCGCCTGCGCACCATGATCGAAAAGATCCTCGGGGGTGAAGTCGCCACCCGCCACGCGCTCGAAGGTCGCGAGATCAAGATGCGCGAGCGCAAGTTCAACGTGCCAACCAACATCAGCTTCGACAACGAAGGCTCCGACATCTACACCCTCATCGAAGTCGACACCCGCGACCGCCCCGGCCTCCTATATGATCTGACCCAGGCGCTCGCGGCCTCCAACGTCCAGATCGCCCAAGCCGTCATCGCCACCTACGGCGCCCAGGTGGTCGACGTGTTCTACGTCAAAGACCTCTTCGGCCTGAAACTCTGGTCCAAGGCCAAGCAGGACGCCCTGGAGAAGAAGCTACGCGCGGCCATCGACCGGGCGGCGGAGAGGGCGGGGGCGTGACGGACGCCCCCTGTCGGGTCTGGTGGTTCGAAGGGTTCTGGGAGGAGGATCGGTACCGCGCGCCGATTGTTCCTTATGTCGCTTCCGAGCCAGAACTGAAGGAAGTCTTTCAGTTCGTCATCAATGCCGTGCCAAACCGAGATGCGCGCTTCACAGCGACACATCAGCCCAGTTGTTTGTTCATCAAGGATTCCGAATGGGGAGACAGGCGGGACTTCGATGACCTCGGGCCGATGCACTCGGCTGGTATTTTCATCTCTGGCGCGATGATCGATCTGCTTTCCAATTTCGATTTGGGCGACACGCAAATTCTCGAACTGCCCTTATACGAAGGCATCGCCGACCCGAGAAACAAGCTTCTCGGGAACCGGGAGCCCGACCTGTCCCGCCCGGTACCCGGACGTTGGGGCCTACTGCACGTGCTGGCGAAGAAGGCCGCGCTCTACGATGAAGGATGTGAGGGGATCGACTTTCGCGTGCGCAAGCATTGGCTGGAACATCCGCCGCTCATGGCGTCCGTGCCCTACCGCTCCAAGAAGACGGTGCTCGCACTCAATGCCGAGGCGGCCTGTACAGGCCCTGACCTTTGGTTTGACGAGCGCATCGACGACGTTCCTTTCATTTCCGACCGGCTGCGCCTGGCCATCGAAGAGGCCGGCCTGCGCGTGCCGACGATGAAGTGGCTCAAGGAAGCGAAGCTTGTCTAAGCACTGGACGGTTCCAAACCTGACTGACATGCCCACCCCATGATCAAAGGCTTCCTCACCGTCGGCACCTGGACGCTGCTCAGCCGCGTCTTGGGCTTCGTACGCGACATCCTGATCGCGCGTTTCCTGGGCACGGGCGCGGCGGCCGAGGCGTTCTTCGTGGCCTTCAGCTTGCCGAACATGTTCCGCCGCTTCTTCGCAGAAGGCGCGTTCAACATGGCCTTCGTCCCGCTTTACGCCAAGAAGCTGGAGGCGGAGGGCGCCGAGGCCGATGCCTTCGCCCGCGACGCGGTCGCCTGGATGGTGCTGATCCTGACGCTCTTCTCGGTCCTCGGCGTCCTCTTTATGCCCTACTTGGTCCTCGCCATGGCGTCGGGCTTCGCCGACGACATCCGCTTCGGCCTGGCCGTCGATTACGGGCGCATCGCCTTTCCCTACATCCTCCTGATCTCGCTCGCGGCCCTAGTCTCGGGCGTTCTCAATTCCAACGGCCGCTTCCTGGCGGCGGCTGCGGCGCCCGCGCTCCTGAACATGGCCTTCATCACTGCGATGACGCTAACCTACCTATTCCCAGGCTTCGTTCCAAAGGCCACGCCGGTC
>JBCDCS010000286.1:0-4234 GCA_039181205.1 Pseudomonadota bacterium
ACGGCCTTCACTGCGCCCGCCGTCTGGTCCACGATCCGTGTGCCCTTCGCCGATCTGGAACCCTACCGCATCGATGCGCCCTTCGATGCATCCCAACTCCGCCGTCTGGGTGTCGTCGCCGTGGGCCGCGAGTTCCAGGCGGATGTCGCTGTCTCCGCGCTCCGGCTCTATCGATGACCGATCAGCCCCGCCGCCCCGTGCCCGTGCCGTCGGGCCGCTTGACGCGTCTGGCGCGTCTCGGGTCGCTCGGCGCGGGCGTGGCCGGTCGTATGGCCGTGGATGGCGCGATGCAATTGGGGCAGGGACGGCGGCCCGCCGTCCGCGATCTGCTGCTCACGCCACGCAACGTCACCCGTGTGACCGAACAATTGGCCCAGATGCGCGGGGCGGCCATGAAAGTCGGGCAGTTGGTTTCGATGGATACCGGCGATTTCCTGCCCCCCGAACTCGCGCAGATC
This sequence comes from Pseudomonadota bacterium, assembly GCA_039181205.1. Taxonomy (GTDB): domain Bacteria; phylum Pseudomonadota; class Alphaproteobacteria; order Rhodobacterales; family Rhodobacteraceae; genus Jannaschia. Next base: position 459 of record JBCDCS010000286.1, read on the forward strand.
ATGTCCCGCCTGCGCGCCGATGCCGATTTCATGCCGCCCGCACAGTTGAAGAAAGTGCTGGAGGCGAACTGGCCCAAAGGATGGCTCAAGGCTTTCCAGCGCTTCGATGTTCATCCCATCGCTGCCGCCTCCATCGGGCAGGTCCATCGGGCGGTTCTGAAAGACGGCACCGATCTAGCCATCAAGGTCCAATATCCCGGCGTCGCCCGCAGCATCGACAGCGATGTCACCAATGTGGGCGCCCTGATCCGCATGTCCGGCCTGCTGCCCGCGGGCTTCGATCTGGCCCCCTATCTCGAACAGGCCAAAGGGCAGCTCCACGACGAAACCGACTACGCCTTGGAAGGCCGCCACCTGGAACGGTTCGCAGCGCTGCTGGAGGGTAACGAGCGGTTCGACGTGCCTCGGCTGGTCCCCGACTGGACCACCGAAAACATCCTGACCATGACCTTCCTGGATGGAGCCGAGATCGAGACTGTCGCCCAGGCCGACCAACCGGTGCGAGATGATGTGGTCCATCGACTGCTCGACCTTACGCTGAAGGAGATGTTCGACTTCGGCACCATGCAGACCGACCCGAACTTCGCCAATTACCGCTGGAACTCACGGACCGGCCGGATCGTCCTGCTCGATTTCGGGGCCACCATGGACATCTCGCCCCGCACCCAAGACCTCTATCGCCGCCTGCTGCGCGCCGGTTTCGCGGGCGATGCGGTAGAGGGCGAGGCCGTGGCCGAGGAGATGGGCCTGCTAGCACCGGACATGGATCACGGCTTCCGAATGCGTCTGCTCCGGATGATGGAAACGGGCTTCACCGCGCTCCGCCGGCCCGGCCCGTTCGATTTCGCCAACGACCCACTCTCCAAAACCCTCTCGGCCGAAGGTGAAGCCCTGGCCCGGGATGGCTTCGTCCCGCCGCCCGTGCCCATGGACATCCTCTATCTGCAGCGGAAGATCGGTGGGATGAGCCTACTTGCCAAGCGCCTGAAAGCCCGCATCCCGGTGGCCGACCTGATGGCGCCTTATCTGGCCTAACCGGTCGCTGGCAGGGCCATCTTGGCCCGATGGGCAGACGGAGTGATGCCGATCAGTTGCTTGAAGCTCCGGGTAAAATGCGCCTGGTCCGCGAAACCGCAATCGAGCGCGATCTGGCCCAATTGCAGGTCCGGGTCCTCCATCATCCCGATTGCCTGTTCGATCCGGTAGGACATCACAAATTGCATCGGCGTCTTGCCCATCACCTCTTTGAACACGCGGGAGAAATGGGAGGGTGACATGCCGACTTCCCGCGCCAGGTCTTCCAAGACGATGGTCCGGTCCAGGTTGTCGCGCACGTGGCCCAGGACGCGCTTGTAATGAGCCGACGTGAACTTGGCCGACAGCGCCACGTCTTCGGGTCGCCTCTGTCCGTATTTCTGTAGAAGCTTCACCAGAAAGACCCGCGCCATGGCTTCGAACATCACGGCCGATGTCATGTCGCCCGCCTGGATCGTGTCGCGCAGCATCACGCCCGCCTGACAGAGATCGGCATCGGCGAATTGCGGCAGGTCCTCGAATTGCCGGTCGCTGAGCAGCATGCCGAGTTCGCGTTCGGCGAATTTGTCCACGGCTGCGGGGTCCAGGGTCACGACGATCACGTCGGACTGGGCGAACCAGCGCCAGCCGGATCGGATACCGGCGGGCGTGACGATGATGTCGTTCTTCTTGAACTCGAAATCCCGTAACACGCCATCCCGCCAATTCTGAACCCGGTGCGTTTCTTCCTTCAGGTTCAGCAGCAGGTGGTGCTCGGCAAATATGTCCTCTGGCATCGTGTCGGGCGGTGCCTGGAAGTACTGGACCGACATCAGTTGCGCGGCGGAGGCATGTTCGATCCCCTCGCTATCGAGCAGCGGGAGGGACGGATAAATATCACGGTATCTCCGAGGCATGCCGGTCAGCTAGGCCGCTTGGGCACGGGGACCACCGGTCCCCGCCCGCAAATTTCAGGCAGCCTCGTCCACGAAGGCCGTGGCCCGCGCCACGTCTTCCCAACTGGCAAGCTCCGCCAGCAGCGATTGCGAATGGTCGCGGATCGCGTCCACGGCATCGTCGCCCAGGGCCAGGCGGAGCGGTGGGCATTCGGCCATGAGCGCTCGGTCCAGTGCTTCCGCCGCTTTCGCGGGGTCCCCGGCCTGTGTGCCGTTCATGCCAGCCGCAAATTCTCGGGTGGGCCCTACGATTTCGGCATAGGCGTCGATCTCGGGCATGGCCTTCATCCCCGACGCGCCCGCAAAATCCGTGCGGAACGCGCCCGGCTCTAGGATCATAGCCTTCAGGCCGAAGGGTGAGATTTCCTGGGCCAGCGCCTCGGTCAGTCCCTCCAGGGCAAATTTTGAAGCCGAGTAAGGCCCGAAGCCCGCAAACGACATCTGACCGCCCATGGAGGACACCATGACGATGGTCCCCGACCGCTGCGCCCGCATCATCGGCAGGGCGGTTTGCGTCACGGCGACAGCCCCGAAGAAGTTGGTCTCCATCATGGTCCGCAATGCGTCGTCACCGGTCTCTTCGACGGCACCGACGATCCCATAGCCAGCATTGTTGATCAGCACGTCGATCCGGTCGAACCGCGCCTTGGTGGCGGCGATGGCCGCTTCGATCTGGTCAGGCTGGGTGACATCCATCGTCACCGCCAGCACGCGGTCCGGGGCATGCGCCTCAATCTCGGCCAGCTTGTCGGTGCGCCGGGCTGCGGCGACCACATTGTAGCCGCGCGATAGGGCGTGGAGCGCGAATGCGCGGCCGAAGCCCGAAGATGCGCCGGTGATGAACCAAGTCTGTTGCATGTCGTGTCTCCTGTGTTCGGGTTTAGCTGCCGGGCGTGTTGCGGACATATTCGCTGCCGCGTTCGGCGGTGGCGGTGAAGGTCATGGCATTGATGCGCCAGCCATCTTCGGCCCGGGTGAAGCCGTGCTCATAGGTGCCCCAGACTTCCCAGAGCTCTTCGCCACCATTTTCGGGCAGGGCGCCCGACGGCATGCGGTTCCAGGCATAGCCGTGGCTGTGCATCAACGCGTCATCTGGGCCGTCGAAGGTGATCCGGTGATTGCCGCGCAGGTGGAAGCTGTCCTTTTCCCCTGCGAGGTTGCCGGACCAGCCGGCGATCAGACCGTCCGCGGGGATGGTCGCAGGCTGGCCGCCGACCAGCGAGGTGAAATCCACGTCGATCGTCTCGGTGAAGAGCGCGCGGGCGGCGGTCCAATCCTTGGCATCCACGGCGGCATCCAGAGCGTCGGCAACGCGGATCATCTCGGCATGGTCGATCAGCGTTTCGACGGTGATCGGGTCGCCGGTGATCGTGGCTTGGGCTGGGGCGGCAAGGGTCACAGGGGCGGCGAGGCCAGCGAGCAGCGCTGCGGTGATTACGGATGTGCGGGTCATGTTTGTTCTCCCGAGGTGTCGTTTCATGGGAGAAAGCTAGCGGGTCCCGCCGATGGCTGATTGAAGCGTCGGACCGGAGATTTGAACGATCTTGCTTGGTGGCGTGCGCCCCCGTCCCGGACCGCTAGGAGAGTTGGGTTACGTTGATCCTCGAAATGCAAGCCGGTCCGTCGGCGGGCCGCGGTGCGGCGATCCAACGGTTGTTCGGCCGTACTTTACCTAAGCCACATCCGAATAAGCTCGGAGCTATGCGCTTTCACCAGCCTGATTGCCGGGCCGGGGGGGCGGCCCGGCGATGGACCGGCGCCCTGCGGGCTTGATTCCGGTCCATGGGCTGAATTCCAACGGCGACT
>JBCDCS010000287.1:0-4210 GCA_039181205.1 Pseudomonadota bacterium
CGGCGCCGATCGGGGGGCGGGTGGCGGCGTCCGCGGGGGTCTTGGGGTGAAATCTGTGTTCCATGGGAGCTGTGCCCGCGCCGGTCGGGGGTGGGGCGCCCCGACGGCGATGCGGTGTGCTTTATGGTCGCCGAATCGCCGTCGGAGCGCCGCTCCCCCGACCGGCGCTGGCACTGCTCCGATGGTACACCGATTGCCCCCCATGACCGCCGCTGACGCCGCCACCCGCGCCCAGATCGGCGCCGCCGACCCGGCCGGGTCTGTCTGGCTCGCCGCCAATGCCGGGTCCGGCAAGACCCGCGTGCTCACCGACCGCGTGGCCTGGCTCCTGCTCGACGGCGCCGCGCCCGAACGCATTCTCTGCCTCACCTACACCAAGGCCGCCGCGGGCGAGATGCAGAACCGCTTGTTCCAGCGCCTAAGCGCATGGGCCATGCTGCCCGACGACGTCCTGCGCGAAGAAATCACCAAGCTCGGCGCCGCCCGGGGCACGGTCACCCCGGCCCAACTCCGCCGGGCCCGCACCCTCTTCGCCCGCGCCATCGAGACCCCCGGCGGCCTCAAAATCCAGACGATCCACGCCTTCTGCGCCTCGCTCCTCCGCCGTTTCCCCCTGGAGGCTGGCGTCTCTCCCGCCTTCCAGGAAATGGACGAAATCGCCACCACCCGCCTGCATACCGACATCCTCGACGACATGGCAACCACGCATCCCGACCTCGTCGACCAGGTCGCTGCCCGCCTCACCGATGGCGACCCCAGCGCCTTCCTGGCCAGCATCGCCGCCAACCGCGATGGCCTTCTACCGCCGCTCAACCGCGATGCCCTGCGCCGAGCGCTCGGCATCGAGGATGAGAGCCCCGAAACCATCCGCGCCGAAGCCATCACCCCCGACGACCTCACCCTCCTCGAAAACGTTCGCGACGCCGCCGCCCAGGAAACCGCCGTCACCATGTCGCGCCTCGTCGACGCCCTGTCCCAGGCTATCCTCGCCGACCCGCCCGACCGCTTCGACCAGCTCTGCCAGACCCTACTGACCCAGAAGAACGAGCCCCGCAAAACCCCCGTCACCAAACCCGTCGCCAAGCGCCTGGGCGACGCCCTTACCGAAGACCTCCACAGCCTCGCCGCCCGCCTCGCCGACGCCCACCAACGCCTCGCCGCCTTCGACGCCCTGGACCAGGCGCAAGCGCTCCACGCCTTCGCTCCCGCCTTCCTCACCGAACTCGACCGCCACAAAGCCCAGCGCGGCTGGCTCGATTTCGACGATCAGATCGCGGGCGCCCGCCGCCTGCTCCGCGACAGCGACATGGCCCAATGGGTGCTCTTCAAACTGGACGGCGGCCTGGACCACATCCTGGTCGACGAAGCCCAGGACACCTCCCCCGAACAATGGGACGTCATCGAAGCCCTCGCCTCCGAATTCGGCGCGGGCCAAGGCGCGCGCGACGATATCCAGCGGACCCTCTTCGTCGTCGGCGACCGCAAGCAATCGATCTACTCCTTCCAAGGCGCCGATCCCGATGCCTTCGACCGCATGCGCCGCACCTTCGACCATCGCCTGCAAGGCGGCCCGCCGCTCCAGGACCATGCGCTCCTCCATTCCTTCCGATCCGCGCCGATCATCCTCGACCTGGTGGACGAAACGTTCTCTGCGGGTGGCGGCGTCGGAGACCCGCCCGAACACATCGCCTTCAAGACCAATCTACCCGGCCGCGTGGATCTCTGGCCCGTCATCGAACAGGCCCCCGAAGACCATTCCGACCGCAAATGGCACGAGCCCGTCGACCGGCCAGCCAGGAATGACGCCAAGATCGAACTGGCCGAAAAGATCGCCGACACCGTCCAGGCCATGCTCGCCGATGGCACGCCCGTGGGCCACGGAGAGAAGCGCCGCGCCGTCCGACCCGGCGACATCCTCATCCTGCTCCGCCGCCGGAAGGAGCTCTTCCACCACATCGTCCGCGCCTGCAAAGCCCGCAACCTGGACCTCGCCGGTGCCGACCGCCTCACCCTCTCAGACGATCTCGCCGTCCGCGACCTGATCGCGGCCCTCACCTGGGCCGCCACGCCCGATGACGACCTGTCGCTCGCCACCCTCCTGCGCTCCCCGCTCGGCCGCTTCTCCGAAGCCGACCTTTTCAAAGTCGCCCAGGGCCGCCCCGCCACCCTCTGGCAAGCCGTCCGCGAAACCGCCCAGGGCTCCGCCACCGAAATGCTCACCGACCTTCTGAAGGTCACCGACACGCTCCGCCCCTACGAACTCCTGCAACGAATCCTCGTCCGCCACGACGGCCGCCGCCTTCTGCTCGCCCGCCTGGGCCAGGAATCGGCCGAGGCCATCGACGCTCTCCTGGGCCAGGCCCTCGCCTACGAACAACTCGAAACCCCCAGCCTCACCGGCTTCCTGGGCTGGTTCACCTCCGCCGATCCGGAACTCAAACGCCAGGGCGGCACCGGCGCCATCCGCGTCATGACAGTCCACGGCGCCAAGGGGCTCGAAGCGCCCGTCGTCATCCTGCCCGAATGTCAGAAACCCAAGCCCAAAGGCCCCACAGGCGTCCAGACCCTCGACACCGGCCCCGCCGTCTGGATGCCGCCCAAATCCGGCTGGTCCCCCGCGCTCCATGACCACGCCGACCGCAGACAGATGGCCGAGGCCGCCGAAGCCGACCGCCTGCTCTACGTCGCCATGACCCGCACGGAAAACTGGCTCATCGTCGGCGCGGCGGGCGACGTGGGCGAAGACCGCCACGACAGTTGGTACACCAAGGTCCAGGCAGCCATGGAGGCCCAAGGCGCCCAGCCACACGATACCGGCCTCCGCCTCCAATCCGGCGACTGGTCCCCACGCAAACCGACCACCCAAGACACTGCCCCCCCCGCGAATCCACCCATCTGGCTCGAAACCCCCGTCGCGGCCCCCGAACCCGCTGCCAAACCCCTCGCACCCTCGACCCTACCCGACCCCAAAGCGCTCCCCGGCGAAGCGCAGGACACCCGTTCGACCGAAGCCGCCATGCGCCGCGGCACCGCGATCCACGCCCTGCTCGAACACCTCCCGCCGCTCCCTGAGCCACAACGCCGCGCCGCCGCCCCGGCGATCCTGGCGCGCCACGCGCCCCTCTGGCCCGAAGACGACGCGGAGGAGATCATCGCCGAAGCCCTCGCCGTCCTCTCCGACCCCGCGCTCGCTCATATCTTCGCGCCGGGCACCCTGTCCGAAGTGCCCTTCGTCCTGCCCGCCACCGGCACCCAACCCGCCATCACCGGCACCATGGACCGCATCGTCCCCACCGCCAGCGGCCGCCTGATCGTCGATCACAAATCCAACGCCATCCGCCCCGCAACGCCCACCGAAGTCCCCCTCGGCCTGCTCCGCCAGATGGGCGCCTACGCCCAGGCCGCCGCCACGATCTGGCCCGATGCCCGGATCGACACCGCCATCCTCTGGACCCGGGATCGCACCCTGATGCCGCTTCCGCACGATCTTGTGATATCCGCCTGGAAAACCTGGTCGGACACGGCCTGACTGCATCCCATGGCCCTGCCAAACCCCTCTCCGCATCCGCGCACACCGAACCCGCAGGTCAGCCGCTTGACGCTCCGAAGCCCGATGCATAGCTTCGCCATCCGGCGCTAAGGCGCATTCCATATTTGCCAGGAGAGCCCCATGGCCACCGTACCTGCCACCGACGCCACCTTCGATGAGGTGGTTAAGCAATCCGACATTCCCGTCGTCGTCGATTTCTGGGCCGAATGGTGCGGCCCCTGCAAACAGATCGGCCCCGCCTTGGAAGAATTGTCCGAGGAATATGACGGCAAGATCAAGATCGTGAAGGTCAACGTGGACGAAAACCCGGCCTCGCCCTCGGCCATGGGCGTCCGCGGCATCCCCGCGCTCTTCATGTTCAAGGACGGTCAGGCCGTCGATCAGAAGATCGGCGCCGCCCCCAAGGCCGCCCTCAAGGACTGGATCGACGCCGCCGTCTGAGGTCCAGACCGGCAGCGCGTTCCGAGCGCTCTCTCAACGATAGGCACCCAGCGCGAAACAGCATCCGGCCATGCCGGATGCCGCGCATCGCCGGGCCGCCCCCCGGCCCGGCGATTGGGTGACGCCAGGCGCATCGCTTCAGCCAAGCGAAGGCCTGGCAACCATAAAGCGCAATAGAACGACCGTCAGATCGCCGCGCCGCGGCCCGACGATGTGCGC
>JBCDCS010000288.1:0-4205 GCA_039181205.1 Pseudomonadota bacterium
GATGCGGGTTCAGCGGGCTGGACATGAAAGCGGGGTAGGGCGCGCCGACCGGCACCGCAAGCCCGCGCGTCACATCCTTTGAAGGATTTGGTCAGTGGTTTTCAGAAACCCTGACGACGCCGGTTAGAACGGGATTTCGTCATCCAAGTCAGCGGATCCACCGAAACCGCCCTGACTGCTGCCGCCCGAAGACGGCCCGCCGCCATAGCCGCCGCCCGAGGACCCGCGGTCATCGTAGCCGCCGCCCCCGCCGCCTTCGCCCCGGCCGTCAAGCATGGTCAGTTCCGATCGGTAGGGCCGAAGGACCACTTCGGTCGAATACCGATCCTGGCCGGATTGATCCTGCCATTTCCGGGTTTCCAGCTGGCCTTCGATATACACCTTCGACCCTTTGCGCAGATATTGCTCTGCCACCCGGGCCAGGGGCTCCGAGAAGATAGCCACCGAATGCCATTCAGTCCGCTCTTTCCGTTCACCCGAATTCTTGTCGCGCCAGGTCTCGGAAGTCGCGATCCGCAGATTGCAGACCTTACCGCCATTGTTGAATGTCCGCACCTCCGGATCGCGGCCCAGATTGCCGATCAGGATAACCTTGTTGACGCTTCCGGCCATGCCACGCTCCGCTGATATCGAATCCTTCTGGGCCAGCACTGACCCGGAGAGGTTAACTAACCGTTGCTGTAGCGGAGGGAAAGGCATCCAGACGATTGGCAGAAAGCTGATTTGCGTCTATGGTCTGCCCGAATGGCCGAACGGTCCCGGCAGAGGGCGCACCGGCGGATATCGGATGGGACAGACACATCATGCGCCTGGTGGGAGCTGCGATCGCGGCTGCGATATTCGCGACATCCGTTGACGCACAGACCTTTTCGTCCCGGTCGCGGACGGCTTTGTTCGAAAACCAGACCGCTCTGATGGATCGCCGTCTGAATGATCAGTACGCCAATTCCAAACGCCTGGTCCCGTTGACGCGAGAGCCATTTTCGCTGTCGAGCACGACCGAAGTGATCCCGCGCTACACCGGCCCGCAGCGGTCCCGCTATGTGGGCGAGGCGCGGGCGGCGGCACGCAAGCATGGCATCCCCGAAGACCTGTTTCTAAGGCTGATCCGTCAGGAATCGGCCTGGAACCCGGGCGCCGTCAGCCACAAGGGCGCCATCGGCTTGGCGCAACTGATGCCGGGCACGGCACGCGAACTGGGCGTGAACCCCCGCAATCCGAGGGAGAACCTCGAAGGCGGCGCGCGCTATCTGGCCATGCAATACCGCAAGTTCGGGTCCTGGCGGCTGGCCTTGGCGGCCTACAATGCTGGCCCCGGCGCGGTGGAGGAGCATGGCGGCATCCCCCCCTATCGCGAGACCCGAAACTACGTCCGCGTGATCATGGGGCAGGGCTAGGGACCTATCCGGACGGCGCTTCGCCCGCGGCTGACCTTTCCAGTTGCAATCGACCGTCCAGATTGCGCGCGAAAGTTCTGATCGTAGATCGGCATGAGGTTGGAGCTCACGATCGGATTGTCTTCGGCGGTAACGGCGGGCTGCGGCGTGATCGCGGCAATGGTCAAAACGACGAGCGCAATCGCCAGCCATGTGGTCGACCGATGCAGGGTAGAGACCATGGGCTTCATGTCTTGTCCTTTCTGGATGCATCATGGGCGGCCGACCGTCGCTTGCGACGGTCATCGGCGCTTCGGCCATTTTGGCCGTCGGTAGAGATGTATTTACGGCAAGACGGCAAATTCCCCGTCTGATCCAGCGCCCCACGTCATGGCAGCACGATCGACGCCGATCGGGTCTGGTTCGGGGCCAGTGGACCGGGTCAACGCCGCTTTTCAGGATTCGTGGGTACATCGTCCGGTGCTTTCAATTTCCCAGTACGATCACTCCGATAGGTTTAAGAGAGGTTATTGCGACCCGCCTACAGCTTCTCGATTTTAAGCGATTTGCTCCGGTTTCGTCGCCACAGGCAGCCGCGCCCCCGCCCCATCGGCCTTATAAGCCAGTTCGACCAGGTCGAGCGTCTTCAGATAATCGCGCGCCCGTGTCTCGAACGCGCCCTCACCGCGCAGGGTCGCCACGGCATGGGCCTGGAAGGCGTGGACACAGTCGCCCGCGAAACCGGGCCAGTCACGCGGGGCCAGCAGCACCTCGGTTCGACGCGACCCGTGTGCCCGGCGCGTCACCGCCCCGTCCGGCGTCAGCGTCAGCGTCGCCTCTTCCCCCTCCAGCATGGCGTCGCCGAAGGTGCGGCGCGGCTCATCGGTCTCCAGATCGGCGCATCGATTGGCGTCCAGCACGGCCCGGGCGCCGTGGTCGTAATCCAGGATTACATGACCCGCATCCTCCCCCTGGATCGCCGGGTTCAGGCGGCGCAGATCGGCGTAGATCCCGTCCGGCTCGCCAAGCAGATAACGGAACGTGTCCAGGTAATGGACGCCGGTTTCGTGGATCAGCAGGCGCGGCATGGTACGGAAATAGGGCTGGCGGGCCAGATACGCGTCGGCGCCCTGGCCGTCGCCCGTGCGCAGGCGGAAGGTCAGGGTCATCACCCGGCCGGTGCGGCCGTCATCCAAGGCCTGGCGCATGGTGCGGAACCAGGGCTGGAATCGGAAGTTTTCGTGGATCAGCAGCGGGACTTCCGCGCGTTCGGCCTCGGCAGTGATCTCCTCGGCTTCGTCAAGCGACGTGCAGAACGGCTTCTGGCAGATGATCAGCTTCGGCCCATGGGCTAAAGCCGCCCGGATCGCCTCGGCATGGGTCGGTGACGGTGTGGCAATATCGATGATGTCGAGCCTCCGGGCGGAGAGCATCGCCTCCAGACTGCCGTGATCGGCGCCCATGGCCGGGTCGGCATCGGCCGTCGCCACCAGGCGGACGCCGTCGATCCGACCCCAGGCCTCGCGATGGAAGGCGGCGAAATACCCCGCGCCCAGAAGCCCGACCGTCAGACTCATAACCGCGCGATCACGGCCCGCGCGGCACCCAATGTGTCGAGCGATCCGCCCAAGTCGCCGGTCGTCTCGCCCGCCGCCAGGCAGCCATCGACGGCGGCCTGCACCCGCACCGCATCCTCGATTAAGGCCGGGTCGGCGTGGCGCCGGCCCAACCAGTCGAGCATCATTCCCGCCGACAGGATCATGGCGAACGGGTTGGCGACGCCTTGCCCCGCGATATCCGGCGCCGAACCATGGCAAGGTTGGAACACCGCGTGGGCGTCACCGATATCCGCGCTCGGCGCCATGCCGAGCCCGCCCATCAGCCCCGCGCCCAGATCGGACAGGATGTCGCCGAACATGTTCTCGGTCACCATCACGTCCCACTCCCACGGCCGCTGCACCATCCAAAGCGCCATGGCATCCACATAGGCGTGGTCGGCAGTCAGATACGGGTAATCGCGGGCGACGCCATCGAAGACATCCCGCCAGAAGGCAAAAGCGCGGAAGACGTTTGCCTTGTCGACGCTGGTCACCCGGCCCGGATGCCCCGCGGCTTTGCGGTCCCGGGCCAGATCGAAGGCAAAACGGCTGACCGCCTCGGTCACCGGGCGGGTGATGCGCAAGGTTTCCTCGGCGAAATCAGCCTCCACCCGGCCCTTGCCTTGGGTGTGGAACAAACCTTCGGTACTCTCGCGGATCAGGACGAAATCGATCACCTTATCCTCCGGGATGACCAGAGGTGTCTGCATGCCCGGCACCACGCGCACGGGCCGCACGCCCGCATAAAGCCCCAACGCGATCCGAATATCGATCTGTGGCGTCATCTCCGTGCCGTCCGGATAGCGGACCTTCGGGTCGCCCAAGGCGCTCAGCAGAATGGCATCGGCGCCCCGGGCGGTTTCCATGGAGGCCTCGGGCAGATCGTGCCCCACATCCAGATACGCGGCCGCGCCCGCCGGGCAGTCATGGAACGTGAAGCCATGGCCCAAAGCGCGCAAAACATCCAGTGTAGGCGCCATGATCTCCGGGCCGATCCCGTCACCGTGAAAGACCGCAATGTCGAAAGTCTTGGACATGGTGTCCTCCCGAGGGCTTCATGCCCGACGGATATCGGGGAGGAAACCATGTTTGCAGTCACCGTCACCATCGAAGTGGAGCCGGGCCGAATGCCCGACTTCCTACCGGCCATATTGGACAATGCCCGTGCGTCCTTGGCCGAGCCCGCCTGCCAGCGCTTCGATGTGGCCACCGATGCGGCCCGACCGGAAGA
>JBCDCS010000289.1:0-4197 GCA_039181205.1 Pseudomonadota bacterium
GTGGCGAACTGGTTCTTCCTGGCTTTCATCGTGACGGTGGCGATGCTCCACATCGTCAACAACCTGTCGATCCCGGTCAGCATCTTCGGCTCCAAATCGGTGCAGCTTTTCGCCGGGGTCCAGGATGCCATGACCCAGTGGTGGTACGGCCATAACGCAGTGGGTTTCTTCCTGACCGCGGGCTTCCTGGGGATGATGTACTATTTCATCCCGAAGCAGGCGAACCGGCCGGTTTATTCCTACAAGCTCAGCATCATCCACTTCTGGGCGCTGATCTTCCTTTATATCTGGGCGGGTCCGCACCACCTGCACTACACGGCCCTGCCGGACTGGGCCTCGACGCTCGGCATGGTGTTTTCGGTGATCCTGTGGATGCCGAGCTGGGGCGGCATGATCAACGGCCTGATGACGCTGGAAGGCGCATGGGACAAGATCCGCACCGATCCGATCATCCGGATGTTCGTGGCGAGCCTGGCCTTCTACGGCATGTCGACCTTCGAAGGCCCGATGATGTCGATCAAGGCTGTGAACTCGCTCAGCCACTATACCGACTGGACCATCGGCCACGTGCATTCCGGCGCTCTGGGCTGGAATGGCCTGATCACCTTCGGGGCGCTCTACTTCCTGACGCCGAAGTTGTGGGGCCGGAAGGAGATGTATTCCCTGCCCGCGATCAACCTGCATTTCTGGCTCGCGACGGTGGGGATCGTTCTCTACGCGTCGTCCATGTGGGTGACCGGCATCATGGAAGGCCTGATGTGGCGTGAAGTGGATGCCAATGGCTTCCTGGTGAACAGCTTCGCCGACACCGTGTCCGCCAAGTTCCCGATGTACGTCGTCCGCGGCTTGGGTGGGGTGCTGTTCCTCGCCGGTTCGTTGGTCATGTGCTGGAACATGTGGATGACCATTCGGGCGCCGAAGGCCGCCGCAATCGCAACCCCTGCGGAGTAACGACCGATGACCGATACAATGGAACCCAATGGTCCGCAGACGGAAGACAAGCCGACCTTTCACCAGAGGTTCGAGCGCAATGCGACCTTGCTCATGGTGGGGTGCCTGGGGGTCGTCGCCATCGGCGGGATCGTCGAGATCGCCCCTCTGTTCTGGCTGGAAAACACCATCGAGGAGGTGGAGGGCATGCGTCCCTATTCCCCGCTCGAACTGGTTGGTCGGGACATCTACATCCGCGAAGGGTGCTATGTCTGCCACAGCCAGATGATCCGGCCCATGCGCGATGAGGTGGAACGCTACGGACATTACTCCCTGGCCGCCGAGTCGATGTATGACCACCCGTTCCAATGGGGGTCGAAGCGGACCGGGCCGGATCTGGCGCGGGTCGGCGGGCGGTATTCCGATGAATGGCACGTGGACCACCTGATCGACCCGCAAAGCGTGGTGCCGGAATCGGTGATGCCGAAATATGCGTTCCTGGCCGACACCGTGTTGGAGCCCGATTATATCGTCGATCTGGTGTCGACGCACCGGTTGGTGGGGGTGCCCTACACCGACGAAATGATCGAGATGGCCCGCGCCGATATGCTGGTCCAGGTCGATCCGTTCGGCGATATCGACGGGCTGCTGGAGCGTTATCCCGGCGCCCAGGTCCGCAATTTCGACGGGAACCCGGCGCTGACCGAGATGGATGCGCTGGTGGCTTATCTGCAGATGCTCGGGACGCTGGTGGATTTCTCCACCTTCGAACCCGATGCCAGCCGCTGAGGAGACCGGCATGGATTTCTATTCTCTCTTCCGCGAGTTCGCCGATAGCTGGGCGCTGCTGTTCCTGTTCAGCTTCTTCGTGGGCGCGGCAATCTATGTGTTCCGGCCCGGATCGAAGCCGCTGCACGACGATGCGGCCCAGGTCCCGTTCCGGGAAACCGATGAGCCGATCATGGGCCCGAGCGCTTGTCCGGGATGTTCTGGCGCGGGAGCGTGTGCGTCGATTGGAAAGGAAGGTGCGCAATGAGCGACAAGCGCATCGACGAAGAGACCGGCACCGAGACCACGGGCCATAGCTGGGACGGCATCGAAGAGCTGAACACGCCGCTGCCGCGTTGGTGGTTGTGGACCTTCTATGCGACCATCGTCTGGGGTGTGATCTACACGATCCTGTTTCCGGCCTGGCCGCTTGTGTCGTCGGCGACGTCTGGGGTTCTGGGATATTCGAGCCGGGGCGAAGTTGCCGCGGATATCGAGCGGGTGAATGCCGCGAATGCCGGGAATATGGAGGCACTGGTGGCGGCGGAGTTGGCCACCTTGCCTGAGAATGACGAATTGCATCGCTTCGCGGTCTCGGCCGGTGAATCGGTGTTCCGCAACAATTGTTCCCAGTGCCATGGCGCCGGGGCGGCGGGCGTGCAGGCGGCGGGATATCCCAACCTGCTGGACGATGACTGGCTCTGGGGCGGCACCTTGGAGGAGATCGCCTGGACGGTCCGGCACGGGATCCGGAACGAGGCCGATCCCGATGCGCGCTGGTCGGAGATGCCGGCTTTCGCGGATATCCTGGAGGAAGAGGAGATCGCGTCGCTGGTGACCCATGTGCGCAGCCTGAGCGGGCTTGGCGAGGGCGATGCCGATGGTGCGCTGCTCTACGAGGATAACTGCGCGTCTTGCCATATGTCAGACGGCACCGGCGACCGCTTTGTCGGGGCGCCGAACCTGACGGATGCGATCTGGCTCTATGGCGGCGATGTGGAGGCCGTGACCGAGAGCATCGCCCTCGCGCGGTTTGGGGTTATGCCGCCGTGGCAGGCCCGTCTAGGCGAGGCCCAGGTGCGGGCGGTGGCGGCCTATGTCCATGGCCTCGGCGGTGGCGAGGCGCCCGAGGAATAGGGCCCGGACGGACGGCGAGGGGTCGGGTTCGGAGACTTGACTTGCATCAAGGTCCGGTGACGGCCGGCGAGCTAAACGGAGTGGCAAGGGCGATGCGCCCAAGCCAGACAAATTCCCGCAACGTCCTCCCAAGATAGGCGGTGCGGAAGGCTAGGCTTGAGGGAGCCTGGCGATGGAGCCCCCGGTGTTCTTCCGCACCGGGGGTTTCCTATTTCTGGGGCCTTTCGCAACGTCGTTGGCCCTGTTGATCCACGTCAAGGAAGTGGCCCCCGTGCCATGCCAGTCAGGATCAACGGGCCACCCTCGCCCGTGGAGACCGCAATGACCGAAACCGCCCCCCTGTTCGCCGCTGACGAACCGATCTTCCCGCGGAAGGTGAAGGGGACGTTTCGGAATCTGAAATGGGCCATCATGGCCATGACGCTGGGCATCTACTATCTGGTGCCGTGGATCCGCTGGGACCGGGGGCCGAATCTGCCGGATCAGGCAGTGCTGGTCGATCTGGCGGGGCGGCGGTTCTACTTCTTCTGGATCGAGATATGGCCGCACGAATTCTATTTCGTGGCCGGGTTGCTGATCATGGCCGGTCTTGGCCTGTTTCTGTTCACATCGGCGCTGGGCCGGGTGTGGTGCGGCTATGCCTGCCCGCAGACGGTCTGGACCGACCTGTTCCTGGCGGTCGAACGCTGGATCGAAGGAGATCGGAACGCCCGCGTGCGGCTGTGGAATGCCAAGTGGGATTTTCGCAAGACGCGGTTGCGGGTCACCAAGTGGACCATCTGGGCGCTGATCGGGCTGGCCACGGGTGGCGCCTGGGTTTTCTACTTCGCGGACGCACCGACATTGCTGCGCGATGTCGTGACGGGGGCGGCCCACCCGGTGGCCTATATGACGATCGGCATCCTGACCGCGACGACCGTGGGTCTGGGCGGTTTCATGCGGGAACAGGTGTGCATCTATATGTGCCCCTGGCCGCGTATCCAGGCGGCCATGGTCGATGAAGGCACGCTGACCGTCGGCTACCGCGATTGGCGGGGTGAGCCGCGGGGCAAGAAGCGGGATGCCAATGCCGGTGACTGCATCGACTGCATGGCGTGCGTGAACGTTTGCCCCACCGGCATCGATATCCGTGACGGTCAGCAGATGGCCTGCATTACTTGCGCACTGTGTATCGATGCCTGCGACGAGATCATGGACAAGATCGGCCGGCCACGCGGGTTGATCGATTACCTGGCGCTGTCTGACGTGCCCGATGGCAGCCCGGATTGGCAGGCGCAGCCGGTCTGGAAGCACATCTTCCGGCCCCGTACGATCCTCTATGGGGTCGCTTGGGCGGCCATTGGCGTCGCGCTTGTCGTGGCA
>JBCDCS010000290.1:0-4188 GCA_039181205.1 Pseudomonadota bacterium
CTCTTCGACGAGGGGCAGGGTGCCGCCCCCGAATTGGGTGAGCTTGTCCACACCGATGGCGAGCGCGACATCCGTCCGCCCCTCTACGATATCGCGCGCCGCCAGGTGCAGGGCCGAGGCTCCGCCCGAACAGGCGTTGTCGACGTTCATCACAGGCACGCCGCCGATTCCGATATCCTTGACGATGCGTTGACCCGTCAGCATGCCACCGAAGGCATGGCCGCACGTGACGGTGCCGATGTCGCCGGGTGAGAGATCTGCGGTCCTAAGCGCTTCCAGAACCGCAGGAACGGCAAGGCCTGGATAGCTCGATCCTTTGTGCTTCCCCATCGGGATCATGCCCGCGCCTATGATGGTCGCGCGGCTGGTCATGATGCACCCCCGTCGGGTTCGACCCACCAATCGCCGTCTGGTCCCGCGCACAGCACGACCGGCAGATCGCAGCGCAACATCTCGTCGGGGGCGCGTACGTGCGCGAGAGTCCGCAGGCCAGATGGGAAATCAATATATCCGAGCGTGTATGGAACGTCTCGCGATGCGGAAACATGGATCGTCGCGAAGGAGTAGAGCATTGCGGTTGGCCCAAACTGCGCTGTCTCCATGTCGCGCGCGCCGGTTTCCGGACAGATCGGCCGGGCTGGAAACGCCTCTACGCCCGATGACGCGGACCGTGCCCCCAAGAGGAAAACGGCGCCGTCCTTCGTGATGACATCGTCACGGCTCTCAAATGCAAGGTCATCTAGCGGCGCGACCAGCGGTCCGGCCGCTTCTCCCGCACGCGTCTTGGGGCTGTCTTGAGACACTTTGTTAGCTCCGCAATTATCGTTGTTCCGTTCAGCGGGATTACGTTCCATTTTTGTTGACTTGAGGAAATCCGTCAAGCTACCGTTTTTCCATTGGGTGTTCGCCGGCGTCTTTCACCGCGACGGCTCCGTTAAATGGCAATGGGAGGAGAATGATGAAACACGCGATACGCCGAGGTGTAGCGGCGACCGCTGTTGCAGGGACGATGCTGGGAAGCCCGGTCGCTGCGCAGGACGCCGTCGAACTGAACCTGGGGATGTTCTATCCAAGCACGCTGACCCAACTTGGGGAGGGCGGGAAGCTGTTCGTCGATACGGTCAATGTCATCGGCGAGGGCACGATCGAGATCAATATGTTCGAGCCGGGCGCGTTGGTCCCCTCACTTGAACTTTTCGACGCCGTGGCCAGCGGTGCAGTCGATATGGGCCACGCATCATCGGGGCTTTGGGCATCGAAGAACTCCGCTCTCAATCTGTTTAACGCATTCCCGTTCGGCCCCGCCGCAGGTGAGTATCTGGCCTGGCTCAGATATGGTGGCGGCGAAGAGCTTCGGAACGAGATTTACCACCCGCTCGGGGTCCATGGCGTCACCTGCGGTATTATTGCGCCCGAAGCATCGGGTTGGTTCCGGGAGGAAATCACGGATCTTGCGCAGCTCGAGGGCCTGCGGATGCGGTTCTTCGGTCTGGGCGGCAAAGTCATGGAACGCCTCGGGGTCGAGGTGCAGCTTTTGGCCGGTGGCGATATCTACCCCGCGCTGGAACGCGGCACGATCGATGCAACCGAATTCTCCATGCCTGCGATCGACCAGGGGGCCGGACTCTACCAGATCGCGAAGCATTACTACTTCCCGGGCTGGCACCAACAGGCCACACCACACGATCTGATCGTCAACAAAGGCGTTTGGGACGGCCTGACGGAGCAGCAGCAGGCGATCATCGAAACGACCTGCGATGCCGTGACTGCGATTGAGTTCGCCCAAGGTGAGGCAATCCAGTTTGAAGCCTTGCAAGAAATGGAAGCCGAGGGCGTGACCATTCACCGTTGGACGGAAGATCAACTGAATACATTCCGTGAAAACTGGGATCAGGTCCTGGCCGATGAAATTGCGGCGAACCCCGACTTCGATAGAATCTGGGGCAGCCTGAGCGAGTTTCGCGAGAATTATGCGGTTTGGGCACAATACGGATATCTCGACTGAACCCGGGACGGTTGCGCCAAGCTAGGCGCAACCTTTTTCCAAATCTGTCAAGGAAACCGGAATGACATTCGCTCTCAGAATGAGCGCGTTCATTGATCGACTGCTCGGCATTATCGCAACCATTGGGGGATGGTGCATCGTCGGCTTGGTTCTGGCCGTCTGCTACGATGTCGTGACACGCTATTTCGGCGTGCCGAAAGTTCTGGGGCTGACATCGACCATCCTGCAAGAAGGACAATACTGGCTGCACAGCTATGCCATCGTTCTTGTCGTTGGCTACGCTTACATCCGACAGACCCACGTCCGTATTGATCTGGTCAGGGAGACCGCAAAGGAGCGGACGAAATACTGGATCGAAGCGATTGGGTGCGGCGTCCTCCTGATCCCGTATTCGGTTCTCGGGGCCTGGATGGCTTACCCCTATGTGCAGCGGTCCTGGGCGATCGGTGAGGCGTCGCGATCCGGGAACGGCATAAACGAGGTCTGGCTTTTGAAGTCGGGGCTGATCGTGTTGTTCGTTCTGATCGGGCTTGCCGGCCTTTCCGTCTTCATCAAGGCGGTCGCCGGTTTGACCGGAAAGTTGCCGCAAGCCCAACGCACCGAAACGATCAATGGGTGACCTTCTTCCCATCATCATGTTCGCCACCTTGGCGGCCCTGCTTTTCACCGGGTATCCGGTTGCATGGGTCCTTGGGGGTGTGGGCCTCGCCTTCGGCTTGATCGGCATCGCGATGGGTGAATTCATGTTCATCCAATTTTCTACGCTGCCGTCGCGCATCTATGGCGGGATCATGGAAAGCCTGATCCTGACAGCCGTGCCGATGTTCGTGTTTATGGGCATGATGCTGGAAAAATCCGGCGTGGCCCGGGACCTTTTGAATTGCTTGGCTGTGTTGCTGCGCCGTGTGCCCGGGGGGCTCGCGCTGTCGGTCACAGTCATGGGCACCATCCTCGCGGCAACGACGGGCATCATCGGGGCTTCGGTCGTCATGATGACGCTTCTTGCCTTGCCGGTGATGCTGGAGCGGAAGTATTCGCCGGAACTGGCCACTGGTACGATCGCCTCCTCCGGCTGTCTCGGCATCCTCATTCCGCCGTCGATCATGCTGGTGATCATGGCGGACCTACTGTCCCGCTCGGTCGGGACCCTGTTTATGGCGGCCATTGTCCCGGGGCTTCTGCTGGCCGCGCTTTATGCGATCTACATCACGGCAAGATGCGCGTTGAACCCATCCCTGGCGCCGCCATTGCCCGAAGATGTGGGACCACGTGGCTTCGGCCCTACGGTCATAATGGTCATCCGCAGCTTCTTGCCGCCGGTCATTCTTATCGTGCTGGTTCTGGGGTCGATCCTTTTCGGTTTCGCCACCCCAACAGAGGCGGCGGGCGTGGGTGCCCTCGGCGCGACCGTGCTGGCATTCGTCAACCTCGTGATCCTGCCGATGGTGGGGCTTGAGCCTGTCGATATCGCCAAGTCTTCAACTGCAGAGCAGGACCCGGGATCCGTGACGATAGGAACCGGAGGCGCAGCCACGATGGCGATGCCGGCACTCGGGGGCGGATCTTTGGCGGCCTTCTGGCAGACCTTTCGCGACGTGATTGACCGGACTGCACAAACCAACGCGATGATCTTCGGCATCTTCATCGGCGCGACGCTGTTTTCCTACATCTTCCGCGCGCTTGGCGGTGACGCGCTCATCATCGATGCCGTCGATGCGCTCGGCTTGGGAAGCTGGGGGCTGCTCCTGATCATCCTGGGTCTTGTTTTCGTTCTTGGCTTCTTTTTCGACTGGATAGAAATCACGCTGATCGTCCTGCCGGTTTTCATGCCGATCATCACCCAAATGGATTTCGGTGATCATGTCGCGTCTGTCGATCTGGCGTACTGGATCGCGATCCTGATCGCCATAAACCTGCAGACGAGTTTCCTGACACCGCCCTTTGGCTTCGCCCTGTTTTTCCTCAAGGCGACGGCGCCGGAAGGGATCAGGATTCAGCAGATATACAAAGGGATTATCCCGTTCGTTCTGCTCCAGCTTTTTGCGCTCTCTCTGGTTATCGCGTTTCCCGAAATCGCCATGTGGTTACCGCGGGCATTGTTGGATTGAAGATGCGAGAAGACACACTTGCGGTGGACGATGGCGCGGAACTTCGCATCCGTAGTTGGATGCCTGTGGCTCAGC
>JBCDCS010000291.1:0-4179 GCA_039181205.1 Pseudomonadota bacterium
CCACATCGTCAATTTCAGCTCGATCAGCTACATGATGGGCAATGCCGGCTACGCCATCTACACCGCCGCCAATGGCGCCATCACCGCGCTCACCCGCTCGCTCGCCCGCGAATTCGGCCCCGACAAAGTCCGCGTCAACGCACTCGCCCCAGGCTGGGTGCTGACCCAGAAACAGCTCGACATGTGGGCCGATCCGATCGGGCTCGCCGCCCATCTCGACCGGCAATGCCTGAAGGACCACCTCCAGCCCGATGACATTGTAAACCCAACGCTTTTCCTGGCTTCCGAGGCGTCGCGGATGATGACAGGCCAAGCCATGGTCGTGGATGGCGGCGTGGTGACCACGGGATGAGCCACTGGATCGCCGTCGATTGGGGCACGTCCCGCCTGCGTGCCACACGCATGGCAGACGGGGCCGCGCAAGAGACGCGCGAAAGCGAGGACGGCATGTCCCGCTTGACTCGGGATATGTTCGAAAGCAGCTTGCTGAGCCTGATCGAAGACTGGCTCGACGGTCCGACGCAGATCATCGCCTGCGGCATGGTCGGCTCGCGCCAAGGCTGGGCCGAGGCACCCTACAATCCGGTTCCCTGCCCACCCCTGGGCCGCGGTTTGACCCAGGTTCAGACCCACGATCCGCGGCTGGACGTCCATCTGGTTCCCGGCGTCCGCCAGACCGCGCCGCACGCGGACGTCATGCGCGGCGAAGAAACCCAGATCGCCGGCATCCTGAGTGAAATCGAAGATTTCGACGGCGTCGCCTGCCTCCCCGGGACCCATACCAAATGGGCCCACATCTCCGCCGGGGAGATCGTCAGCTTCCGGACCACCCTGACCGGCGAGCTCTTCTCAACTATTTCAAAACAAACGGTTCTTCGCCACTCGCTCCCGGGCGATGGCTGGTCCGAGGCCCCGTTTCTCGACGCGGTCTCCGATGCGCTCTCCCGCCCCGAAATCCTCACCGCCCGCCTTTTCGAGCTCCGCGCCGCCGACCTTCTCCATGGGCAAGACGCCACCACCGCCCGCTCGATCCTCTCCGGGCTCTTGATCGGCGCCGAACTTGCCGCCACCAAACCCTGGTGGCTGGGCCGCGACGTGGTCGTGACCGGCTCCGACCGAACCACGCCGGCCTATGCGGCCGCCCTTTCATCGCAAGGATTGACCCCGCGCTTGATTTCCGCCGAAACCGCCACGCTCGCAGGCCTGACAGCCGCCAAGGCCCTGATATGACACGACCTCTGATTGCCATCCTCCGCGGCATCACGCCCGACGACGCAGAACCCGCCTGCGCGGCTTTGGTCGCCGCGGGCATCACCACGATCGAAGTTCCCCTGAATTCACCCGAGCCCCTTCGCTCTATCTCCGCCATGGCGGGCGCCCATGGCGAGACGGCGCTCATTGGTGCCGGCACCGTCCTGACCGTGGCCGAAGTCGAAGCCGTGGCCGAAGCCGGTGGGCGCCTGATCGTCTCGCCGAACTGCGATCCCGAAGTCATTGACCGAACACGGGAATTGGGCCTCGAAAGCTGGCCCGGCATCTTCACGCCCACGGAAGCCTTCGCCGCCATCAAGGCCGGTGCCACGGGCCTGAAGCTCTTCCCCGGTTCCATGGCCGGGCCTGGTGGACTCAAGGCCATGAAGGCCGTCCTCCCAGCTACCCACCCCGTCTATGCCGTCGGCGGCGCGGGGCCCGAAAATTTCGACGATTGGCTCACCGCCGGAGCCGATGGCTTCGGTCTGGGCACCGCGCTCTACACCCCGGGCCTGTCCATCGACGACATCGCCAAACGCGCCACCCATATCGTTGACGCCTATGACCGCGCCATGGGCGCCGGGGTCCTGGTATGACCGCCGCCCGGATCTGGGACGACCGCGTCTGCGACCTGGGCGAAGGCCCGCTCTGGCACCCGGAGCGGCAACAGCTTTTCTGGTTCGACATCACCGGCAGACGCCTCCTGTCCCGCGACGGGGACGAAGCGCTGGAATGGCAATGGGACGAGATGATCAGCGCCGCCGGCTGGGTCGATCGGGATACGCTGATGGTGGTGGGCGAAACCGGCTTCTGGCGTTTCGACATCGCCTCGGGCGACCGCGACAAGATCGCCGACCTGGAACCCGATGACACCGTCACCCGCTCCAACGACGGCCGCGCCGACCCGGTGGGTGGCTTCTGGGTCGGCACCATGGGCAAGTCGGCGGAACCGGAGCGCGGTGCCATCTACCGCTACTTCCGGGGCGAGGTCCGCAAGCTGTTCCACGCCATTACCATCCCCAATTCCATCTGCTTCGCCCCTGAAGGCACGCTCGCCTATTTCACCGACACGGCCAAAGGGGTGATCTGGCGGCAGGCCATCGACCGGGCCGGTTGGCCATCGGGCCGACGCGAGGTGTTCCTCGATTTCTCGGGCATGGGTCTCAACCCCGATGGCGCTGTCTGCGATGCGGCGGGTAACATCTGGATCGCCCAATGGGGCGTCGGCCGCGTGGCCTGCCATGGCCCCGACGGCAAGTTCCGGCGGGCCGTGCTCTGCGGCGCGGCACAGACCAGTTGCCCGGCTTTCGGCGGCGCAGACCTTCGCACCATGTTCGTGACTTCGGCCACCGAAGGGCTATCCGAAGACGCCCTGGCGCCCATGCCCGGCAGCGGACGGACCTGGGCGGCTGACATGGACATCACCGGCCTTAAGGAGCGGAAGGTCGTGCTGTGAAACGCACGCTCGGCGTCTGCTGGTACCCCGAGCAATGGCCCGAGGAGATGTGGGCTACCGATATCGCCCGCATGGTCGAACTGGGCCTGACATGGGTGCGGATTGGCGAATTCGCCTGGGCGAAACTGGAGCCGCAGCCTGGTGACTACGATTGGGCCTGGCTCGACCGGGCCGTGGACGCGTTGGTGGGCGCGGGCCTCAAGGTCGTCATGGGCACTCCCTCTGCCACGCCACCCCGCTGGATGCTGGATCGCTGGCCCGACATGCTGGCCGTCGATGCCGAGGGCCGGCCGCGCAAGTTCGGATCGCGCCGGCATTATTGCTTCAGCCACACCGGCTACCGCGACGACGCCGCGCGGATGGCGGGCCTGATGACCGAACGATACGGCGACCGCGTGTCAGCCTGGCAAGTCGACAACGAATATGGCTGCCACGACACCACGATCAGTTACTCGGACGCGGCCGGCCATGCGTTCCGCGATTGGCTCCGCCACCGGTATCAGACGCCTGAGGCGCTCAATGCCGCCTGGGGAAACGTGTTCTGGTCGATGGACTATGCCGATTGGTCCGAAATCGACCTCCCGAACCTGACCGTGACGGAGTCGAACCCGGCCCATGCGCTGGCCTTCCGGCGCTTTGCCTCGGACCAGGTGATGCGCTGGAACCGGGCGCAGGCCGAGGCGATCCGGGCCCATTCCGATGCTCCGATCTCCCACAATTACATGGGCCGGATCTTCGATTTCGACCATTATGCCGTAGGGGCCGATTTGGACATCGCCGCGTGGGACAGCTACCCGATGGGGTTCCTTCTGGACCGCGTCCCGGATGGGGACCGCGCCTATCTGCGGCAAGGTGATCCAGACTTCCAAGCCTTCCATCACGACCTCTACCGCGCCGTCGGCAAAGGCCGCTGGTGGGTCATGGAGCAACAGCCCGGCCCGGTGAACTGGGCTCCTTGGAATCCGGCACCCTTGCCCGGGATGGTGCGGCTTTGGACGTGGGAGGCGTTTGCCCATGGCGCCGAAACGGTCTGCTGGTTCCGCTGGCGCCAAGCCCCGTTCGCCCAGGAGCAGCAACATGCGGGCCTGCGGCGCCCTGACGATGGGCCGGGGCATGCCTGGTACGAAGCGCTGCAGGTGGCGGTGGAATTGCAGGATGCGCCGGAGGTCCAAAACGCCCAAGCAAAGGTGGCACTGGTCTTCGATTATGTGTCCCAATGGGCCTGGGAAGTGCAGCCCCAGGGCGCGGGCTTCGACCATTTCGCCTTATGCTTTCAGTTCTATCGCGCGCTCCGGTCCCTCGGCCTGAGCATCGACATCCTGCCCCCCGACATGGCCACGCTCGACGGGTATGCCCTGATCCTGATCCCCGGCTTGCTCAGCTTGGACGACCCGCTGCGCGCCGCCATCGCCCAAGCCGAAGGCCTCGTCCTCACCGGACCTCGCACCGATCTCAAGACATCGGAATTGCGC
>JBCDCS010000292.1:0-4142 GCA_039181205.1 Pseudomonadota bacterium
CGAACCGCCCTCCCGGGCGATCTGGGGGGCGATGAAGCGCATGACGGCCTGGGTGCCCGCCCCCTCCACACGCTCCCACAGCACTTGCCAGAGCACGATGGGCTGGCCCGACGGCGGCCCGCCTTCGGCCCAGGCCGGGCTTGCGAGCGCCAGCATCAGCAAAAGCCACCGGATCATCCTGCCGCCCCCGTCATTTGCGATGCCCCGCGCTTCGGGCCCAGGCGGCCCGGTGCCCCCGGTCGTCCAACATCCACGCAATCCGTCCGGCCGCGTCCGGCGGCACCGCGCCCGCAACCGCGCCCCCCGCGACCAGACGCAGCCCGTCCGCCACCCGCGTCACTTCCACCGCCGGCTGGAACCCCCGAACATTCCGCAACATCCGCCACATGTCCTGCCGCACCGCATGGGCCAGCCGCCGCCGCCCCATCTCCGGCAGCCGCGTCTCCACCCGCAAATCCCACCGAACCGGCACCCGCCGCGCGATCGCATATGTCTCGCCCTCCCGGGATTCGAACCAGCCCCGGCCGTCCCGCACCCACCCTTTCATGCAACCAGGTCCACCATATAGATCGCCAGAAGCATCCCGAAGAACACGACCGACGCGACCATTGAGCCGAGCGCCCGCGTTTCGCAGCCTTCCAGCTCCATCTCCAGTTTGGAAACTGTCAAATCTTCCACCCGATCGACTTGGCGATTAAATCCGGTGATCTGTGCGAAGACCCAGTCCGACCGGCCCGGTTCCTTTTCGAGGCCCCGATTAAGCCAGCGCGTCAGGGCGTCCTTTGACGGTGCCCTCTCTTCAAAAGGTGGCAACGGATCGGCAATCGGGGACCGCAACGCACACACCTTGATCCACTTCAAACGGGCGGACGCAAAGCCTGAACAAATCAGCCCATAGCCCGAAACAAGTATGGCAAGCGTTCCGATCCACACGAATATACTGGACAATTCGCTACCCGGAAGCCGCATCAGCGCGAGGGCGCCCACGAAGACCGCACCGGGCGCAGACGCGAACAGCCGGTATCTGGCTGCCATGGCATCAATGAAGGCAATCTGCGGCTCGACGCCCATGGCTTACAGCGGGATCGTGTCGTGCTTCCGCCACGGCCGCTGCGCGCTCTTGGTTCTGAGCGACGCGAAGGCCCGCCCGATCCGCCGCCGGGTGTTGCGCGGCTGAATCACCTCGTCGATGAACCCTTTTTCCGCGGCCACGAAAGGATTTGCGAAGCGATCTTCATAGTCGCTTGTCCGCGCCGCGATCTTGTCGGCATCCCCCAATTCCGACCGATAGAGGATCTCCACCGCCCCCTTCGACCCCATCACCGCGATCTCGGATGTGGGCCAGGCATAGTTGAAATCGCCCTTCAGGTGCTTCGACGCCATGACCACGTAGGCCCCGCCATAGGCCTTCCGCGTGATCACCGTCACCTTCGGCACCGTCGCCTCGCCATAGGCGAAGAGCAGCTTCGCCCCGTGCTTGATCACCCCACCATATTCCTGGCTCACCCCCGGCAAGAACCCCGGCACATCCACCAGCGTCAGCAGCGGGATCTCGAAGGCGTCGCAAAACCGCACGAAACGCGCCGCCTTCCGCGCTGAATCGATGTCCAGACACCCCGCCAAGACCAACGGCTGGTTCGCCACCACGCCCACCGTGCGCCCTTCGAGCCGGATGAACCCGGTCAGGATGTTGCCCGCATAATCCGGCTGCAGCTCGAAGAAATCCCCTTCATCGGCCAGCTTCACGATCAACTCGCGCATATCGTAGGGCGCGTTCGGATTGTCCGGCACCAGCGTGTCCAGGCTCTCCTCCACCCGATCCGGATCGTCGAAGAACGGCCGGACCGGTGGCACCTCCCGGTTGGACAGAGGCAGAAAATCCACCAGCCGCCGCACCTCCGCCAGGGCCTCCACATCGTTCTCGAACGCCAAATCCGCCACGCCCGACTTCTTGGTATGGGCGGCAGCCCCGCCCAATTCCTCGGCCGTGACCACCTCATTGGTAACCGTCTTCACCACGTCTGGGCCGGTGACGAACATGTAGGACGTGTCCCGCACCATGAAGATGAAATCGGTCATCGCCGGCGAATAGACAGCGCCCCCCGCACACGGCCCCATGATCACGCTGATCTGCGGCACCACGCCGGACGCGTCGATATTCCGCTGGAACACATCGCCATAGGCGGCGAGCGACGCCACCCCCTCCTGGATCCGCGCGCCACCGGAATCGTTGATCCCGATCACCGGCGCACCATTCTGGATCGCCATATCCTGGATCTTGACGATCTTCGCACCGTGCGTCTCCGACACCGAGCCACCCATCACCGTGAAATCCTGGCTGAACACATAGACCAGCCGCCCGTTGATCGTGCCCCACCCGGTCACCACGCCGTCGCCCGCGGGCCGCTCCTCGTCCATCCCGAAATCGGTGCACCGATGTGCGACGAACATGTCGAATTCCTCG
This sequence comes from Pseudomonadota bacterium, assembly GCA_039181205.1. Classification (GTDB taxonomy): domain Bacteria; phylum Pseudomonadota; class Alphaproteobacteria; order Rhodobacterales; family Rhodobacteraceae; genus Jannaschia. Next base: position 2,465 of record JBCDCS010000292.1, read on the forward strand.
AAGCTGTCGGGGTCGAGCAGAAGCTCGATGCGCTCCCGCGCCGTCAGCTTGCCCTTCGCATGCTGCGCGTCGATCCGGCGTTGGCCGCCCCCGGCCCGCGCCTCGTCCCGGCGGCCGTCCAACTCTTCCAGGATATCCTTCATCGCACCTCTCCTTTGTCCCCTTCGTTACGCGCCGCGGCATGGCGGGAAAAGCGAAATCCCATCCTCAGGGGTCGAATCGTGCCGAAACGAGCCCATTCGCGCAAACATCGAAGCCCGACGCCGCCGCACACCGCCCTGTGCGAAGACGGCATTGGACAGGCCCGTCCCAGCGGCATACCTCCGTCTGCATGGCCACCACCAACGCTTCCGAAACGGCGCATCGCAGCCCGCCCCATATCCTCACGCTCGTGGCTCTGGTCGGCACCTCGACGCTGGCCATGAACATCTTCCTGCCGTCCCTGCCCGCCATGACGGCCTGGTTCGACACCACCTACGGCATCATGCAGCTCTCGGTCGGCCTTTACCTGGGCATCAATGCCGTTCTGCAACTCATCGTCGGCCCACTTTCCGACCGCTTCGGCCGCCGCCCGGTGATCCTCTGGGGCATCGCGCTCTTCATCCTGGCGACGATCGGCTGCCTCTTCGCCCCTACCATCGAAATCTTCCTGTTCTTCCGCATGGCCCAGGCCGCCATCGTCACCGCCATGGTGCTCAGCCGCGCCGTCATCCGCGACCTCTACCCCCAGGACAAAGCCGCCTCGATGCTGGGCTACGTCACCATGGGCATGTCCGTCGTCCCGATGATCGGCCCGGCCATCGGCGGCGTGCTCGAAGCCTATTTCGGCTGGCAATCCAACTTCTGGCTGCTCCTGGCCGTGGGCGTCGCGCTCTATGCTTTGACCCATCACGACCTGGGCGAAACCGCCCCCATGGCGGGCGGCAATTTCCGCGACCAGGTCCGCCAATATCCCGAACTCCTGACCTCGCCGCGCTTCTGGGGCTATTGCGCCGCCTCCGCCTTCGCCTCGGGCGCCTTCTTCGCCTATCTGGGCGGCGCGCCCTATGTGGGGACCGAGGTTTTCGGCATGGACCCGGCCACCTTGGGCATCTTCTTCGGGGCACCCGCCCTGGGCTACTTCATCGGCAACGGCATTTCCGGGCGCTATTCCCAGACCTTCGGCGTCGACCGCATGGTCTTCTGGGGCGCCATCGGCCAGGTCACCGGCCTCACACTCCTGCTGGTCCTCACGCTGATCGGACTGACCTCCCACTGGCTGTTCTTCGGCTTCATCACCTTCGTGGGCCTCGGCAACGGCATGGTCATCCCCAACGCCACCGCGGGCATGCTGTCTGTCCGGCCGCATCTGGCGGGCACGGCCTCGGGTCTCGGCGGCTCGATGATGATCGGCGGGGGGGCGGCGCTTTCGGTCATCGCGGGCAAGCTCCTGACGCTCGGCGGCGGCGCCCTGCCCCTCATCCTGATCATGGTCGCGTCCGGCACGGCCAGTGTCGTCGCCATCCTTCTGACCATCCGCCGCAACCGCCGCCTGGCCGCCGCCGAGGTCTGATCGCGCTTGCGGGCCCCGCGCCCTCGCGCCAAGACTGGCCAGAACGGAGGAGGACCCCATGGAACTGACCGGCACCCGCACCATCGCCGCCCCGCGCGAAACCGTCTGGGCCCGTCTCAACGATGC
>JBCDCS010000293.1:0-4115 GCA_039181205.1 Pseudomonadota bacterium
AGGTCGTGCGCCAACTGGCCAAGGCCGCAAGCCGGCCGACCCGCGACCGGCAGGACTGGATCGCCCAGGCCCGCGCCTCCTACGAGGCCTGGCAAAGGCCGCAGCCGACGCCGGGCGATCTGCAACTGGAACAGGTGATCCACCATCTCAGCGCGACGCTGCCCGACGACGCGATCATCACGAACGGCGCCGGGAACTACGCCGCCTGGCTGCATCGCTACTACCGCTACCGCTCCTGGCGCACGCAGCTTGCGCCCACCTCCGGCTCCATGGGCTACGGCCTGCCCGCCGCCGTGGCCGCCAAGTTGGCCAAGCCGGAAACCGAGGTCATCTGCCTCGCTGGCGACGGCTGCTTTCAGATGGTGATGCAGGAATTCGGCACAGCCGCCCAATATGGCGCCAACATCGTCGTCTTGATTTCCGACAACGGGATGTACGGCACCATTCGCATGCACCAGCAGCGGCACTACCCCAAACGCCCCTCCGGGACGGATTTGGTGAACCCGGATTTCACCCAGATTGCCCGGGCCTATGGCGGCTACGGCGAAACGGTCACGTCCAATGCCGATTTCCCCGCCGCCTTGGAGCGGGCCCGAACGGCCGGTCGCCCCGCCATCCTCACCCTGAAGATTTCGCCTCAGGCCCTGTCCCCCAAGGTCACGTTGGAAACGCCCTAGGGCGCCGGAACACCGCCCGACAGGACCTCCACGAATTTCGGCGCGTCGATATTGCCACCGCAGAGGATGACGGCCACGTTCCGGCCCGCCATGGCCGCCCGCTCCTGCATCAAGCCCGCCAGTGGCGCGGCCCCGGCGCCCTCGGCGGCATTGTGGGTGGCGGACCAGTAAAGGCGGATCGCATCGGCCACTTCGGCATCCGACACCGCCAGGATCCGTGCCGCCCCCGCGCGGTAGATCTCCAACGCCTCCTGCACCGGCACGCGCACGGCCATCCCGTCGGCAAAGGTATCCGCCGAATTCGTCGACACCATTTCGCCCGCCTCGACCGACAGCTTCGCCGTCTGGGCATTCTCAGACACGACGCCCACGATCTCCGCTTGGTGCCCCAGCGCATCGCGGGCGGAAATGCATCCGCAGATGCCCGACCCGCAACCGATGGGCACATACAGCGTCTCGATCTCGGGATGGGCCGACAGCAGCTCCCAGGCATAGGTGGCGACCCCGCGCACCAACTCCTTGTGAAACGGCGGCACAGTGGTCAGACCCTCCGCCTCCGCCACCCGAAAAGCCTCCTCCCGCGCGACATCGAAATCGGCCCCGTGGATGCGCAAATCCGCGCCCCAGGCCTCCATGGCCGCGTTCTTTTCGAGCGAGTTCCCCTCGGGCACATAGACCACCGCCCTCAGCCCCGCCGCCACCGCCGCCCGCGCCTGGCTCTGCCCATGGTTTCCGCGGGTAGCCGTGATGATCCCCGGGCTTTCGGGATGCGTTCGCGTCAGCCAGTCGATGAAGGTCACCCCACCCCGCACTTTGAAGGCACCGGTCGGATTGTGGTTCTCGTGCTTGACCACGACCTTCGCGCCCGTCGCCCGGTCCAGAAGCGGCCAGCGCAGGGCTGGGGACGACGGAACCGATCGGTGGACCAGAGCGGCGGCGTCTTCAAGTTCCCCAAGTGTGAACATGGGCCCTCACTTCTTCCTTTGACAAATATCCCGGGGTCCGGGGCAGAGCCCCGGCGCTCTCAGATCAAAAACAACGTGATCGCCGGAAACGCCACCAGGATCACCACCCGCACGATGTCGGACCCGATGAAATACAGCACCGCACGATAGGTCTGCAGCATCGGCGTGGCCCGATCCATGGCGTTGATGATGAACAGGTTCATCCCCACCGGGGGCGTGATCAGCCCGACCTCGACCACGATCAGAACCAGGATGCCGAACCAGATCGCCACCTGTTCGGGCGTCATCCCGAAGTCCAGGGCCGAAATGACGGGAAAGAAGATCGGCACCGTCAGCAGGATCATACTGAGCGAATCCATCAGGCAGCCGAAGATCAAATAGAACACCAAGATCACCGCCAAGACGGTCAGTGGCGCATAGCCTTGTGCGACCACCCAGGCCGACATTTCCTGCGGCACCTGGGTCAGAGCCAGAAACCCGTTATAGAACGCCGCGCCCAGCACGATGAAGAAGATCATGGCCGAAGATTTGGCGGTGATCATGAAGCTCTCGACCAGCGTCCGGCCATTCAGACCGCCATTGGCCAAAGCGATCAACCCGGTCCCCAGAGCGCCCACAGCCGCCGCTTCCGTCGGCGTAAAGATGCCCCCGTAAATGCCACCGACCACGGCAATGAAGACCAACAGAACCGGCCAAACCGCCACCAGCAACGCAAGCCGCTCCCGACCGGGGATGGTCGCGCGGGTCCCGGCGGAGCCCGGGTTCACCCGCACATAGATCGATATGGCGATGACGTATCCCAGGGCCGCCAACAGACCGGGCACGATGGCCGCCACGAACAGCTTCGCGATATTTTGCTCGGTCAGGATCGCATAGATCACCAGGATCACCGAGGGCGGGATCAGGATGCCCAGCGTCCCCCCCGCCGCCAGCGTCGCCGTCGAAAACCCACCGTCATAGCCGTATCGCCGCAGCTCCGGCAGCGCGACCCGACCCATCGTGGCGGCCGTCGCCAAAGACGACCCGCAGATCGCCCCGAACCCCGCACAGGCCCCCACGGCCGCCATGGCGACGCCACCCTGCCGGTGGCCGAGAAAGCCCTCCGCCGCCCGGAAGAGCGCCTGGGACATCCCCCCAAGCGTCGCGAATTGGCCCATGAGCAGGAACATCGGAATGATCGACAGGGAATAGCTGGAAAAGGTCGAATAGGTCTCGTTCTTCAGCCGGCTCAGCGCCACAAGCGGCCCATCCGTGACAATCCAAAGCCCCACCAAGCCGGTCACGAACATGGCGAGCCCGATGGGCACACGCAGGAAGATCAGCGCCAGCAACGCCGGAAATGACCAGAGCCCGATGGCGAGGTCGGTCAATTCCCGGCCCCCTCATCAGGGAGGATCGGCTGGCCGGTCATCGCCTCGGCCACGCGCACGGCGGCCACATAGCAGGCCGTCAACGCCGCAATCACTGCGCCGGCTAGCGAGGCGGCATAGGCCCACCAGATCGGGAATTGGATCAGGAACGTGGTCTCGCCGTATTGCGCCTTGTCCTGGGTGCCGAGCCAAAGCTGTCGCGCGATCAGAATCAGCACGGCGGCAAACAGGACCGCCCAGAGCGCGGACAGGCCCCGGTTCACTTTCTCGCCGAACCCCCGGGTGAAGATGTCGACGCTGGCATGGGCGCCGTGGAGTTGCGTGATCGGCAGGAAGGCGAAGATCACGAAGGCCATCCCGGCTTCGACCAATTCGAAGTCACCGGTGATCGGTCCGATCCCAAGTGACAGCAGCCCGTCCGCCCAAGCGGCCCCTTCCCACGGCCCGGTGTTCAACACACCGTTCAGCCAGCGCCCTGCGATGCTGAGACAGGTCATGGCGACCAGCGCCGTCAGCACCAGCCCCCCCAGGATGGCCATCGCCCGGGCCAGGGCCTCGATGATCCGTGCCAACATGTCCGATCCCCCCAAGATAAAGGCCGCGCCCGGACGGCGCGGCCTTCGCGTTCGATCGACCGATTAGGACCCCTGCTCCGCCATCAATCGGCGGGCGTCGTCGATCAGCGCCTGGCCGTCGATGCCCCTCGCCTCCATCTCGGCGATCCAGGCCGCATAGATGGGTTCCGCCGTTTCGCGCCAAACGGCGGCGTCGGCCTCGGACACGGTCAGGATCGAATTGCCCGCATCCACGGCGAGTTGCCGGGACGGACCGTCGGACGCCGCCATCTCAGAGCCGGCGAAGATCGAGAATTCCAACCCGGAATTGTCGTCGATCACCTGCTTCAGATCGTCGGGCAGGCTGTCATACTTGGCCTTGTTCATCGCCAGCACGAAGGTCACCGTATAGAGCATCGGTCCTTCGAACTCGGTGTGGAACGTCACCAATTCTGGCACCTTCAGCGCCTCGGTCACTTCCCACGGCATGGTCGTGGCCTCGATCACGCCCTTCGACAGGGCCTCCGGCACGGCGGGGATCGGCATGCC
>JBCDCS010000294.1:0-4106 GCA_039181205.1 Pseudomonadota bacterium
CGGGCCGGCCGCGTCCCCGCCCATATCATGCCAGCGGCGGCCTTGCGCCAGGTCGTGCCAATGGGAGGCGTCGCTCATGCCTGTTTCTCCAATTGTTCGATCTGGGGCCGCAGGGTGTCGAGCTGATATCCGGCCTGGGCGGTCGCCGCGAGGATGGCATCGGCGGGCATCTTACCGGCTTGGGCGAGGGCCCAGAGGATCGCGGATCGGGTGCCGGAGGCGCAATAGGCCAGCGTCTTGCCATCGAGCGCGTCGGCCTGTTCTTCGACGGCGTCGAGCGTGAGGCTCGGCATGGTGATCGGGTTGTAGGTAAAGGCGAGGCCTGCCGCTTCGGCCGCAGTCTGCATGGCGGCCGCCTGATGGCTGGGCGGAACCTCGGCATCCGGCCGGTTACAGATAATGGCCGTGTAGCCCTCGGCGGCGAGTGTGGCCAGATCGTCGGGCTCGATCATCGGGGCGACGGCGTGGGTGTCGGAAAGGGGGCGGAGATCCATCAAGCAATCCTGCGGAGGCGGGGCAGGACGATCATGCCCGCCGCCATGGATATTGTGAAGACGGCCACTTCGGCTCCGCCCCAGAGCAGGGCCGCCAGGGCGGGACCCGGGCAGAGGCCGACGAGACCCCAGCCGATGCCGAAAAGCACGGCGCCAGCGATGAGGGGCATGTCGAGGCCGGTCAGACGCTCGGGCCAGGCGGGGGCGAGGAGCGGCGCGCGGGACGGGGTCAGGCGCCAGGCGAGGAGCATGGGCAGGATGGCGCCGCCCATGACGAAGGCGAGCGTCGGGTTCCAGGGATGGGGGCCGAGGAGCGAGAGGAAGCCGCGGACTTTCTCGGTGTCGGTCATGCCCGAAAACAGGAGGCCCGCACCGAAGAGCGCGCCGGAGAGGGTGGCGATGATGATCCTCATCCGAAGGCCCGGACGGTGAGGATGCCTGCGGCGATGAAGGTGGCTGTCGCGGCGGCGGAGCGGGGCGAGAAGCGCGAGAGGCCGCAGACCCCGTGGCCCGATGTGCAGCCCGCGCCCAGGCGGGTGCCGATGCCGACCAGAAGACCGGCGCCGATGAGCGTCGGCCAGGGCGTGTCGATATTGGTGGGCGGTGGGGCAGTCAGGGCGACGAGGATCAGGGGCGTGCCGACGAGGCCCGCCAGGAAGGCCAGGCGTTCGCGAGGCATATCGCCGGTGCCGTCGATGAGCCCGCCCAAGAGGCCGGAGGCACCCATGATGCGGCCGTTCACCAGAAGCAGGAGCGCGGCCGCGGCGCCGATCATGACACCGCCCGCGAGGGCGCGGAGGATGTTGGGTGTCGTCCAGATGATGTCCATTGGCGCTTAGTTCGGGAGGAGTTGGGTGAAAATGGGGTGGAACCCCATTCTACAGGCGGTTGAGGGGCAGTTTCAGGGTCACGGTGCCATCGGCATCGGGCTCGGGCATGCGACCGCCGCGCATGTTCACCTGCAGGGAGGGCAGGATGAGTTTAGGTGCGCCGAGGGTGGCGTCGCGGTCTTGGCGGAGTTTGAGGAAGGCCTCGCGGCCCTCGGTCAGGTGCTTGTTCCGCTTTTCGGCGGCGACCGTGGTTTCCCAGGCGAAGTCGTCGCGGCCGGGGGCCTTGTAGTCGTGGCCGACGAAGATGCGGGTCTCATCGGGGAGGGCGAGGATCTTCTGCATGGAATCCCAGAGCGCCTCCGCCGAGCCGCCCGGGAAGTCGCAGCGGGCGGTGCCGAAATCGGGCATGAACATAGTGTCGCCCACGAAGGCGGCGTCGCCCGCCACGTAGGTCAGGCAGGCGGGCGTATGGCCGGGCGTGTGCAGGACGTGGACCGGGATGGTGCCGATCTGGAACGTGTCGCCTTCGCGGAAGAGCGCGTCGAATTGGGAGCCGTCCCTTTGGAAACGCGTGCCTTCGTTGAAGATCTTGCCGAAGGTGTCCTGCACGGTGACGATTTCGGCGCCGATGCCGATTTTGCCGCCGAGCTTCTCCTGCAGGTAGGGCGCGGCGGAGAGGTGATCGGCATGGACATGGGTTTCCAGGAGCCAGTCGAGGGTCAGGCCCCGGTCGGCGATGGCCTCGGCCAGGCGGTCGGCCGAGGCGGTCGAGGTGTGGCCCGAGGCCATGTCGAAATCCAGGACCGGATCGATCACCGCGCAGGTGCTTCCGTCGTCGATGAGATAGCTGATGGTGTTGGTGCCGGGGTCGAAGAACCCCTCCACATTTGGCTGTGACATGGCGAACCTCCCTTGTGCATTACAGTCTGCCTGGGGCCGGGGGTGGGTCAAGGTCTTGCGTGGTGGCAACGGGCGGCCCTAGATGCTCCGGCGATTGGACGGGGAGAGACCGATGGGCTGGAAGCGGGCGTGGCAGCGGGCCAAGGACGATCCCGAAGGGTTCTGGATGGAGGAGGCCCGGCGCATCGATTGGGATCGGATGCCGTCGAGCGCACTGCAGGATGTGGGCGGGCCGGTGCCCGTCTGGTTCGCCGATGGGATGCTGAACGGGTGCCATAACGCCGTGGATCGGCACGTGGCGGCGGGGCACGGGGACCGGGTGGCGATCATCTACGACTCGCCCGTGACAGACACGGTCGCCAAGATCACCTATGCCGAATTGCAGGATCGGGTGGCGCGGCTGGCGGGTGCGTTGGCGGCAAAGGGCGTGGGCAAAGGGGATCGGGTGATCGTCTACATGCCCATGGTGCCCGAGGCGGTGGAGGCGATGCTGGCCTGCGCGCGGATCGGGGCGGTGCATTCGGTGGTCTTCGGCGGTTTCGCAGCGCGGGAATTGGCAGTGCGGATCGATGATGCCCAGCCGAAGGCCGTGCTGGCGGGGTCCTGCGGGATCGAGCCGGGACGGGTGGTCGCCTACAAACCACTGCTCGACGAGGCGATCGAGATGGCGGCGCATAAGCCCGAGTTCTGCGTGATCTTGCAGCGGGACCAAGGGCGGGCTGAGTTGGGGCCGCGGGATGTGGACTGGGCCGGGTTCGTGGCCGATACCGCGCCGGCGGAGTGCGTGCCGGTCGAGGGGAGCCATCCGGCCTACATCCTTTATACCAGCGGGACGACCGGGGCACCCAAGGGCGTGATCCGCGCCACGGGCGGGCATCTGGTGGCGCTCGATTGGTCCATGGACAATGTCTACGACACCCGGCCCGGCGAGGTGTACTGGGCGGCGTCCGATGTGGGCTGGGTCGTGGGACACAGCTACATCTGCTACGCACCGCTGGTCCATGGCTGCACGACCATCGTCTTCGAGGGCAAGCCAGTGGGGACGCCCGATGCGTCGACCTTCTGGCGGGTGATTGCGGACCATGACGTGGTGAATTTCTTCACCGCGCCCACCGCCTTTCGCGCCGTGCGGCGGGAAGACCCCGAAGGCAAGCTCATGGCGGGGCATGATATTTCCCAGTTGCGCCATGTTTATCTGGCGGGCGAGCGGGCGGACCCGGATACGGTTGAATGGATCGGCGAGATGACCGGTGTGCCCGTCATCGACCATTGGTGGCAGACGGAGACGGGGTGGGCCATCGCGGCCAATCCGATGGGGTTGGAGAAGCTGACGCCGAAGCTCGGCTCGCCGGCGGTGCCGATGCCGGGATACGACGTTCGGGTTCTGGACGACGGGGGCGAGGAGGTGCCGAACGGGACCCTGGGGGCGGTGACGGTGAAGCTACCCCTGCCGCCGGGGACGCTGCCGGGGCTGTGGAATGCCGAGGCGCGGTTCAAGAAGAGCTATCTGGAGACCTTCCCCGGGTATTACGAGACTGGTGATGCGGGGATCATCGATGAGGATGGTTACCTCTGGATCATGGCGCGCACCGATGACGTCATCAACGTGGCCGGGCACCGCCTGAGCACGGGCGCCATGGAAGAGGTGCTGGCCACCCATCCGGACGTGGCCGAATGCGCCGTGATCGGCGCGGCGGATACGTTGAAGGGGCAGGTGCCTGTGGGTCTGCTCTGCCTGACCCATGGGGTGGACCGGGTCGAGTCCGATGTGGTCGCCGAATGCGTGTCCCTGGTGCGGGAGAAGATCGGGCCGGTCGCGGCCTTCAAGATGGCCGCGGTGGTGGATCGTCTGCCCAAGACGCGGTCAGGCAAGACCTTGCGC
>JBCDCS010000295.1:0-4092 GCA_039181205.1 Pseudomonadota bacterium
AGAAAGCAGTGACCGATGCTTTGTGATGATGAACGCCCGATAGTCTAACGACGGGGACCGGCAAATGAGCACGCGAGAAAGCGACTTCTGGAACGAACGTTCTGGCCCCCGCATCGCGCCGGAACACTTCGCCGACATCGTTGCGACGGCCGCTGATCTGGCGATCCTCGTCTCCCAAAACGGCCGCATCCTGTCGGTGATGACCAACCCCCTGAACTCTGCGCTGGGGCGCATGGATCACTGGGAAGGTCGCAATATCAAAGATTTCCTGGCGCGGGACAGCGAAGAAAAGGTTCTGCGCCATCTGGCGGCGGTCATCGAAGACCGCGCCGACCGTCCCGTCGCAATCGAAGTCAATCATGCCGACGGCGCAACCTGGGATTTCCCCATTCGGTACACGTTCCATCAGACAGGGCGTGAAGGCCGGATTCTGATGCTTGGCCGTGATCTGCGACCGGTTGCCGAATTGCAGCAGCGATTGGTGAAAGCCCAAGTCGCTCTGGAACGGGATTACGAAACCCAGCGGGTTATCGAAACCCGTTTTCGCGTTGTGATGGAAGCGTCCCGCGATGGTCTCGCGCTCGTCGATGTGGCTGGCGGGCGCATCCTGGATGCCAACCGCACCGCGGCCCGGCTTCTGGGCGCGGGCGACCAGCCGATGACGGGTGTCGCCTTCACTCAGGAATTCGAAGGCCGCCGCCGCGCCGAGTTTATCGAAGCGCTTTGCAATGTGGCCGGCCAGGGGGACAATGCCGGTCTGACGGTCGAGACCCGCCGGGCCGACACGGTGCGGATCGTTCCCCAACTCTTCCGCAACGCCGGGGAGCGGGTTCTGCTCTGCCGGATTTTGCCGGGTGACGATCTTTCGGCCGACAGCGCCGCTGCCGCCCGTCTGGCGGATCTCTACCACCAGATGCCCGATGCCGTCGCCTTCGTGGATGATCAGGGCCGGCTGATGGATGTGAACGAAGCCTTCCTGTCGCTCGCCGATGCAGACGGTCTCAGCGAAGTTCGCGGCAAGGACATCACCGCTTTTCTGGGTCGCGGCAGCGTCGATCTGAAAACCATGACCGATGCGTCCGGACCGGACATCTATGCGACGCGCTTCGTGTCGACCTACGGGGTCCGGGTGCCCGTGGAAATTGGCGCGACGGAACTAAAGACCGGGGGCCATGCTTTCGTCATTCGTGACACGTCGGGACTCGAAGCCCTGCGCGATATGGGCGCCTCGGGCGAGCCATCGGCCGAGGTCGCATCGGGCATGACCGAACTCGTCGGGTCCATGCCCCTGCGCGATATCGTCGCGTCAATGACCGATGTGATCGAAAAGCAGTGCATCGCCCGCGCGGTCGAACTGACCAACAACAATCGCGTTGCGGCCGCAGAAATGCTGGGCCTCAGCCGTCAGAGCCTCTACGTCAAATTGCGGAAATTCGGCTTGCTAAATCGCGACGAAGACTGACACGATCACTGTAAATCTGATTTGACACATTGGGTGGATGGAGTAGTCTCCGTCCATGACCGCGATTACGACGTTTCCAGACCGACGTTGGCCCGAACCCGCGGCCCTGCTGCGCCTCATCAAACCTGTCACCTGGTTCCCGCCCATGTGGGCCTATCTGTGCGGCGCGGTTTCCTCCGGTGTCTCGCCCCTGTCCTCCCCGTTTCTGGTCGTGCTCGGCCTCGTCCTCGCGGGCCCGATTGTCTGCGGGATGAGTCAGGCGGCCAATGATTGGTGCGACCGCCATGTCGATGCCATCAACGAACCCAACCGGCCGATCCCGTCGGGCCGCGTCCCTGGTCGTTGGGGGCTGTGGATCGCCCTTCTCATGTCGGCCTTGTCCCTCGTCGTGGGCTGGATGCTCGGCCCTTGGGGCTTCGCGGCAACCCTGGTCGCGGTTGCCGCCGCCTGGGCTTATTCGGCCGAACCGATCCGATTGAAGCGGTCGGGCTGGTGGGGGCCCGGTCTCGTCGGCCTCAGCTATGAAACCCTGCCCTGGATCACCGGCGCCGTCGTTCTGGCGGGCGCGCCCGATTGGCGGATTGTCCTGGTCGCACTGGCCTACGGCATCGGCGCCCACGGCATCATGACATTCAACGATTTCAAGGCTCTGGAAGGCGACCGGGAGATGGGGATCAGATCCCTGCCGGTCACCCTGGGCCCCGACCGCGCCGCCCGCATCGCCTGCGCCATCATGCTCCTGCCGCAACTCGTGGTCATCGCCGCGCTGTTCGCCTGGGATCGGCCGATCCACGGCGCGATCATCACGGCCCTCGTGGCGCTGCAACTCCTTGCCATGCGCAAGATGCTCCGCGATCCCAAGGCCCTGGCGCCCTGGTTCAACGGGACGGGTGTCCTGCTTTCCGTCTCCGGCATGATGGTCGCCGCGACCGCGCTGGGGGGACTCTGACATGCTCGGTTGGTCCGGCATTCTCCGCCTCTGCTTGGTGAATGCCGCCATCGGCGCCATGGCCGCCCTACCGGTCAACTTATTCAACCGGCTGATGACGGTGGAACTGGCCCTGCCCGCGATCCTGCCGGGTCTGCTCGTCGCGCTACACTACGCCGTCCAGATCACCCGCCCCGCCTGGGGCCACCGCTCCGATGCCGCGGGCCGACGCGTCCCCGTGATCCTCTGGGGCATGGCGCTCCTGGCCTCGGCCGTCACGGCCGCCGCCTGGGCCGTCGGCCTGCCCACCGGCACGGCGCTGGCGGTCTGGGTGCTGGCCTACGCCGCCATCGGCATCGGCATCGGCGCGGCCGGCACGTCCTTCCTCGCCCTGCTCGCCACCGCCGCCCCGGAAGAAAAACGCGGCGCGTCGGCCACCCTCGCCTGGCTCATGCTGATCGTCGGCGCCATCGCGGCCTCCGTCGGCACCGGCACAGCACTCGACCCATATTCACCGGAACGCTTGACGGTCGTCGTGGCCGTCGCCTCAGCGCTTGCCTTCTTGCTGACCGTGATCGCCACACTCGGCATGGACCGCGACACCGAAGCCGTCGGCCAGACCCCGCCCCTCCTCGCCGCCCTGAAAGAGGCCTGGGCCGATCCTGGCGCCCGGCGCTTTACCGGCTTCGTCTTCCTGTCGATCCTGGCCTTCTACCTATCGGAACTGATCTTCGAGCCCTTCGCCGGTCACGTCCACGGCCTGGAACCCTCCGAGTCGACCAAGCTGTCCGGCGCCAAGGATGGCGCGGCCCTCATGGGCATGATCGCCGCCGGGCTTCTCAGCCAATTGCGGATCGGAACCTTGCGCATCTGGGCCCTGACCGGCTGCCTGATCTCCGCCGCCGGACTGATCGCGCTGGGCACCGGGACCGTGCTCATCCCGGCCACGCTCACCTTAGGCTTCGGCAACGGTCTCTTTGTTGTCGGCGCGGTCGGCTCCATGATGCGCCTAGCCTCTGACCGCCAAGGTGCGGAGGGCACGACCATGGGCGTCTTCGGCGCGGCCCAGGCCATCGCCGCGGGTCTTGCTGGTCTTGCCGCCACCGCCACGCTCGACATCATGCGCGCGGTCCTGTCCGACGCCACGGCCTATGGCGCGCTCTTCACCATCGAAGCCATTCTGTTCGTCGCCGCCGCCGTAATGGCCGCGCGCATCCTCGGCCCCGCCCCGCGCGCCGCCACACCCTCACCGATCCCGGGAGAATGACCATGAACTACGATGTCGTCGTTGTCGGAGGCGGGCCCAGCGGGGCCACCGCCGCCCAGGATCTGGCCGAGACCGGCCACACGGTCGCATTCATCGACAAGGCCGGGCGCATCAAGCCCTGTGGGGGCGCCGTACCCCCGCGGCTGATCCGCGACTTCCACATCCCCGACGACCAACTGGTCGCCAAGATCGACACCGCCCGCATGATCTCCCCCACCGGGCGGCAGGTCGATATCCCCATCGAAGACGGCTTCGTCGGCATGGTCGACCGCGAACATTTCGACGAATTCCTGCGTAAGCGAGCTGTCGACTCCGGGGCAGAGCGGCATACCGGCACCTTCCTGCGGATCGAACGAAACGACGGCTGGACCCAGGTCATCTACCGCGACAAAGCCTCGGGCGAGGAACGTACCCTCACCACCCGCCTCGTCATCG
>JBCDCS010000296.1:0-4074 GCA_039181205.1 Pseudomonadota bacterium
ATCGGCCCGCAGCCAAGCCGTGCCAATGGCATTCGCCTCGGCCACCACCGCCGCCGAGCGGGCATCGTGGCGCCCCAGGGCGACACTGAAGGTGAAACCGAGCAAGAGGCCCAAGATCCCCAGAAGCGAGGCCTGGGTGGTCGAGATTTGCCCTGTTTCCGTCTCGTCCCGGGGCGGACGGTTCAGACCGATCCTGCGTCCGATATACATCGAAACGAACATTCCCAGCAGCAGGGTGAGCACGATCCAGATCGTTGGAATGTCGTACATGATTTCGTGCTTCACTGAGGCGGCTGACAGGACAGGTTCGCGTTGTGGTTAGGGGACCGCACTGTCGGCGGCAATGCGGACGACAAGAAAAGGGCGCCCCGAAAGGCGCCCCCTGCAGTCGGACCGTACCCTTGGCCTTGTCGGATGGGGTTTCGCCCCATCGCTCCTTAGCAGGAATAGTAAAGCTGGTATTCGACCGGATGCGGCGTGTGCTCGTAGGCATACACCTCTTCCCATTTCAGCCCCATGTATCCCTCGATCTGGTCGCGGGTGAACACGTCGCCGGCCAGCAGGAACTCGTGATCCTTCTCCAACTCGTCCAGCGCCTCGCGCAAGCTGGCGCAGACCGTCGGGATCGAGGCCAGCTCTTCGGCGGGCAGATCGTAGAGATCCTTGTCCGACGGCTCGCCCGGGTGGATCTTGTTCTGGATGCCGTCCAGGCCGGCCATCAGCAGGGCGGCGAAGGCCAGATAGGGGTTGCAGGACGGATCCGGGAAGCGGGCCTCGACACGCTTGGCCTTGGGGCTTTCCGTCCACGGGATCCGCACGCAGCCGGACCGGTTGCGGGCCGAGTAGGCGCGCAACACGGGGGCCTCGAAGCCCGGGATCAGGCGCTTATAGGAGTTGGTCGCCGGATTGGTGAAGGCGTTCAGCGCCTTGGCATGCTTCAGGATGCCGCCAATGAAGTAAAGCGCCTCCATGCTCAGGTCGGCGTACTGGTCGCCCGCGAAGAGCGGCTTGCCATCCTTCCAGATCGACATGTTGCAATGCATGCCGGTGCCGTTATCGCCGGCGATGGGCTTCGGCATGAAGGTCGCCGATTTACCGTAGGCGTGGGCCACGTTGTGGATCACGTACTTGTACTTCTGCAGCTCGTCGGCCTGTTTGGTGAGGCTATCGAAGATCAGGCCCAGCTCGTGCTGGCACGACGCCACCTCGTGGTGGTGCTTGTCGACCTTCATGCCGATGCGTTTCATGGTCGATAGCATCTCGGAGCGCAGGTCCATGGAGGCGTCCACCGGGTTCACCGGGAAGTAGCCGCCTTTGACGCCGGGCCGGTGGCCCATATTGCCCATCTCGTATTCGGTACCAGTGTTCCAAGACGCATCCGACGCGTCCACCTCGAAGCCGACTTTGTTCATCTCGTTCGAGAAACGTACGTCGTCGAATAAGAAGAATTCGGCTTCCGGCCCGAAGAAGGCCGTGTCGCCGATCCCGGTGGATTTCAGATAGGCCTCGGCCTTTTCGGCGGTCCCGCGCGGATCGCGTTCGTAGGACTCGCCGGTGTCAGGCTCGACGATGGAGCAATGCACGCAAAGTGTCTTCTCGGCGTAGAACGGGTCGATATAGGCGCTCTCGGTGTCGGGCATCAGCTTCATGTCGGAGGCTTCGATGCCCTTCCAGCCGGCGATGGAGGAGCCGTCGAACATGAAGCCCTCGTCCAGGAAATCCTCATCGACCTGATCCGACATCACCGTGACGTGCTGCAGCTTGCCGCGCGGGTCGGTGAAGCGGATGTCGACATATTCGACTTCCTCGTCCTTGATCGTCTTGAGGACGGCGTCCTTGCTCATGGGGTTCCCCTTCCGTTGAGTAATTTGAATGTGCGGGTGGTCAGATCGCGTCGACCCCGGCTTCGCCGGTGCGGATGCGGATGGCCTGCTCGACCGGGCTGACGAAGATCTTGCCGTCGCCGATCTTGTCGGTCTTTGCGGCAGACACGATGGCCTCCACGGCGGGCTCGACCATGTCGTCGGGCAGCACGACCTCGATTTTCACCTTGGGCAGGAAATCGACCACGTATTCGGCGCCGCGATAGAGCTCGGTATGGCCCTTTTGGCGGCCGAAGCCCTTCACCTCGGTGACCGAGAGGCCTTGGATGCCGATCTCCTGAAGGGCCTCTTTCACCTCGTCCAGTTTAAAGGGCTTGATGATGGCCTCTATCTTTTTCATGTCCTGCTCTCCCGGTGTCGGGGGTGGCCTGCCAGGGTGGACCGGGAGCGTCCATCGGGTAGGGTTTCGGGGGTGGATAGCCTGCGCGGAAAGCGCGCAGGCCGCCCGCAAGTTGAGCGATGTGCCTAATTTATGTGCAGGTGGAGAAGTCGTGTCCGATATCCTTCTGACCGCCGCCCAGATGCGGGCTCTGGAGCAGGCCGCCATCGAGTCGGGGAGCGTGACCGGTCTGGAATTGATGGAGCGCGCCGGACGCGGCGCGGTGGAGGCGATCCTGGCGGAATGGCCGGAGTTGGCCGCGGCGCCCGGGCGGGCGGTGGTACTGTGCGGGCCGGGGAACAATGGCGGCGACGGGTTCGTGGTGGCGCGGGTGTTGAAGGAGCGGGGGTGGGACGTGGAAGTGTTTCTCTACGGCGACCCCGAAAAGCTGTCGCCGGATGCGCGGGTGAATTATGAGCGGTGGGGGGAGATGGGGGAGGTCAACCTGATGGGATTTCCTCGCATCGAAGCCGTCGTCATTGAGCGTCTTTATTCGACCATTCTGGACCAAAGCTATAGTTCAAAAGGGGATCGATCGCCCACCGGCCCTTGCGATCTGCTGATCGACGCGATCTTCGGCACGGGCTTGGTCCGTCCACCAAGTGCCCTCTGGGCCCTTTTTGACTTGCGATCATGTGCAGGGCCGGGCGGTGCATGGGCAAAGCCTTACTGGGTCGCCTTGGATGTGCCGAGCGGGCTCTGTGCAGACAGCGGACGTCTTTACCCAGCAGAAAGGCCGCGATCGCGCATACTGCCGGTTTTGGAGGCCGATCTTACGTTGACATTTCATGCAATGAAGATCGGGCATTTGGTTGGAAGAGGTCCCGCGATTTCCGGCCCGGTTCGCATTGTCCCGATAGGAATAGAAGATCTCGACGAAGATGAGCTTGAAAATCTTTTCGTCGACCTTGGGCTGCAAGACGCAGTGCTGCAGGCGTTCCATCCCACTTACACCTTAAAGCAAGGCGGTCACAAATACGATCACGGCCACGCGCTCGTCCTGACCGGCGGCATGGGCCGCACCGGGGCGGCGCGGTTGGCGGCGCGGGGGGCGCTCCGGATGGGCGCAGGGCTGGTGACTCTGGGCGCACCGGGTTCGGCGATGTTGGAATGCGCGGCGCAGATCACGGCGTTGATGCTGCGGCGGTGTGAGGATGGGGCGGCGCTGGCGCAGGTGCTGGAAGATAAGAGGCTGAACGCGCTCTGCCTCGGGCCGGGGCTTGGGACCGATGCGCGGGCCGAGGGGCTTGTGGCGGCGGCGGTTTCGTCCGATCGACCGGCCGTTCTCGACGCGGATGCGCTGACGATCTTGGCCGGGCAGGACGGGGTAACGCTGCACGAGCGCTGCGTGCTGACGCCCCATGGCGGCGAATTTGCGCGGCTATTCCCGGACCTGGCCGAGAAGCTGGAGGCCCCGGTCACCGAAGGGCCGGCCTATTCCAAGGTCGATGCGACGCGGGAAGCGGCTGCCCGGGTCGGAGCCGTCGTCCTGTTCAAGGGGCCCGATACGGTGATCGCCGCACCCGACGGCCGCGCGGCAGTGAACGCGGCCGTGTATGAACGCGCGGCACCCTGGCTGGCCACAGCGGGCAGCGGGGATGTCCTGGCCGGGATGATCGCCGGTCTGCTGGCCCGTGGGTTCGCGCCGTTCGACGCGGCCTGTTCGGCGGTGTGGCTGCATGTGGAAGCGGCGCGTCTGTTCGGGCCGGGGCTGATCGCCGAGGACCTGCCGGAGATGTTGCCCAAGGTGTTCGCGGCGTTGGAGGAGTCGTCTTCCTAAGTCGCGGTTTGTTGGGACAGAGTGCCCGGCGA
>JBCDCS010000297.1:0-4073 GCA_039181205.1 Pseudomonadota bacterium
ATCGCGCCCTATCGGGAGGATGGAACGGTCGAGACGGTGCGTGCGAACCTGCAGGGGGCGAAATATACCCTGGCCGTGAATGCGGCGGCGAGCAGCTTGGGGATCGCCGATTTTTCCGACATTGCCGGCCACGCCGATGTGCTGGACGGGAAGATCTACGGCATCGAACCCGGCAATGACGGCAACCGTCTGATCCAGTCGATGATCGATGGCAATGCGTTCGGGCTGTCGGATTTCGAGGTGGTCGAAAGCTCCGAACAGGGGATGCTGGCGCAGGTGGCCCGGCTGTCGGATCGGGATGAACCCATCGTTTTCCTGGGCTGGGAACCCCACCCCATGAACGCCAACTTCGAAATGGCCTATCTCACCGGTGGGGATGAGTTCTTCGGACCGGATCTGGGCGGCGCGACGGTTTTTACCAATACGCGCGCCGGGTTTGTGGAGGAGTGTCCGAATGTGGGGCAGCTTTTGCAAAACCTGGAATTCACGTTGGCCATGGAAAACGAGATCATGGGCGCGATCCTGAATGACGGGGAAGACCCGCGCGATGCCGCCGAAGCGTGGCTGGCCGCCAATACCGGCATTTTGGATGGCTGGCTCGACGGTGTGACCGCCAAGGATGGCGGCGATGCCGTAGCGGCCGTGACGGCGGCCTTGCCGTAAGCTGTCCGGGCGGGGCCCGGGATGGACTGGCTGACAGATCGCGACAACAAGCTGCCCGTGGGGGAGACGGCGGCGGGTGCGTTCGACTGGCTTCAGGACAATTTCGCCCCCGCCTTCGATGCCCTGGCGCTGGCGCTGGAGATCGTGATCGACGCGATCTTGTGGCTGTTGCAGACGCCGCATCCGTTCCTCGTGATCGCCGCCTTCGTGGCGCTGGCCTGGCTCCTGCGGCGATCCTGGAAGCCTTGCGCCCTGGTGGCGGTGGGCTTTCTGTTCATCCTGAACCAGGGCTATTGGGAGGAGACGACCGAAAGCCTGACCTTGGTGCTGTCGGCCTGCCTGGTCTGCATGGGGATCGGCGTGCCCATCGGCATCGCGGCCGCCCATCGCCCGCGTCTGCTGGCCACGATCCGGCCGGTTCTTGACCTGATGCAGACGCTGCCGACCTTCGTCTATCTGATCCCGGCCATCGTCTTCTTCGGGATCGGGATGGTCCCCGGTTTGATCGCCACGGTGATCTTCGTTCTGCCCGCACCGATCCGTCTGACGGCGTTGGGCATCGCATCCACGCCCATGTCCCTGCTGGAAGCCGCGCGCGCGTTCGGCGCCACGCCACGCCAGGTGCTGTGGAAGGTCGAACTGCCCTATGCCCTACCTCAGATCATGGCCGGGCTAACCCAGACGATCATGCTGTCGCTGTCGATGGTGGTGATCGCGGCGCTGGTCGGGGCCGATGGTTTGGGCGTGCCCGTGGTGCGCGCGCTGAACCAGGTGAACACATCGCTCGGTTTCGAAAGCGGCATCGTGATCGTGGTGGTCGCGATCATGCTGGACCGGGTTCTGAACCGGGGTGACGCCAAATGACCGCCGTCCGGTTCGATGCGGTTTCGATCGTGTTCGGCAATGATCCGGGAGCCGCCCTGCCCCTTATGGATCAAGGTCAAAGCCGGACCGAGGTGCAGACTGCCACCGGCCAAATCCTGGGGGTCCACGATTGCAGCCTGGATGTGGCCGAAGGCGAGATCCTGGTGCTCATGGGCCTGTCGGGGTCGGGGAAGTCCACGCTGCTGCGCGCGGTGAACGGGCTGAACCCCATCGCACGGGGCCGGGTGGTGGTGCGCGACGGGGACTGGTCCTGCACCCTGCCCGATTCGTCGCGCAGCGAATTGCAACATCTGCGCCGCGAATGCGTTTCAATGGTGTTCCAGCAGTTCGGCCTCCTGCCGTGGCGAACCGTTCGCGACAATGTGGGCCTGGGGTTGGAACTGGGCGGCACGGAGCCAGCCGAAATCCAGCGCCGAGTCGAGGCGCAGTTGGAGCTGGTGGGCCTTGATGCCTGGGCGGACCGGCGGGTGGATGAACTTTCGGGCGGTATGCAGCAGCGCGTGGGCCTGGCCCGGGCCTTCGTGACCGAAGCGCCGATCCTGCTGATGGATGAACCGTTCAGCGCGCTCGACCCGCTGATCCGGACGCGGCTTCAGGACGAATTGCTGGAGCTTCAGCAGAGCCTGAAGCGCACGATCATCTTCGTCAGTCATGATCTGGACGAGGCGTTCAAGATCGGCAACCGGATCGCCATCATGGAAGGCGGGCGCATCGTCCAATGCGGCACCCCGCAGGAGATCATCGGCAACCCGGCCAGCGATTACGTGGCCGATTTCGTCGCCAACATGAACCCGCTTTCGGTGCTGGTCGCGGCCGACATCATGTCATCGCTAAATGGCGCCGGGTCCGGGCCCGCCCTGCCCCACGACGCCAAGCTGTCGGACGTGATGGAAAGCCTCGTGTCCCATGGACCGGTCACCGTCACGCGGGACGGGCAACCCATTGGCCGGGTGACGCGGGATGACGTGCTACGGGGCCTGCTGCAGAAACGGGGTGAAGGCGCGGACGCAGAGCGCCGTCAGCCGAGCGCGTAACCGGCGCCGCGGACCGTGCGGATCGGATCGTCCGTGCCAGTGGCATTCCGCAGGGCCTTGCGAAGGCGGCCCACATGGACGTCCACCGTCCGGCTGTCGACGTAGATGTCGCGGCCCCAGACCCGGTCGAGCAGTTGATCGCGCGACCAGACGCGACCCGGCCGCTCCATGAACGTCGTCAGCAGGCGGAACTCGGTCGGGCCGAGATGCAGTTCCTGGCCGTCACGAAAGACGCGATGTTCGGCCGTATCGACCGTCACATCGTCGAATTCCAACCGTTCGCCGACCGAAGCCGGGCGCACGCGGCGGAGTTGCGTGCGAATGCGGGCCATCAATTCGACGACGGAATAGGGTTTCACCACGTAATCGTCGGCGCCTGTTTCCAGGCCGCGCACGCGGTCCACCTCTTCCGACCGGGCGGAGATCATGATGACGGGGATGTTGCGGGTTTCGCTGCGCGATTTCAGGCGGCGGCAGACCTCGATCCCCGAGACTTCGGGCAGCATCCAATCCAGCAAGATCAGGTCCGGTGCGTCTTCCCGCGCCAGATCCAGGGCGGCATCGCCCGAGGTGGCTTGGGCCACCTGATAGCCCTCCGCTTCCAGGTTATAGACCAGGACTTCGCGCTGCGGCGCTTCATCTTCCACGACCAGGACAGCGGGTTGGGCGCTCATCTCAACTCACCATGCCGCCATCGGTGGAACTCGTCCGGTCGGCCTTCGCCCGGTCGTCATCCGGCAGTTCGCCGGTCACCAGGTAAACCACCTGTTCGGCGATGCCGGTCACCAGATCGCCCATGCGTTCGATATTCTTCGCCATGAAATGCAGGTGCATGCAGGCGGTGATGTTGCGCGGATCTTCCATCATGTGGGTCAGGTATTCGCGGAAGAGACCATTGTAGATCTGATCCACTTCCTCGTCCCGGGCGCGGATATCCCACGCCAAGTCCACATCGCGCTGGATATAGGCGTCCAGGGCGTCTTTCAGCATCAATTGCACGGCCTTGGACATGCGCCGCAGGCTGGCTGTACCGCCATCAACCGGATGCAATTCCATAAGGATTTCAGATCGTTTCGCCATGTTCTTCGCGTAATCCCCGATCCGCTCCAACGCGGCGGAGATGCGGAAAACGGTCAACACCGTGCGCAGGTCGCCGGCGATTGGCTGGCGGAGCGCGATCACGCGCGCGGCTTCCTCATTCACCTGGTGTTCCATGTCGTCGATGATGCGGTCATCGCGGCGCACCCGGTCGGCCAGATCGGCGTCGGATGTCACCAAGGCCACGGTGGCCTTGTCGATGGCGTCTTCGACCTGCCCGCCCATCTTCATGATCATGGCCTGGATCGCTTCCAGATCTCGGTCGAAAGCGGCAGAGATATGTGGTGTGGCGTTCATGATGGTCTCGCTCACCCGATGCGGCCCGTGATGTAGTTTTCGGTCCGCTGGTCCTTTGGGTTGGTAAAGATATCGCCGGTATCGCCATATTCGACC
>JBCDCS010000298.1:0-4062 GCA_039181205.1 Pseudomonadota bacterium
GCGCGGGCCGCGCTGGTCGCGCAGCTCGAAGCCGCAGTCGCCGCCGAACCGGGCACGGCGGAGCCGGAAATGGAAGACCGAGCCGACGACACGCTCGCCCGACGAATTGCAAACACGACCGCCCAATTCGCCGAAGAGACATTCGGCACGGTCTCGGCCGTCTGGCGGGACTTGCGCGGCATCCGCTCGCTCTTTGCCGATCTGCCGGAGGAACGGCTTCAACGGATCTCCGACGGATGGCTGCCGCTTGTGCTCACCATCGTCTCGACGCTTGCCGTCGTCTGGATCCTGACCCGGATCGTCGCCCGGTGGCGCGACGGCGGGCATAGACCCATGGACTCCAGGGGCCTTCGCGAACGTATCCTGGCCGTCGTCATCAATGCGGTGACGGATATCGTCGTCCTGGCCGTGGCTTATGCGACGGCAGCACTGCTCTCCTTCGTCGTCTTCGGCGCCGGGGGCAACATCAGCATCGAACAATCGCTCTATCTCAACGCGTTCCTCGTCGCCGGTGTCGTCCGCATCATCCTGCGGGCCTTCGTGCTCCCCGACCGACCCCACCAGGCGATCTCGAACTTCTCCCAGCCGGTCCAGCGGATCATCTACCGCCGCGCCGAAGCCGTCACCTTTCTTACCGTCTACGGGATCACGGCTGCCGTCCCGATCGCGAATACCTGGGTGTCCTTCGCCGCGGGCCGGTCGATCCGCATCATCGTCGTCACGCTCGCCGCGATCATCGCCCTGCTCGCCATCCGAAAAGTGGCCAAGATGGTCGGCGCTGAAACGACATCGCAAGCCGCTTCCGTCCCCGCCCGGTCGCCTGCAGGGCCCGACGAGACGGACGCCGAGGATGTGGTCGATGCGATCAGCGAAGCATCGATCCAGGCCGCTGCGTCCGCCTGGAACCGCGTGTGGCCCTGGCTGGCCGCCGCCTATGTGGTCAGCGTCTATCTCATCTCGATCACCCGCCCGCGGATGATGGCGGAGGTGATTGGCGCCGCAACGCTGAAGACACTGGGGGTGATCGCCATCATCTCCATCGCGACCAGCATTCTGCGTCAGTCCAAGACGGCGCAAACACGAGTTCCGTCGGCGCTGGTGGACGCGCTGCCGAACCTGCAACCGCGCCTGCAGGAACTGACATCGCCATTCCTGAGATTCATCGGCGCCGTCCTGCTGATCGCCGCCATCGGCCTTTTCTTCGACGCCTGGAACATCGTCGATGTCGGCGGCTGGATCGCAAGCGATGCCGGGTCCGCGGTCCTGTCCCGCATCGTCAGCGCGCTCCTGATACTGGGCATGGTCCTCCTCGTCTGGGTGCTCGTGTCGTCCTGGATCGACCTGCGCCTGAGCCAGGAACTGGACGGTGTGAACGCCACGGCCCGCAGCCGAACCCTTCTGGCCCTCTTCAGAAACGCCTTCACCATCGCGATCTTCATCTTCGGCACGATGATTGCCCTGTCCCAACTAGGCATCGATATCGCCCCCCTTCTGGCGGGCGCCGGTGTCATCGGTCTGGCCATCGGTTTCGGCTCGCAGAAGCTGGTCCAGGACATCATCACCGGCGTGTTCATCCAGCTCGAGAACGCGATCAACGAAGGCGACGTCGTCACGGTCGGCGGCATCAGCGGCGGCGTCGAGAAACTTACTATCCGCTCCGTCGGTCTGCGCAGTCTCGATGGGGTTTACCACATCGTTCCGTTCTCATCGGTCGATACGGTGTCGAACTTCATGCGAAAGTTCTCGTTCCACGTGGAAGTGGTCGGGATTGCGTACAAGGAAAGCATTCCAGCCGCCAAAGACGCCATGTTCGAGGCATTCGCCCGTCTCCGGGCCAAGGAGGAACATGGCAGCGTGATCCTGGAAGATCTGGAGATGCACGGCGTGGTGGCCCTTGCCGACAGCTCCGTCAACTTGCGCGCCCGGATCAAGACCTTGCCGGGCAAGCAATGGGCCGTCGGGCGGGCCTATACGGAGTTGCTGAAGGAAGTCTTCGACGAACGCGGCATCGAAATTCCGTTCCCGCATCGCCAGATGATCGTCTCGAACCCCGACGCTTCGGAGTAAGATCGACAGAGGTCCCAAGCCCGGTCAGGTTGGCCGGCGCATCCCACCAGGCTTTCCTCAATCCGCCCGGGCGGAACCCGTCCGCTGGTGTCTGCAAGGCGGGTTCCGCCGCCTCAGTCGACGCGGTGCGTAGCCCAGCGTTTCTCGCGTCACCCGGTCGCGTTCGTCGATGCCGTGAGACGATCCGACGCGGCGCCATCCAAGCCCCCAACCCGGTCAGACCTCCGGAACCGCCCGCCGATACAGGTGCCAACTGGCGTGACCCAGAACCGGCAGCACCACCAACAGCCCCAAGAACCACGGCACCAGGGCCAGCAGCGTCGACGCGGCGATCAGCGCGGCCCAGACCAGCATCACCCCGCCATTGGCGCGCGTCACCGCCAGGCTGCGGCGCATGGCGGTCACGAAATCCACCTCCCGGTCCAGCAGCATCGGCAAGCTGACGGCGGTCAGACCGAACAGCAGCAGCGCACAAGCCCCGCCAAAGGCGAATTGCACGATCACCAAGGCCAGCCCGCTGCCCGACGTGTAATGGGTCAAGTCGGTCGGTGGGCCCAGCAAGGCCTGCGGCCCCATGAACAGCGCAAAGAGCATATGGGCCACGAAGGACCAGAACAGGAAATAGATCAGCAGAACCGCCCCCGCCCATGGGATCTGCCGCGTCCTTTCCCGCCAGACGACGCCCAGCACGCCCGGAAATGTCAGGGCCTCGCCCCGCTCCAATCGGCGGCTGACCTCATAGAGACCCACCGCCAGGAACGGCGCAAGCAACGGAAAGCCCAATGACAAGATCAATGTCCAGGTGAAGGGCCCGGCGCCCAAACGCAGAAGCGCGATCCCGACGACCACATAGACGGAGGCGAAGAAAAGCCCATATTGCGGGGCCGCACGGTAATCGGCGATGCCAGCCCGCAAAGCGCCGAGAATATCATCCAGGCTCAGCGTCCCCTCCGCCCCTCCATCCTGTCTGACCGTCTCTGCCATGGCGTCCTCCCGTCGGTCGCTGGCGAAATGCTAGCTCAAGTCGGCCGCTACCGGCGCATCCGACACTTCACACAGGGCGCCGCGCCATCGGATCCGGGCGGCCGAACGGCAAAACAGGCCCGCGTGTCGCTGTGCAGGCATGTCACGTGGTCCAGCCGGGTCGCCGGGTGCAGGAGCGACGCCACCATCCGCCCGATCACCGCCCGATGCCAGATCGCACCCGGCATAGGCATGGGATTGTCGTCCAGCACCAGCGCCTCACCCGGAACGGCCACCGCACAGGTCCCGGATCCGGCGAACGTCCAGGCATTCTTCCGGATCGCGGTCAGCAGCAGCCGGGCCGCCAGCCAATCGGGCAGCACGCGCAGCAGCCGTTTCGCCACATCCGGTATCCGGTTGGCCACCACGTAGTCCGCCGTCCGTCGGCCCGCTTCGGCGGCGACTTTCGCGGCCCCATGGGGATAGACCTCCCACAGCGCGTCGGAGAGCGCGGCCGGCACCGCCTCATCGACCATCAAGGTCGGCGGCACCTCCAACAGCCAGGACTGCCCCGCCGCGCCGAACACCTCGGCCGCCAAGGCATCGCCACCCTCCGCGCGCAGGGCCGCCGCCAGTTGCAGAACCGCGTTCGGTCCCACCACGGCCCTCATGCGTCTTCGGGCATCTGAAGATTGCCACCGCCGCAGGCCTTTGGCGGCTCCCGCGTCTTGCCCGCCAGCCGCTTGGCCCGCGCCTGGGCCACCCGGTCGGCGCTAGCTTCCCAATCGTCCATCTGGGCGGGCGCGATGTGCCGCGTCCGGTCGAAATTGAAGTTCACACCTTTCTTGGATTGCGGGCCCCAGTAGTTGGCCTTGCCCAGATCATAAAAGGTCCGCGCGAACCCGGCCTTGGCGAAGGCCTTCAGACAGCCCAGCAGATAGCGCCGCCGGAACCCCGTCCCGCGCCACGGATAATGGAACAGCGCCTTGCGCATATAGAACCGCCGGTAATTATGCATCACCCGGTCGAGCA
>JBCDCS010000299.1:0-4055 GCA_039181205.1 Pseudomonadota bacterium
GTTGAGGAAGAGCCCGGCCTTGAAGCCCGATGCGGCCGCGGGCTTGGTGGCGCCAGGCGCCATGGCGGCGCGGCCGGACGCCCAGGCAAGCCAAAGCAGATAGGCGCCGCCGATCAGCTTGAGCCCGATCAGTGCCGAGGGCGCGGCGGCCAGGATCGCGCCAAACCCCGCGGCGGCCAACAAACCCCAAAGGCCCAAAGCCAGCGACAGGCCTAGCGCCAGGGAAAAGGCCACCCGCAGCCCGCGCGCCATGGCCGTCGAGATGACGGTCAGAATGGCCGGGCCGGGCGACGCGGTGACGACCGCGAAGGTGGCCAAGCCGATCAGCAAGGTGTCCATGGCGGGTCTCCTCCGGGACGACACGTTCAGCCACCATCCGGCTTTTGGGGTGGAAGCGAAAGGGCCCCCTGACCCGGTGATCAGGCCGGAGGGGCCGCCCGCGCCAGATCCATCAGGCGGCGCATCTCGGCAATGGCGCCAGGTAGACCCCGGAACATGGCCTCGCCCATCAAGAAATGGCCGATATTCAACTCCACCACCTGGGGCAGCGCGGCGATGGGCGGGACATTGTCATAGGTCAGCCCGTGGCCCGCATGGACTTCCAAACCCAGATCGTGGGCCTGTGCGGCGGCGGCAGTCAGGCGCTCCAACTCGGCGGCGGCGGTGGCCTGGTCGCCCTCTGCGAAGGCGTCGGCATATGCACCGGTATGGAGCTCCACGACGGCTGCACCGACCCGGGCCGACGCCTCAATCTGACGCGGATCGGCGGCGACGAAGAGCGACACCCGCGCGCCCATCTCGGCAAGGGGGGCGATATAGCCGGTCAGACGGTTCTGGTCGCCCGCGACTTCCAGTCCACCTTCGGTCGTCCGCTCCTCCCGCTTTTCCGGAACCAGACAGACCGCATGGGGTTTCACGGTCGTCGCGATCTCGGCCATTTCATCGGTGGCGGCCATCTCGAAATTCAGCGGGATCGAAATCGCGTCGGCGATGGCCCGCATATCAGCATCGCGGATGTGACGGCGGTCTTCGCGCAGATGGGCGGTGATGCCGTCGGCTCCGGCTGATTGCGCCAGGATGGCCGCCCGAACGGGGTCAGGATTATCCCCGCCTCGCGCATTCCGCAGGGTGGCGACGTGGTCGATATTGATACCCAGGCGCAACGTCTGCATCGGACCTATCCTTCTTCGATTGCCCGGCGGGGGTGTCATTTTTGGTGCCCCGGTTTCAACCCCGATGGCACAGGGTGTGACCATTCATCTGCCATGGCGCGTGGCGATTGACCGCCGTCAAGAGGTCCATCTACCCCTCCGTTAAACTCCGGACTCAGGCGGGGCGGGCCAGCCGATGCCCGCCCGTCGTCCAGATGAAGGAGGAGAAGCCCATGAAACCGATACTATCCGTTGTTCTGTCGGCCGCACTGCTTCCGCTTGCGGGCGCGGCTGCCGCCGATCAGGAAAGTGCCGCGGCCGAGGCCACCAAGGCCGAGATGGCGGCCCGCATCGGCGTTGATGTGGGAGACTATTCCCTGCGCGAATTGGCAACGATGAGTTGCCGTTTGAGCGGTGCTGAGAATGACGCGGAGAAAGCACGGCTGCTTCGGGAATTCACCGATCAAGGCCTGACACCGCCACCGGCCGAGCATTCCGGCCATGCACAGATGGCCGCTGCGCTGGGCGTGGACGCCAGTGACTACACGACCGCCCAGTTGGTTCTGCTTCGGGATCTGGCGACCGACGAAACCTGCAACATCCCGGATCCGGCCAGCTATGCCACCGGCGCCGAGCAACTGACCCCGGCCTCGGCCAACGCCAAGAACCAATTGGCGATGTCGATGGGGGTCGATGCGACGGAGTATACGCTCGCCGAACTCGTGCGGATGCACGAAGCCGAAGACAACTAGGGAGCCCCTACTCCGCACGGACCCAGGTCCCCATCGGGTCCGTCAAGCCAGCGCCGATCCCCAGTCTGGCGCTGGCCCCCTCGCCGGGCCGCCGACTGTGTGGCCCGGCACCCGTCCAACGCGCCCGTGCCAGTCAGCCGCGCGACTGCTCCACCCGTTCCTTCGCCGCCTTTTTCATGGCCGCCTTTTCGGCCGCCTTGGCGCGGATCGCGTCCAGCTTCTTCTTCACGACGCCGCGCCGACGCCTCTGATAAGCTTCGATGAGCGGCAAGGAGATCGTATAGGCAGCGATCCCCGTGAATATCCCAGGAATGATCCCGCCGATCAGCCAAGGAAAAAAGACATCGTGCCAGAAGATATAGGTGGCCGTCCAATCCACCGGTCTGCCGGTGAGCGCCAGCCAACTGTTCCAGAAGACAGACTCCCCCGCGCCCCAAAACTTGTCGAATGTATTTTCGTTCATGGTCGCCGCAGGAACCGTGCCCAGCATCCAATGGCCCAGGTTCAGCGACACGACCCCAATCGGCACATAGGTCAGCGGGTTGCCGAAAAAGGTGCCGAGCAGTGCCGCCATGATGTTGCCGCGCAACAGGATGGCGATCGTGGCGGCGACGATGAAATGCATGCCGTAGAACGGCGTGAAGGTGGTGAAGACACCTGCCATGATGCCGCGACTGATCTTGCGCGGGGTATCGGGCAGACGCCGAAGGCGGTGTTTGACGTAGAGCGCGGCGCGGCCCCAGCCGCCCTTGGGCCAGAGCGCATGGACGACAGCCTTCCAGATGGGCAATCGATCACGTCGCTTGAACAATTCCGGCTCCTATTCGGCCGGCACGGGGCGCGGCTCGGTTTGTGCTGTCGCATCCCGATATCGGGCAATCTGCGCCACGTCATTATCGCTTTGCGCGGCCAGGAATACGGCATGGAGGTGTTCCGCGTCGCGCACATCCACGTCCACCAAAAGGCGGAAGAAATCCGGCTTCCTGTCAACGAAGCGTAGGTTGGAGATGTTTGCATTCTGATCGCCGATCAAGGTGCAAATTCGTCCCAGAACGCCGGTGTCGTTGGAGATGGTCATATCCAGCGTCACCGTGTTGCGCGCGGCATGGTGGCCGGGGGACCAATGCAGGTCGACCCAACGGTCGGTCTGGTCTTCGAATTCGACCATGCGGGGGCAGTCGATGGCGTGGACGGTCACACCGCGCCCGCGATTGGTGATGCCGACGATGCGTTCGCCCGGAACCGGTTGGCAGCAGGAGGCGCGGTCGTAATGCGCGCGCGGGTCGAGCCCGACGATGGCGCGGCCTTCCGGCACATCCGGGTCGGGCGGCGCATTCGCCTGTTCGGGATAAAGCGTGGCGACCACGTCCCGGGCGCTGATCTCGCTGGCGCCGATGGCGGCCAGCAGGTCTTCATCGTCTTCATAGTTCAGGGCTTTGGCGGCGGTTACCAGCGCCTTGTCGGTGGACCGGCGACCGGCATGGGCAAAGGCCGTGCGGGCCAGTTCGCGGCCCAGACGCACGTGGCCCTGCCGCCGCTCGGCCTTCAACGCCCGGCGGATCGCCGATTTGGCCCGGCCGGTGATGGCGATGTCGATCCAGGTGGCCTGGGGGCTTTGACCTTCCGCGGTCACCACCTCGACCGATTGGCCATTCCGCAGACGGGTCCAGAGCGGCACGCGCATGCCATCGACCTTGGCGCCCACCACGCGGTGGCCGATGCGGGTGTGGATGGCATAGGCGAAGTCGATGGGTGTGGCGTGTTTCGGCAGCTTCACCACATCACCCTTGGGCGTGAAGCAGAAAACCTGGTCGGAATACATTTCCAGCTTCACCGCTTCCATGAACTCCGAATGGTCGGCGGCTTCCTCGAACCGTTCTGTGATCTGGCGGAGCCATTCGGTCGGATCGACGGCGAACCGGTTTTCGACCCGGATGCCATCGCGGTAGGCCCAGTGCGCGGCGACCCCGCTTTCGGCGACTTCGTGCATCTCTCGAGTGCGGATCTGAATCTCGACCCGTTTGCCATCCCGGCCCGACACGGTGGTATGGATCGACCGGTAGCCGTTGGATTTCGGCTGGCTCACATAATCCTTGAAGCGACCCATGACCGCTTTCCATCGCCGGTGAATGGCGCCCAGCGCAGCGTAACA
>JBCDCS010000300.1:0-4022 GCA_039181205.1 Pseudomonadota bacterium
CTCCAGGCAACGGCTCGAATGTGCCATGGACGATGACATAAGTTTCCTCAGCCGCATTCAGTGTCTGGAATGTCTGGGCCACCGATGGTCGCATGCAAGACAAGGCCATGGCGGGCTGGCCAAGCATAGATAGGAGCAACAAGGGCAACAAACTGCGGATCATCGGACGGCTCTCATCTTTCCAGTCCAGTCAAGCAAGGCCACTGGCAGTAAACGATAACATCTCAGAGCAATCCGAACCGACCCAACACCTCGGCGTAGATATCCCGCTTAAACGGGACGATGGCGGCCAGCACCTCGGGTCCGGCCATCCAGCGCCAGCGCGCGAATTCCCGGTGGTGATAGTCCAGATCGACCGCATCGTCCGGCCCGTCATATTCCATCCGGAACCAGTACTGCGTTTGCCCGCGATATCGCCCTTTCCATACCTTGCCGAGGAGTTCGGGCGGCAGATCGTATTGCAGGGGTTCCTCGATCCCGTCGATCAAACGCACGGCTTCGGGTTTCAGCCCGGTCTCTTCCGTCAATTCCCGAAGAGCGGCGGCCTCCGGCGTCTCGCCCTTGTCGATGCCGCCTTGCGGCATTTGCCACGCCACGTCCGCACCCTCGGGTCGGTCCAGCCGTTCGCCGACCCAGATAAGACCGTCAGGACGGGTCAGGCATACACCTGCACAAGGACGGTAGGGCAGAGCCGCGATTTCTTCGGGAGTCATTGGCCGAAAGGGGCAGCCCTTCGGCCGCCCCGCTTCCCTTATTCCACTTCGATCGCCGACAGGCCTTTCAGGATATCAATGGCATAGGCCAGTTGATAATCTTCGTTGCGCAGTTCGGCGGCCTGTTCCGCGGCCTCCTGCTCCTGCCGGATCTGTTCCTGCTGCGCATCGGTCAGGCTGTCATTGTCGAGCGATCCGCGCAGCCCCGCTTCGGTCCGGCGCGGACGATTGTCGTCTTCGGCGTCGGCGGCCTCCGGGTCAGGGCGCGGCTGCACCACCACGATATCGGGCGAAATGCCCAGCGCTTGGATCGACCGGCCGGACGGCGTGTAATACCGCGACGTCGTCAGCCGGATCGCACCATCGCCTTGAACCGGCATGATTGTCTGAACGGAACCCTTGCCAAAGCTTTTCGTGCCGACCACGACAGCGCGCCGATGGTCTTGCAACGCTCCGGCGACGATTTCCGATGCGGAGGCGGAGCCGCCGTTGATCAGGACGACCATTGGCAGTCCATTGATCAGGTCGCCTTCGCGGGCATTGAACCGATCGCCATCCTCCAGGTTACGCGATCGTGTCGAGACGATTTCCCCTTGTTCCAGGAATGCGTCCGCAAGCGCCACACCAGCGGTCAAAAGGCCGCCGGGGTTGTTGCGCAAGTCGAGCACCACACCATTGATTTCGTTCAGGCCGCCAGCATCCTCGATGACGTCGTCGAGCCCGGCACGGACATTTGGTAATGTCTGATCATTGAATGTGGACGCCCGGATGACGATGCTGTCGCCTTCCTGGCGAACGCGGGCCGCCGTTAACCTGATCGTGTCGCGCGTGATCGAAATGTCGAGTGGTTCCTCCAACCCCTCGCGGACGATCGTAACGATGATCTCCGACCCGACCGGCCCGCGCATCAGATCGACCGCCTCTTCGAGCGTGTAGCCCAGGATGCTTTCGCCATCGACGGCAGTAATGTAGTCGCCCGCTTCGACGCCTGCTTCATAGGCCGGCGTGCCGTCCATGGGAGTGATGACCTTCACGTAGCCTTCTTCTTGTGTGACCTCGATGCCGAGGCCGCCGAATTCGCCACGCGTGTCGGTCTGCATGTCTTCGAAGTCGCGGGGCGGCAGGTAGGAACTGTGCGGGTCGAGCGACGTGAGCATGCCGTTGATCGCGGCCTCGATCAGTTCGCCTTCATCGACCTCTTCCACGTATTGGTTGCGGATGCGTTCGAACACGATGCCGAACAAGTCGAGCTGTTCGTAAACGGTCGCTTCGGTCGCGCTTTCCTGGGCCAGCAACGGCCCGGCGATCTGCGTCGTTGCGATCACCCCCGCGACTACGCCGCCCGATGCGGCCAGTGCGAATTTCCTCATGGATCGTTCCCCTACTACTCGTCTGCGAACCAGGTCGCGGGATCTACGGGCCGTCCGGCCTCTCTCACTTCGATATAAAGCGTCTCGGGGCGCGAAGTGCCACCTCCCGCGCGCGGCTGTCGCAGGAAATCCACAGCGTCTGGCGGCCCTCCGCCCATCAAACCAAGGGGGGATTCGATCTCCAGAATCTCTCCAAGATTCACATAAATATCTGACAAGCCTGCGAAAACAAAGAGTGTTTCTGGCTCGGGCTCCAAGATGATCACGTTACCGTAATCTAACAGCGTGCCCGCGTATCGAACGGTGCTTGCGGATGGCGCTGTGACCAGCGCGCCACCATATGTCGCAAGCACGAGACCCGGGCGCGCAATTCCCGCGGCATCAACTTCCTGGAACCGCCGCAACAGGATTCCATCGACCGGCAGGGGCAAAGGCCGCACGATAGCTGCGCTGCCCAACAGGGCAGGCAATGTGCCCAGACCATCGGCGAAGGCTTCAAGCGTATCGACGCGGGCCAGCAAAGCTGTGATCTGCGCGTCGTCTTCAGCCAGGCGACCCGGCAAGGCGCCGCGTTCCGCAATGGCGTCGGACAAGATGGCACGGGCGTCTTCGATGCCGGTGAGGCCCTGCTCCAGACTGGCTGCAGTCGCCTCCTCCAGATCGCGCAGTTCCTTGAGTTGAGCCAGATCGTCGCGCAGAATCTCGGCTTCTCTCTGCAGGCCCGGCGTGACCTCGGCCAACATCATGGCAGATCGCGCCGTTCCGAGCGGCCCGGACGGATGCAGTAGCAATAGCGGCGAAGCCGATTTCTCCATCCGCTGTAGGGCGGTGATGAGCCGCGCGATTTCGGCGTCGCGGGCCGCGAGATCATCTTCCAAGGCGCGTTGGCTGACTGCGATCTGCCGGAGGCCGTCGCGCAAAGCGGCCAAGCCCTCTTCATAGGCGCGCACCGTCGCTGTCAGTGCCGACACCCGATCCCGGGCGCCTTCGGCGGCGCGCAGCCGTTCGGCCGCTTGCTCCAATTGCGCCGCTGCGGCGCGCGCGGTGTCTTGCGCCGTGTCCGCGCGGGCCGACGCGGCCAGCAACAGCAACACGGCAAGCCACCTCATCGGATCAAACTTTCCCCGGTCATTTCGGGCGGCACCTCAAGGCCCATCAGCTCCAACAAGGTTGGAGCCAGATCGCCGAGTTTGCCATCCGCGATCTGCGCACCCTCAGGTCCGCCATACAGGATTACCGGCACTGGATTTAGCGTATGCGCCGTGTGTGGCTTGCCGGTTTCGGGGTCGATCATGGTCTCGCAATTGCCATGGTCGGCGCAGACGATCATCGCGCCGTCGGTCGAGGCCAGCGCATCGAGCACATGACCCAATCCACGATCCACCGCCTCGCAGGCGCGCGCGGCGGCCTGCAGGTCGCCAGTATGACCAACCATGTCCGGGTTGGCATAATTCACCACGATCAGGTCGTAGTCTTTACCGATGGCATCGACGAAGGCATCGGTTACCTCTTCCGCCGACATTTCGGGCTGCAGATCATAGGTCGCGACTTTTGGCGAGTGAGGCATGAAGCGATCCTCGCCGACCTCGGGCGGTTCCTTCCCGCCGTTCAGGAAGAAGGTGACGTGTGGGTATTTCTCGGTCTCAGCGCAATGGAACTGGGTCAGACCCTTCTCGGCCACCCAATGGCCCAAAGTGTTGGCGACCGTCTGCTTCGGGAAGACCGTCGCCATATAGCGGTCGTGCTTTTCCGAGTAGTCCACCATCCCGAGCATTTTCAGCTTGGGGCGGTCATTCGTCTCGAACCCGTCAAACTCTGGGTCCGCCAGGGCGGCCAAAATCTCCCGCGCCCGGTCAGCGCGAAAATTCAGGCAGAAGACCCCGTCGCCGTCATTCATCCCTTCGTAGTCGCCCAAGACGGTCGGCTGAATGAACTCGTC
>JBCDCS010000301.1:0-4020 GCA_039181205.1 Pseudomonadota bacterium
CATCACGGCATTGCCTTTGAGCCAAGTGTCGAGCGCGGCGTGGATACCGTCATGCTGCAGGAACGGGGCCACGTCCGGCGCGGGTTTCAGGCCCCAGATTAGGCAGGCGTAATCGGTGGCCACAAAGCCGAGGGGGTCGAGACCCGCTTCTTCCATACCCTTGGTGACCAGCAGCGCCAGCGTCTGCTGGGCATTCCGGCCGCAGAAACCGTAGACGCAGACATGGTGTCGGCCGTCCCTGGGGAAGGTCTCAACCAACAGCCGGCCGGGCTGGGGCATCCGGGAATACTCATCCTGCAGTTCCAGCCAGTGGCGCGTGTGGTCCGGCAGCGCGGCGAAGTCGCGGGCGTGTAGCATTGTCTGGATGCGTTCGGCCAATTGAACCGACGTGGCCCATTTATACCCCATGAACGTGGCAATCCGGGGTTCCTTATTCGGGCGTGGCGACACCTCCACGGTCATCTCGCGCATATTCTCGAACCGGACGACCTGGCCGCCCATGAGGAAGGTGTCGCCGGGCGACAGCGTGGCGGCGAAGCCCTCTTCGATTTCGCCCAGAGGTTGGCCGCCGCGGCCCTTGAACCGCACTTTTAGCGTGTCGGTATCGATGATGGTGCCCAGATTCATTCGGATTTGCCGTGCGGCGCGGGGATCGCGCAGGCCCCAAATGCCCGGCGCGCGTTCTTGCAGGCGTTGGTAGCGGTCATAGGCCCGGAGCGCGTAACCGCCCGTGGCGACAAAGTTCAGGCATTGGTCGAAGTCTCCGCGGCTCAGCCTGGAATAGGGGCCGACGGATGTGATCTCCTGGTACAGAATGTCGGCCTCGAAATCGCCTGCGCATGCGACGCAGGCGATGTGTTGGCAGAGGACATCCCGGGGGCCGTCCAGCCGCAGGTCACCGTCCAGTTTGCCATCGCGCACGGCGGCTAGGGCGGCATGGCATTCCAGAACTTCGAACCGGTTCGCGGGCACAAGGCGCGCCTTCGACGGTGCGTTGTAGCGGTGATTCGCTCGGCCGATGCGCTGGACCAGGTTCTTCACCTTCTTCGGCGCGCCGATCTGGATCACCAGATCCACGTCGCCCCAATCGATCCCGAGATCCAGCGATCCTGTGGCTACGATGGCCTTCAGATCGCCCGCGACCATGGCCTGTTCGACCTTGATGCGAGCCTCTTTCGACAGGGCACCATGGTGGATGCCGATGGGCAGGTCGTCTTCATTGGCAAGCCAAAGATGGTGGAAGAAAATCTCGGCCTGGGCGCGGGTGTTGTGGAAGATCAGCGTTGTGTTGTGCTGCCGGACTTGGTCGAGGACGTCGGGGATCGAATACCTGCCACCCGCGCCGGCCCAGGGCGGGGCCTCGGTGGTATCCAGGATGGCGATGTCCGGTGCCGGCCCAGGATCGGCGTGCAGGATCGGACAGGGTTCGGGGTGCCGGGCGATGTAATGGGCGATGACACCCGGATCGTCGACCGTGGCCGACAGACCGACGCGGCGCAGGCCCGGCGCGATGGTTTGAAGCCGTGAGAGGGCGAGCATGAGTTGATCGCCACGCTTGCTTTCGGCCAGGGCGTGGATCTCATCCAGGATCACCCTTTGAAGCCCGGCGAACGTGCGGTGAGCGTCGGGGTAGGACACCATCAGGGCCAAGCTTTCCGGCGTGGTCAGCAGAATATGGGGTGGATCGGCCCGCTGGCGTTTGCGCTGGGTCTGGGACGTGTCGCCGGTGCGGTCTTCGACGCGGATGGGGAGTTCGGCTTCCTCGATCGGGGTGGAGAGGTTGCGGCGGATGTCGTTGGCCAGCGCCTTCAAGGGTGAAACATAGAGCGTGTGCAGGCCCCGGTGCTGCCCTTGGGCCAATTCGGTCAGGGTCGGCAGAAACCCCGCTAATGTCTTGCCGCCGCCTGTGGGCGCGATGAGCAGGAGCGAGGGGGCCTCTTTGCGGGCCAGCATCTCGGCCTGGTGGGGATGCAAAGACCAGCCGCGTCGCGTGAAGAAATCTGCAAGAACGGTTGGAAGGTCGGCCATGCCGCATCACAATAGGGACCGCGCGACAAAGAAAAAGGGCGAACCGGATGGTTCGCCCTTCGTCGAGAAATCGTCCCGGTAGCGGGTCGCTACTGGTGTGTGATCTTAGTTGATGCCGCGCTGACGGGCCTCGTCCTGGAGGATGGCCAGTTCCTGCTCGGCAACGGCAAGATCGTTTTGCGTGGCCGTGCGCTGGCTGTTGTACTCCGAAAGCGAGCCGCCGGCGAGAGCGAAGTCCGAGTCGGCGAATGACGATACGACATTGCCTTCCGAGTCGAGTTGGTCGCCGTTGGCATCGTACTCAATGGCGAACGGGCTGAACGCATCTGCGGCAGCGTCGCGCGCATCGGAGAATTCGCCGATCGTTGAGACGAGACCGTCTTCGCCAGCATTCTGTGTGATGTTGCGAGCGAAGTCGCGTACGGATTGGGCGTCCGCATCCGAAAGCGGGCCGTTGATGCCGCTGGCGAAGGCCGTGAGGATAATGTTGTCCTGCTCCAATGTGCTGTCGATGTCGTCGGCAACGCTGCTGACGCCACCGCGCACTACGGTCATGACGGCCAGACCCAAGCCAACCAGGGCGGCGGTCAACACCACCCAGTCGACCGTGACGGCGCCGGATTCGTCGGAAATGAAGTTCTTTTGATCGATCATGATAAGTGTCCTAAGATGTCGCGAAGCCCCGCGGCTCCTTCCAACACTGAATTTGACGGCCGATCTGGGCAACGATGTGGCATCCGCGGGACAGTTTTCGTGCATGAATCGATGATCATTTGACACGAATGTTAACAAAGCCGCTGAAATAGCTGCTGTGTTGAGTGGATCGATAAGGGCGCGATATGGCGGAAGGTTTAAGACGATCAGTCGTCCCAGCTTTTCATGCGAAGAAGACTGCGATGATGGGCGGCGATCTGAATGGACAGTTCGGCTTCGGTCCGCAGTTCCTCCAGTCTGTCCTGATCGTCCTGCCGAAGGGCCGAAGTGATTGCGGCCTGAATGTCGGCCATTTCGATCTGGTGAGCCTTCAAGGCGGCCCGTAGGTCTCTCGGTTCCATGGCAGCGCTGGACGAATAGATGTCCGCGGTAACTCTGGACGGTTCGCAGCCGGTCCGTTCACAGATCGTGGACACAGCGTCAAGCAAAGCATTGTCCCGATGGGCAAGTGACGCCACGCGAGCCAACTCACCGACGGGAAGGGCTGCTGGAATAGGCGCGGGTGCGCGATAGAAGTCGCGGACAACGACGGCGACCGCCGTGACCATACCGAGCAAAGTGGCCGCCACGACAGTAAAGACTACCAGACGTTTGGTGCGTTTCCCGCGCCCGGCGTCTGCCGTCATGGCTTGCTTCCCTCCGAACGGTCGAAACCTCCAGCCCCGCAAAACAGCTATAGGTTGTTCACGGCACTATTCGGGCGGGATTGTGGCCACTGTGTCTGCAGCGGCCAGCGCGTGTTAGTGAGTGATTTCCACTTCTTCGACGAACAGGTTCGCCCATGCGCGGTCCACCAATTCCGGCGTCATCCGATAGGGCATGCCTTCGAAATCACAGGTCGCGATCATCTGGTCGACCAGGAAGGGTGCGTGATAGTTCGCGTAGATGTTTTCGATCTCAGGGTACTTGGTCTTCAGCAGATGAACCAATGCGCCCTCGTCCAGAGCGAATTTCTTTTTCTTGGCGACCATGGCGAAGATTTTCAGGAAGTCCGCTTGGGTCGGCCCGTCGATCAGCACTTTGAAGAAGATCCGGCGTAAGGCCGCAACGTCGAAGATCTTGTTCGGGTGGAAGTTGGTGGAGAAGACCACGAGCGTGTCGAAGGGCACCTCAAATTTCTCACCCGATTGCAACGCAAGAATATCGTAGCCGACCTCCATCGGAACAATCCAGCGGTTGATGATCTTTTGGGGTGGTTCGGCCTGGCGACCCAAGTCGTCCACGATGAAGACGCCGCCGGAGGATTTGAGCTGCAGCGAGGCCTGATAGGTGCGCGCA
>JBCDCS010000302.1:0-4014 GCA_039181205.1 Pseudomonadota bacterium
GCCGGGCTATGCCTATGAACGGGCCCCTGATCAGGACAACTTCCTGAACCGCCGTCGGACGAAGACCTTCTTCCGCGATCTCTTCGAACGGGGCAAAGGCCGCGGTTGGACCTTTTCCCATTCGTCCCTGTTCCTCGATTTCCTGGCCGGCAATCAGGATTACCGATGCACCCCTTGGGGCATGCCTGCCTACAATGTCTTCGGTTGGCAGAAGCCCTGTTACTTGGTGGGTGAAGGCTACGTCGATACGTTCAAGGAGCTGATGGAAGACACCGATTGGGATAGCTACGGTACCGGTGCTTACGAAAAGTGTGCGGATTGCATGGCCCATTGCGGGTATGAACCGACGGCGGCGCTGGATGCCACGAAGAACCCGCTGAAGTCGCTGATCACGGCGCTGCGCGGCCCACGCACATCGGGCCCCATGGCTCCGGAAATCCCGCTGCACGCCCAGCGTCCGGCCGAGGATGTCTACGACGCTTTGGTCAAAAAGCAGGTTGTCCGCATCCAGGCAGGCAAGGCGCCCGGTCGTATTCCGGAGAGAAAATCAGTCCGGATCGAAGCGGCGGAGTAGGGCGGGCAGATCGGTTTCGCCCGCCCGTTCCAGGGCTTCGAGTGCCTTTGAGGTGTTCCGGCCCAGCCGGATTAGCGCGGGCAAGGTTGTTGGAGATCGTGCCAAACCGGCCAGAACCGGGCCGAGCCGCGGCCTGCCATCCGGGGTGACGGCATCGGCTAGGTAGGCGGGCAAGCGGTGCCTGGCGTCGTCGCTGACGGCGCGGATGACGAAGAACGGCAGGCCCGCGCGGTCCGCCGCCGCTGCGACGCCGTGGCTTTCCAGATCCACGATGGCGGCGCCTGTTCGCCTGTGGAGCGCGGCCTTCTCGGCCGGATCGCCGATGATCGCCTCGCTCCCCCAGACAAGGGGCCCGTTCGCTTCGCCGAATGTGCTGGTTTCGCTGGCCACGCGGCTGGCCCGAACCACATCACCGACCTGCAACGCGGGGTCGAGCGCGCCGGCGATGCCGAAGGAGACCAGTGCCGCCAC
Organism: Pseudomonadota bacterium; assembly: GCA_039181205.1. Classification (GTDB taxonomy): domain Bacteria; phylum Pseudomonadota; class Alphaproteobacteria; order Rhodobacterales; family Rhodobacteraceae; genus Jannaschia. Next base: position 1,046 of record JBCDCS010000302.1, read on the forward strand.
GCCTGATGCTACTATGTCTTCCGCCTGTTCCGCTGCCCGGCGGGCCGACGACCCCGACGCGACGAAGATTGCGCGGTCGCGGAGCGGGCCAAGTGCGCGCGCGGCCCGATGCATTTCCGACTGCAGGCCGCAGACGATGCCGATCGATAATGGGCCGGGCGTGGCGGCGCCTAGATGCCCCACTTCACGTCGCGGTCATTGGAGCGCATCAGGTTACGATGCCGCGCCAAGGCCCAAAGGGGGAAATAGGCCGCATATCCGTGATACTTCAGATAGAAGACCCGGGGAAAGCCCGTGCCGGTGAACAGGTCTTCCTGCCAGCGCACGCCGTCCCTGGGGGCGTCTTCCAGGTATTGCACGCCCTTCGCCACTTCCGGTGCGTCGATCCCGTCGGCCGACATTAGCCCCAGCAGCGCCCAAGCCGTCTGTGATGGCGTGGAGGCCGCGGCGTATCCTTCGCGCCCGGGCTGGTAGGTTTCCAGGCCTTCGCCCCAGCCGCCGTCTTCGCGCTGCATCGCCTTCAGCCAATCCACCGCCCGTCGCACATAGGCGGCATTCATGTCCTCGCCCGCCGCCTTCAGCGCAACCAGGACTGACCAGGTGCCGTAGATATGGTTCGCCCCCCAGCGTCCGAACCAAGATCCATCCGGCTTCTGCATCCGCTTTAGGAAGTCGACCCCTTGAGCGATGGCGGGCGCGTAGAAATCCGCATCCACCTGAGCCAGGCATCCGACGCAGCGGGCCGTCACATCTTCGGTGGGTGGGTCCAGCAGGGCGCCGTGATCGGCGAAGGGGATCGAGTTGAGATAGAGGTGATCGTTCTCCGGCTCGAACGCGCCCCAGCCGCCCGCCAAATCGCCCGCCCGCGACTGCATGCCCACCAGCCATTCGCAGCCTCGCGCGATGGCCTCTGCATAGCGTTGCGGATCGTGCCGATGCATGGCCAGGATCACGACAGCCGTGTCATCGACATCGGGGTAATGGGCGTTTTCATATTGGAAAGCCCAGCCGCCGGGCCGCACATCCGGGCGGCGGACGATCCAGTCGCCCTCGACGTCCAGGATCTGCCGCTCGGCCAGCCAATCGAGCGCCTCGCCCACGCGGGCGCGGTCGGCCTCGCTGTCACCGGCTTCCATCAAGGCGTGGGCGGCCAGTCCGGTATCCCAAATCGGCGAAAGGCAGGGCTGGAAATAGACGCTGTCGTCCCGTTCCATCACCAGATCTTCGATGGCGGCCCAGGCCGTGACCAAGTCGGGATCGTCGGCCGGGCGACCCATGGAATGCAGTGCCATTACCGCGTTGGCCATGGCCGGGTAGATGGCGCCCAGCCCGTGGCGCCCGTTCAGACGCTCGGTAAAGAACTCCGTTGCTGCCTGGATCGCCCTGGCGCGCAACCCTTTGGGAAATTTCGGTTCTACCCGTTGCAGCACCCAGTCGATGCCCAAGAACACATCGCCGATCCGCTCTCCGGTTGGGTTGATGTTGTAGGCCTTGTGATCCTCCGGCGCCGTCACGAACAACTCCCGGATGGTCAGGCCCGTCGGGTTCGCCGCCCGGGGCTTCAGGGCATAGAGCACCAGGAGCGGTGCGATCACCGTGCGCGACCAGTAGGCGACTTTCGACATGTGGAACGGGAACCAGCGCGGCAGCAGCATGATTTCCACTGGCATCACCGGCACGCCGCGCCACGGAATCTCACCAAACAAGGCCAGCATGATCCGGGTGAACACATTCGCGGTTGCCGCGCCGCCTTGGTTCAAGACCCAGGCCCGGGCGCGCACCATGTGGGCCGCGTCGATGTCTTCGCCCGCCAGTTTCAGCGCCCAATAGGCCTTCACCGTCGCCGAGATATTTCCCGTGCCCGCATGGAAGAGCGGCCAGGATCCATCCTTGTTCTGGAGGCTGCGCAGATAGGGCAGGATCTGTTGTTCCCTGGCCGTGTCCACATTGCCGATGAAATGGCGCAGCAAGACGTATTCCGATGAGACCGTCGCGTCGGCTTCCAGTTCGAAGATGAAATGACCATCGTCCCGCTGCACGTCCTGCAGAGCGGCACGCTGCGCTTCAATCGTCCCATGGGTGTCGGGCGGGGCGGTATGCGGAACCCCTGCATCCAGGGGCGAGACGAGGACATTCATACGGCGGCAGACCTTCCGCTGGAATCACCGCAACGGGTTAGCTCCCCCACCGGCGCGTTGAGGCCAAGGGAAAGACGACCCGGATGCCGGTTGCTTTCCGCCGGGCGGAGAAGCAGCACATAGCGCGGGTCGGTGATAGCGGTCGTGTCGTCGTATCGGGACAAAGAGCGTCCTTCGGCTAGTACAAGTCCCGGGCCGCATGGCAAGAACATCGATCCTGCCCCGATCGCTTGGGATTGCCGCACCGTAACCTTGTCGAAAGATCGCTGGCAAGCGGGATGATCGGAGAAAATGCTGTGTTGCGGCATCAACTTGCCGTGTCGGTCCGAGTGTCAAGCCCGGGCAACACCCGGTCGACCATCCCGTTGTGGACCATCCAGTCCAGCGCGGCGCGAAGGGTGGCCTGCAGATCGGTCTCGCCAAGCTCCAGATCGCGCTTTGCCAAGGCATTGGAAAACCGCCTCTGGCGTCCGGCCATGCGCACGCCGTCGAAGGACGCATTTGGCCGGCGCGCGGTCAGCCGGGACCAAACCAGGTCTTCGGCGGCCGCCGCGGCCCAAGCCACCGGATAGGGGACCCGTTCGCGCGGCATGGGCAGACCCGTCACCTCAGCCATGGCGTCGGCCAGCGTCCCGAACGACACGTCGCAGCCGGTCAGGAGGTATTCGGCGCCCGCCTGGCCCATGTCGTCCGCCCGGGCCAGGGCGTCTGCCAAAAGCCGCACATCGACCAGGTTGATCGACCCGCCCATGGGCAAGGCGGGCAGCGTTCCGTTGGCCAGATCGCGCAGCAGTCGGCCGGGTGGGGTCGGCCGATGGTCCCCCGGCCCGA
>JBCDCS010000303.1:0-3993 GCA_039181205.1 Pseudomonadota bacterium
CCATGCCGACATCACCTATTGGCAGAAATACGGGGTCCGGGATTACCGCGGCGGCGGCCGGTCGTCGGCCCGGGAGACCGCCGCGCGGGTGGCGGCCGGCGGCGTGGCGCGGGCGGCGCTGGCCGCGCTGGCCCCGAAGATTGTGATCACGGGCTACATGACGGCCATGGGCCCGCTCGACATCGACCGCAATCGGTTCCATTGGGAGGAGATCGCCCGCAACGATTTCTGGTGCCCCGATGCGGAGGCGGCGAAGGCTTTCGCCGAGCATTTGGATTGGCTGCGCAAGGATGACCACAACTCGGTCGGCGCCGTCATCGAATGCGTGGCGCGGGGGGCGCCTGGGGGGTTGGGCGCGCCGGTCTATGGCAAGCTCGACACCGATCTGGCGGCGGCGATGATGTCGATCAACGCGGTCAAGGGCGTCGAGATCGGCGAGGGCATGCAGGCCGCGCGGCTGACGGGCCGGGACAATGCCGATGAGATTTCCATGGGGCCGGATGGGCCGGTCTATTCGTCCAACCATGCCGGTGGAGTTCTGGGCGGGATCAGCACTGGCCAGGACATCGTCGTGCGGTTCGCGGTCAAGCCAACCTCCTCGATCCTGTCCGAACGCAAGACGATCACGAAATCGGGCGAAGATACGACCATCATCACCAAGGGTCGCCACGACCCTTGTGTCGGTATTCGCGCGGTTCCGGTGGCCGAGGCGATGATGGCCTGCGTGATCCTGGACCACCTGCTGCTGCATCGCGGCCAAATGGGCGATGGGGGTGGGCGGATCGGCTAGCCCTGCTGTGCTGGTTTCTTCGCGGCGGTCAGGCGCGAGAGCTGCACCGCCAGGATCCCGAACGTCACCACCAGCACGCCGACCACGTCGAGCGGCCCGAGGTTTTCGCCCAGAAGCGCCCAGGCGACGACCACGCCGAAGAACGGGTTCAGAAAGTGGAACGTTGCGGCCGGCGTGGCGCCGATGCGACCGACCAGGAGGAACCAGATGAAGGTCGCGGCCAGGCCGGGGATGAGCGTGGTGTAGACGAACGCGGCGATAAGCGTGGGGCTCCAGGTGACGTCCCAGGTTTCCAGCCACAGGCCGAAGGGCAGCAGGGCCAGGGACCCGACGACCATCTGCAAGCCCACGACCATCAGGAGGTTCCCCCCGCCGGAGGCGCCGCGCACCGACAAGGTGGCGACGGTCAGGGCGATGACGCCGATCAGGCACAGGACGATCCCTGCCAAGTCGGCACCGCCCTGTAGCCGCGTGCCCATGATCAGGATGACACCGAACGTGCCCGCCAGGAGGCCTACGACCCCGAGCAGCCGGGTCCGTTCCGAGAAGATCACCCAATTCGCCAGGGCCACCAGCAGCGGCAGGCAGGAGGCGATGATCGCCGCGAGCGACGCCTCGATCCATTGCATGGCGACGAAGTTGAGCCCCAGGTAGAGCGCGTTCTGGCAGACGCCGAACACGACCACCGCCCACCATTGCCCGGCCGTCAATCGCAAGCGTTGGCCCATGGCGAAGGCGATGGCGATCCCAAGCGCGCCGGAAATGGCGAAGCGCAGGGAAAGCGCCAGGAGTGGCGGTGCCTCGGCCACAATGATCCGGGCCGAGGTGAAGGCCGACGACCACATCAGCGCGAAGGTCAGACCAAGGAGGAGCGCGCGGATGTCCATCCGCGCGACCGGACCTCATTCTTGGGTTCACTGCAACCCAAGACAGGTCTTCGCGCAGAGGGGGCCGCTAGCTTGCCGCGGCCGAAGCCGCTGCGGCGAGGCCATCGAGACCGCCGGTGATGTAGGTGTCGATTTCGTCGATCCGCTGACGGACGAAGAGGCGGGTCAGAGCGTTCGCGGGTTTGATGTTGTAATCCCACTCGATGATTGTGGAGCCGTCCGCTTGTTGAAGAAAGCGCTGTTCGCCGACGATCTGTTCGACCCCTCGGCCTGTCGAGTTGGTGAAGAGGAAGATCTGATAGCGGAACAGGTCCGGCTGGTTTTCCAGAACACGCTCGACCACGTAATGGCCGTCAGCGAGGCGCAGCCATCGCGTTGCCCCGGGCTCTGGCCAAGTGCCGGAGAGAACCTGGCTGGCGTCCGGCGGGGCGATATTTTCAGTGGCTTCCAGGAATCCGATGAGCGGATTGGCGTCCATGAACGCCCGAAGCTCGGTCACTTCAAGCGGGACCGTCGCCACGGCCTGAGCCTGGATGAATCCGGAGGTTGCAACCTCGGGCGGCGGCGGGGCCGCGGGTGGCGAGGATGGCGGTTCGGCTGCGGTGCAGGCGGCCAGGAAGACAAGGGTTGCAACTGCCAGGTGGGCGCGCATGTTGATCTCCTATATTCGATGATACGTTATCCGTATCAAGTAGTGCGGAGGCCGTACCATGACAAGTCCGAAGGATGTGGAGCGTGTGGGCCAAGCTGTCAGCGCGATTATCCGCGCCCTTCTGGTCGCTGGTCGCAAGGGTGTGCCGGCCGAAGGCAAGCTGCCGTTCAATCCGCTCTACTTCCACATGTTGCGGCATATCTCGGCCAATGGCCCGTCCCGCCCCTCCGACATCGCGGATAACCTGAGCGTCTCGCGGACCACGTTATCGACGGCGGCCAAGGCGCTTTCCGGGCGCGGGCTTCTGGACCGGGCGCCTGATCCGTGCGACGGGCGCGCCCATGTCTTGACGCTGACCCCCGACGGTGAGGAGGCGGTGGCCGCGATCATTCGTCAGGACAGGCGCAACGCGCAGGCCATGCTCGACAGCTTGACCGATCCTGTCGAGCGGAAGGCGTTCATCGCGGCGCTGGAAAAGGTCGCGGCCGGGCTCTGATGCGCCAACAAAAAAGGGTCGCCCCAGGACGACCCTTTTGAACGTTCGATCTTGTCCCGACGATCAGCCGTTCACGCTCTCCTTGAGCGCCTTCGCGATGGTCATCTTCACGACCTTGTCGGCGTCTTTCTTGAATTGCTCGCCCGTGGCGGGGTTGCGGACCATCCGCTCCGGCCGCTCGCGGCACATGATCTTTCCGATGCCAGGCAGTGTCACGGCACCACCGTTCGACACTTCATCGGTGATGATGCCGGTGATCGCATCCAAGGCAGAGGATGCGGTTTTCTTATCCGTATCCATTTTTTCAGCGATTGCAGCGACCAGCTGCGTCTTGGTCATCGGTTTTTGGGCCATGCGTGAATCTCCCTCCCCGGTTAGGGCTCTTGGTGGCGGTGAGCCGGACCTTAGCCACGACGACCCCGCCTCACAATAAGTTGTATGACGGTTTCGGGGGAAAACGATGAGAATATGGCCTTAAAGAAACGCGGTTTCCTCGAAACTGCGCAATTTCCGGCTGTGAAGCCGTTCCAACGGCATATCTCGAAGCGCTTCCATGGCTCGGATCCCGATCAGAAGGTGCCGACTGACTTGCGTTCTGTAGAAGGTCGAGGCCATGCCGGGCAACTTCAATTCGCCATGGAGCGGCTTGTCGGACACACAAAGCAGCGTGCCATAGGGCACCCTGAACCGGAACCCATTGGCGGCGATCGTGGCGCTTTCCATGTCCAAGGCGATGGCCCGGGATTGGCTCAGCCGCTGGACGGGGCCCGCCTGTTCCCGCAACTCCCAGTTGCGGTTGTCGATGGTCGCGACGGTGCCGGTGCGCATGATGCGCTTGAGCTCATAGCCTTCCAGTTCTGCGACCTGTTCGACGGCGTCTTCCAGGGCGACCTGAACCTCGGCCAGGGCCGGGATCGGAACCCAGACCGGCAGATCGTCATCCAGCACGTGGTCTTCGCGCAGATAGGCGTGGGCCAGGACGAAATCGCCCAAGGACTGACTGTTTCGGAGGCCGGCGCAATGGCCGACCATCAGCCAGACATGGGGGCGCAGGACGGCGATATGGTCGGTGGCGGTTTTCGCGTTCGACGGTCCGATGCCGATATTGACCAGCGTGATGCCGGCCTGGCTGCGGCGGGTCAGATGGTAGGTCGGCATCTGCGGCATC
>JBCDCS010000304.1:0-3971 GCA_039181205.1 Pseudomonadota bacterium
TGGCCCGATCTGGAGGTTCGCTTCGGCGTCGCTGTCATCGTTGATGCCCATGCCGCGGGCCTAGACCCGGCTGCCCCCACGTGCAAGTCCGGGGCCATGGAGTTGAGAGACTTGGAACCCGGCGATCCGGGCTGGATCGCCATGCGCCACGGGGAATTGTATTGGCGCGACGAGCACTATGACATCTCTTTCGAGGGGCTGGTTCTGGGCTTGCTGTCCGATTTCATCGCCAACCGGACCGAGATGGAACGGGCCTGGGTTGCGGTCGATGCCGATGGCGTCCGCCAGGGCTGCGTCTTCTGCACCCGACCGGCGCCGGAGACCGCCAAGCTGCGCATGTTCCTGGTGGAACCGGCCATGCGCGGCACGGGCCTGGCGCAGCGGCTGCTGGAGGCGGTGATCGCCCACGCTCGCGCCACGGGTGCGACCAAGCTTGTGCTCTGGACCCATGAAAGCCACCGGGCGGCGGGGCGGCTTTATGCCCGCAATGGGTTCACCTTGCTCAATGAGACCCCGGTGGAAGCCTATGGCCAGCCGACCCTGGAACAGAACTGGGAGCTTGCGCTTTAGCGCCCCTTGCACGGCGCCGCGTGCGGCGGTAATCCCGATGGCGTGCCGGCGTAGCTCAGTTGGTTAGAGCGCCTGATTGTGGATCAGGAGGTCCCCCGTTCGAGCCGGGGCGCTGGTACCACCGACTGGTTTAGACAGACAGCGCGGCCGCCGGAGGCGGTTGTTGCGGTCTATTCCGGAACCCAAGCCCCGCGTGTCATCCCGACAAACGCGTTACCCACGCCGCCATCCACATTGCGGTCGAGCACGTCGCGCAGGCTTTGCGTCGATTTGATCGCATGCCAGCCGGGGCCGGAGAAGGTGCTGCGCTTGAAGACATGGCGCGACAGCAGCGGGTTGGTCAACGCCTGGCTGAAGGCATCCAGGGCAACGAAGCGTAGGACGAGGTTCGGGAGCGGGCTGTTGGGCACCCGATCTTCGCAGAAGAGGCCCACGTGGAAATCGACGTCGCGAGGGCGATCGTAGAACTGCGCCAGCATGTCCGCCACTTCGGGCGTCGAGGAGATATCTTTGAAGGAAAACGGCCGCTGCAACTGCAGGTAGTCGCAATAGTCTGAGAAACCGGCCAATTCGCAGAACCGATCCTGCTCGACCGATTTCTGTTCCACTTTCAGAAGGTGCTCGGCCGTGTTTTGCGGGCCCAGTTCTGCGGCCCGGGTCGCGCTGACATCCGCGAAGGCGCCGAGTAGGCCACGTTTGATCAGGGGCAGGTTGTTCTGGACCAGGCTCGTGACGGGCAGAAGGTCCCCATCCCAGGTCATCCGGTCGGGGATCAGCGCGTGCCAGCGGTAGAGCAGGCTGAACTCGGTCGTGATCCAATTGGGCTTGTTCCACGGTGCGTCCCACGCGACCGAGGGGTCGGCCTTCAGGTGAAAGGGCAGCGGAGAGATGTGGTTGATGTATTCCTCGACCACGATCTTGATGAAGATCACGATCAGGGTGTTACGGGCCGTCTCGAAAATGCGGTCGTCGTCCCAATCGGGATGGGCTGCTTCGATTTCGGCGGCGAGCCGGTTGTGTTCGCGCAGCAGCAGCGTGTTGATCATGGACGTCTGGGGAACGGAGTTCACCCGGTCCCCGCCCACGGCGAAGAGCGCGGCCCGTTGATCGGCGGGGAGGTTTTCGTCCACCAGTGGCGGATCGAGGACGTCAAAATCGGGATCGGGGGCGCCGTTCTTGTCATAGAAGGGCGGGAATTCTTCGCCGTCGATCATCTGGCTCTTCAGGCGGCCTCTGCGGCCGGTTTCATTGCTGCGGAGCCGGAGCGCATTGGTTTGCGCTTCGGTCCGGCCATAGAGCGTGCAGAGATCAATCTCATGGTTCGACGTGTTGCGCTTGAGATGGGTCTGCGGGTCTTCGCCAGGGCGCGTGAGGTTGGGGCTTTCGGTGCGGATGAAGCCATCCGTCAGATATTGCGCGAAAGCCGGGAACAGGCAGGTCGATTTCGGGCAAAGCCGCTGCTCGCCGTCGCGCCGCCGGAAGAGCGGCATCAGCGCCTCTGGCGCGGTTTTGTAGGCCCGCGGATCGGGCGGCAAATGCCTGGCGCTCCACCGTCGATCGGTGAGGCCCGCCCAGTTGACATAGGGCCGTTCCGTGCTGAGCGGGTGGGGGCGGGCGCGGGCGCGATTAACCGTCCGATTGATCGCCCACCGGTTCACGGCGCTGGCGAGCGGGGGAATGGCTTCAACAATAGAAAACAGTCGTTCTTGAAGGCGATAGGGAATGCGAAACATGTGGCACCTAAAAAATAGGATAGCTGCAAAGGTTTCCAGATTAGCCGCAATTCCTTAATTTACCTAAAACTATGTCGTAATGGGCGTCGTCCCTATTGCAGATCGCCGAATGCCTTCTGCAGGCGTGCCACGGCATCTTCCACATTCGCGCGTGGTGTGGCGATGTTGAATCGCAGGAAATTATCCCCGCCTTTTCCGAAGGTTGGTCCATGGTTGGCGGCGATCTTGGCGTCTTGCTCCACCCGTCTCGTGAACTCCTCGCGGGCCATGCCGGTGCCGTCGAAATCGACCCAGCTTAGATAGGTGGCTTCCAACGGAACCGAGCGCAGGCCGGGGATCGCGTTTATCCCATCGTCGAAGACTTTCCGGTTGCCATCCAGATAGATCATCAGATCGTCGACCCAGGCCGCCCCCTCCGGCGAATAGGCGGCCATCGCCATGAAAAGACCGAAGGAATTTGGGGACGTGCCCAGTGCAAGCATGCGCTTGGCGAATTGCGCGCGCAGGTCCGGGTCGTGGACGATGACGTTTCCGGAATGCGCCCCGGCGATGTTGAACGTCTTGGTCGTGGCCGTCATCATGACCAGCCGGTCCTCGATGCCGGGGATCAGGGCTGTGGGCGTATGCGTGTGGCCGGGATAGACGAGATCGTGGTGGATTTCGTCCGAGACCAGGATCAGATCGTGCCGCCGGGCGAAGGCCGCGAACCCCTCCAGTTCCTCTTGCGTCCAGACGCGGCCGTTGGGGTTGTGGGGCGAGCAGAGGACCATCATCTTCGCGCCCTCGCGTTCGACCACCGCGTCCCAGGCGTCGAAATCGCAGGTATAGCGCGTGTCGTCATAGGCCAATTCGCATTCTACCACACGTCGGTCATTGGCCTTAATCACCTTGGCAAAGGCGTGGTAGACTGGCGTGAACAGCACGACGCCATCCCCGGCTTGGGTCCAGGTGTCCACACACATGGCCGTTCCGTTGACCAAACCGTGGGTTGTGAAGATCGCATCTGCCTCCACGTCCCAGCCGTGGCGCGTTGACATCCACCATTGGATCGCCTCGCGATAGGGCCCGTCATTGCCGAAATAGCCAACAATTCCGTGGTCGAGCTGCTTGGCGACGATATCCAGGATGCATTGCGGGGGGCGGAAATCCATATCGGCGACCCACATGGCCAGGCCGTCGGCCTTGGGCACGCCATAGAGCCCCTCCATCCCGTCCCACTTCACGCAATGGGTATCGCGGCGTTCGATGATCGGGTCGAAACGGGGATCGGCGTTCATGGACAGGCTCCTATTGGGACGCCCCGATGTGGCATCGGCGGTGGGGCAGGCGCAACCGCGTCAAGGGTCGCAGTCCGAGATGTCGAGCCGGGGCTTAAGGGGGACGTTGATTGGTCTAGACGGCCGCCGACCCGGACCAAGGGGTTGTTCGCCTTGCGGAGTGGCGGCCGGCCGCAATACGCCTTGCGGCAATAGACAGCCAGCCGCCTCATGCGGTCGCCGCTCCGGTCACCGCAGCGCGGTTGCACGCTGGTCGACACCCGCATACATCGCCCTCGATGAAGCGCCCCATCCTCCTCCACCCTGACCCCCGCCTGAAGCAGGTGTCGAAACCCCGTGTCCGATCTGTCGGACGACCTGCGGATCCTGGCGGAGGATATGCTGGAAACCA
>JBCDCS010000305.1:0-3970 GCA_039181205.1 Pseudomonadota bacterium
ACGCGCTCAAGCAGCTTGACCTGACTTGGGCCAACGGCCAGGCCTACGCCCTGCTCGGCGCGTCGGGTTGCGGAAAATCCACCCTGCTCAACATCATTTCCGGCCTGCTGGAGCCCAGCCAGGGTCGCATTCTATTCAACGGCGCCGACGTCACCCAGGCCCCCACGGCGGACCGCAACATCGCGCAGGTGTTCCAGTTTCCGGTCGTCTACGACACCATGACCGTCCGCGATAACCTGGCCTTCCCGCTGCGCAATCGCGGCGCAGAACCGACCTATGTCGCCTCCCGCGTCCAGGCTATCGCGCAGATGATCGGGATGGAGGACGTGCTCAACCGCAAGGCCCGCGGCCTGACGGCGGATGCCAAGCAGAAGATCAGCCTGGGCCGCGGCATGGTCCGCGAAGACGTGAACGCGCTCCTCTTCGATGAGCCGCTTACTGTGATCGACCCCCACATGAAGTGGGAGCTTCGGACGCAACTCAAGTCCCTGCATCACGAATTCGGACACACGATGATCTACGTGACCCACGACCAAACCGAGGCGCTGACGTTCGCCGACCAGGTCGTGGTCATGCATGACGGCCGCGTCGTCCAGCAGGGCACGCCGCAGGAACTCTTCGAGCGCCCGGCCCACACTTTCGTCGGTTATTTCATCGGCTCACCCGGCATGAACGTCCTTCCGGCCGAGGTTTCCGGCAGCACCGCCACGATCGGCGATGTCGCCATCCCCCTCGCCGCCGATCACGGCACGCCCACGGGCCGGGTCGAGATCGGCGTACGCCCCGAATTCGTCACCTTCACCGAGGCCGGTGGTCTGCCTGTTCAGATCGCCCGCGTGGAAGATGTCGGCCGCCATCGCATCGTCCGCGCTCGGCACGAGGGGACCGAGATCAACGCCATCCTCCCCGAGGGTGCGCCTTTGCCGGCCGACGCCAATCATGTCGTGTTCGCGCCAGACGCGGTGAACGTCTACGCCGACGATTGGCGCGTGCGGCCGGAGGTCACCCAATGAACAAGACCGTCAACCAAAAGGCGTGGTTCCTCGTCCTGCCGGTGTTGGTCCTCGTCGCCTTCTCGGCCGTCATTCCGCTGATGACCGTGGTCAACTATTCCGTCCAGGACACGTTCGGCGACAATGTCTTCTTCTGGGCCGGCCTCGAATGGTTCGAGGAGATGCTGGAAGACGACCGCATGTGGCAGGCGCTCGGCCGGCAGCTCACCTTCTCCGCCATTATCCTTGCCATCGAGATCCCGATCGGCATCTTCGTCGCCCTCAACATGCCCAAGAAGGGGGTTTGGGCGAGCGTGTGCCTTGTACTGATGTCGCTCCCACTCCTGATCCCGTGGAACGTGGTCGGCACGATCTGGCAGATCTTCGGACGCGTCGATATCGGCCTGTTGGGCTACACGCTCGACGCCATCGGCATCGACTACAACTACACCCAAGGCATCTTCGCGGCCTGGGCCACGGTCATCGTCATGGATGTCTGGCACTGGACCTCTCTGGTGGCACTCCTGGCCTACGCCGGTCTGCAATCCATCCCCCAGGCCTACTACCAAGCCGCCAAGATCGATCAGGCCAGCCGCTGGGCCGTCTTCCGTTACATCGAGCTGCCCAAGATGGCGGGCGTCTTGATGATCGCGATCCTTCTGCGGTTCATGGACAGCTTCATGATCTATACCGAGCCCTTTGTCGTCACCGGCGGCGGTCCCGGAACCTCGACCACGTTCCTCTCGATCGATCTGGTGAAGATGGCCCTCGGCCAGTTCGACCTGGGTCCAGCCGCGGCCTTCTCGATCATGTATTTCCTGGTGATCCTGCTGATATCCTGGGTGTTCTACACCGTGATGACCAACCTGGATAAGAGGGACGGGGTATGACCGACACGATCTCCGCCCCCGGCGCGGCCTCCATTCCGGGCAAGGTCACGGAAGCCAGGACCAAGACGAGGCGCGGTCTGCCGCTCAAAGGGTCGGCCGTGGTGATGATCCTCTATTTGGTATTCCTGCTCCTGCCGATCTATTGGCTCCTGAACATGAGCCTCAAGACCAATGCGGAGATCCTCGGGTCCTTCACGCTCTGGCCCCGAAACCTGACGTTCGAGAACTACATCACGATCCTCACCGATCCGGCCTGGTATTCGGGCTACCTGAACTCCGTCGCTTACGTGACGATGAACGTGGTCATCACGCTGACGGTCGCGCTACCGGCGGCCTATGCCTTCAGCCGCTACACGTTCCTGGGCGACAAGCACCTGTTCTTCTGGCTGCTCACCAACCGCATGGCGCCGCCGGCCGTCTTCGCGCTGCCGTTCTTCCAGCTCTATTCCTCGGTCGGCCTCTTCGACACCCACATCGCCGTGGCGCTGGCCCACTGCCTCTTCAACGTCCCTCTCGCCGTTTGGATTTTGGAGGGCTTCATGCGCGGCGTCCCGAAGGAGATTGACGAGACCGCCTATATCGACGGCTACTCCTTCCCGCGCTTCTTCGTCCGCATCTTCATGCCGCTGATCGCGTCCGGCATCGGCGTCGCCGCCTTCTTCACCTTCATGTTCTCCTGGGTCGAATTGCTCCTGTCGCGCACCCTGACCAGCGTCGACGCCAAACCCATCGCCGCCACCATGACTCGCACCGTCGGCGCGTCCGGGGTGGACTGGGGCGTCCTGGCCGCGGCGGGGGTGCTGACCATCGTGCCGGGGGCTTTGGTGATCTGGTTCGTGCGGAACTACATCGCGAAGGGTTTCGCGTTGGGGCGGGTGTGATGAGGACAGCATTCTACGCGCTATCACTGTGCCTATTTGCTAGTGCCGCGCAATCAGAGGTCGTCCCCCTATATGCTCGGAATGGCGCCTTGGTTGCTGTCGTGAATACCGATCAGCTCCAATTCGCATCGTATGAAGGCAGCACTCTTCGCCTTCAGTTCGTTGGGGACGAGGCAAACGCATTGACGATCAACCTCACCGAACAGGACCTCGACTTGATGAGGGAATGGCTGAACGCTTTGGTTGGAGGCCAAGACTAATGCTTGACTGGATGGCCTGGACCTGGCCCACCGCCGCCTTCTTCGCGACCATCGCGACGATCCTAGTCGTGATGACCATCATCGCCCTCAAATTCCCGGAGACGCCGCGCGTCGGCATTCTCCGGATCGAAACGACCCGTGGTGATCGGCTATTCATCACGCTGCTCGGCTCGGCCTTCATCAATCTGGCCTGGCTCGGGCTGACCGACGCTCCGCAATGGGGCGCTTTGGTCGTCTGTGCTGTCTATGCCTTTGCGGTCTTCCGCTGGGTCTAGGCCAATAATGTTCATTTCCAGGGAGGATCACATGAACAGAATCCTGACAACGACCACCGCGGTGGCCTTGGCCTTCGGGGCCATGCCCGCTTTCGCCGATATGGAGGCGGCGCGCGCCTTCCTCGACGATGAGATCGCCGGGCTCTCGGTCCTGACCCGCGAGGAGCAGGAGGCCGAGATGCAGTTCTTCGTCGACGCCGCCCGGCCCTTCCAGGGCATGGAGATCAGCGTGGTTTCCGAGACGATCACGACCCACGAATACGAATCCCAGGTCCTCGCCCCGGCCTTCACGGCCATCACCGGCATCCAGGTCACCCATGACCTGATCGGCGAAGGCGACGTGGTCGAACGTCTGCAGACCCAGATGCAGACGGGCGAGAATATCTACGACGCCTATATCAACGACAGCGACCTGATCGGCACCCACTGGCGGTATCAGCAGGTGCGCAACCTGACCGACTGGATGGCGGGCGAGGGCGCGGATGTGACCCTGCCGACGCTGGACCTGGACGACTTCATCGGGCTCAGCTTCACGACCGGGCCGGACGGCAAGCTCTACCAACTGCCCGACCAGCAATTCGCGAACCTCTACTGGTTCCGCTATGACATGTTCACCGACGAAAAGAACATGTCCGACTTCGAGGCGGCCTATGGCTATCCGCTCGGCGTGCC
>JBCDCS010000306.1:0-3959 GCA_039181205.1 Pseudomonadota bacterium
ACGGATTCCAGCGCGGCGCGGGCCATCTCGGCCGGGCCGGAGCCGCGGGTGAGACCAAAGACGGCGCCCCGGGCCTCCGGGTCCCAGTAGGGCGCGCCTAGGCCGGTGAAAGCGGGGACAAGATAGAGGCGTTGGTTCGGATCGGCCTGTTCGGCCAAGCGCTGCGTGTCGGCGGCATTCGCGATGATCCCAAGGCCATCGCGCAACCATTGCACCACCGCGCCGGCGATGAAGATCGCGCCTTCGAGGGCATAGGTCGGCTTGCCGTCAAGCTGATAGGCGACGGTGCCGAGCAGCCGGTTTTGCGAGATGACGGGCGTGTCGCCAACGTTCAGCAGCGCGAAGCAGCCCGTGCCGTATGTCGATTTCAGCATGCCCTTCTTGAAACAGGCCTGGCCCAGCGTTGCCGCCTGTTGGTCGCCCGCGACCCCAAGGATCGGAAGCGCCGGGCCGAGCAGCGTCGTTGTGCCGAAGTCGGAGGCGCAGTCGCGAACTTCGGGCAGCATCTGCATGGGGATGTCCAGGAGGCCACAGACCTCGGCGTCCCACTGCCCCTCATGCAGGTTGTAGAGCATGGTGCGGCAGGCATTGGTGGCATCGGTCACGTGGGCCGCGCCCTCCGTAAGCTTCCAGATCAGATAGGTATCGATCGTGCCGAAGAGCAGTTGGCCCGCCTCGGCCTTCGCCCGTGCGCCGTCGACGTTTTCGAGGATCCAGCGGAGTTTCGTGCCGGAAAAGTACGGGTCCATGAGCAGGCCCGTTCGCTGGGTGATCATGGGTTCCTGCGGCTTCATCGTGGCGCAATAGGCGGCGGTGCGGCGGTCCTGCCAGACAATGGCGTTGTGGACGGGGGCGCCGGTCTCGCGGTCCCAAACCAGGGTGGTTTCGCGCTGATTGGTGATGCCGATGCCCGCGATATCCGCCGGGTCGATGCCGGAGACGGCTTCGCGGCAGGTCTCAACGACGGTGCGCCAGATATCCTCCGGGTCGTGCTCGACCCAGCCGCTGTCAGGGTAGTGCTGCGGGAATTCCTGCTGGGCGGTGGCCACGGGTGTCAGCTTCTCGTCGAACAGGATCGCGCGGCTGGACGTGGTGCCCTGATCGATGGCGAGGATGTGGGTCATGGCGGGCCTCCCTAACTGCACGCTGGTTTGGCGGATGCCGACGAGGGGGGCAAGCGGCAGGCCGCGGCTTCGTTTCAGGCTTTGCCCTCTTTTTCACGCCGGCGGGAGGTTTCGGACGCGACGCGGACCTCGCGGCGTTTCGACGTAGCGTAACGTGCATACATGCACGTAGATGATCATATCCTCACGCTTCTGTGGTTTGAACGGAGTTCATGCCCTTCCCATCTGACCATCAACGGCAGGCCAATGTGGCCGCCATCCCTAGACACCGCCCAGACCGGGCGCCCGAAGCAGAAGGAAGCCAGAGCCATGAAAGCCATCGTCGCCACGCTCGCCCTTGCCCTCACCGCAACTTTCGCCATTCCCGCCGATGCCCAGCAGACGCGCTTCAACGGCGGTGAAACCATCACGTCCACACGCACGGTCAATGAACCGCTGTTTCAGATAAAGCGGCGGCCCAGCCGGGTCGAACGGTTCGACATGGCCTATCCCAATAGCGGTCTGTCGCGGGCCGCCAAGATCGCCATCGTCATCAATGACGAAAGCGCCGATACCTCGACCGAACGGCGGCTGCCGCAAACCAACCGGTTCCGGAACAACCCCAGCCTCGGCGAGGTCTTCGGATTGAGTACCCGCAACCGGGAAGTGCAGGCCCGGCCCGCACGGAGCGTCCGGGCCGATCGCCAGCGGAGCGGGAATTACATCTTCCTGCGCCGCACCCGATAGGACGGCCGGTCAGACCCATCCGTGACATCGACGTCACGGGCCTGGGCGACGAAACGCTGCGTACCGCGCAACGACAGGCCTGCTTGCAACTTTTTACGAGGCGCTCGGATCGAAGCGCCACAGGATTACGGGAACAAGAACCATGAAAGTCATCGCCACCACACTGGCCATCGCCCTTGCAGCAACTTTGGCCGCCCCGTCTTCGGCCCAGCAGGTCCGCGGCATCGAAGGCGCCATCGCGCATTTCAACAAGTCGATCGACTCGCCGAACCAGCGCATTCGGCCGCAGCACAGCCGCCTGCGGGCGTTCAGCACCCGGTCCCACCGGTCGACCCGCGCCGCGCCCCGGCGGCGGTTGTCCCGGCCCGCGGAAATTGCCTTCGACGTCAACAACCGCAGCGCCGCAAGCTCGACCGAGCGTCGCGTGATCGTTCGCCGTTAACGTATCTTTCCCCTTCGGTTTGAAGGGGCTTGAGGTGGCGCGCGGTCTTGGCCTCAGCTGTCCCTGGCCAAGATCTGCTGCGACACCGGCGGTCCTCTTTCGCTTCGGCGGCGGGGGCCGTCGTCATTCGATGATGTGCGATTGGGGCGAACTTCGCGGTCCGGGCCCGCCATTGCCCCCCACTGCCGTGGCTCTGGCCCGATGCCGCGAACAAAAGGCGCCCTAGCAGGCCAAGGCCATCTCGAACGTTTCGGCGTCTGGGGGCGTGTCCAGAGGTCTGACGTCGAATTCCGCTCCGTCGAAGCGGACAGCGAGCAAGGTCGACCAGAATGCATCCGCCAGGATCATCTCGGGCTCACCGCATTTCCGCAGGCCGCCGAAGATCACCTCATCCCCGATCCGGTGATTGGTCACACCCGGCAGGCTGGCCACCTGGGTCAGGCTGCCGTCGATCCAGCGCCAGATGCGCAGCGTGCGCGCCAGATGCGGGCGGTCGATGAAGGCGATTTCGATATTCCCATCGCCATCCAGATCGGTGGCGCCCACCGGTGACAGCCAGCGGAAGCGCGTGCCGATCGGGGGTGTCCCGGTCAGATAGACCATCTTGCCGTCGACCATGGCGTAGACGGCCAATTGCGCCCCTTCGGTCAGCGACGTGCGCACGGCGATCACTTCGGGAAAGTCGTCGCCGGTCAGATCGACCAGCCGCGGGGCGGTGTCTTCGAAGACAAAGCCGGGCCCGGCATCGATCTGGTATTCGGTGCAGGTCGCGCGTTCGGAGATGACGGCGTGCAGACGCCTGGCATCCTGGACGTCGCCCATGATCCCGTGGCCGTAGATATCCGTCGGTTCTTCGTACCAGGCGGAGCGGATGCCAAACGGACCGATCTGGGACGTGATGCTGTTGGGCATGGCATTGGACACGGCCATGACGAAACAGGCCGACGCCATGGATGCGCCGGCCAGCCAGAGTGCGGCGGCCAGAAGGCCGCCCCCCAGGACATGGGGAACCCCGCACAATATCCGGCCCAGGCCCATGCTCAGATCTGCTTTTCCGGCATCTGCACCACCAGGCCATCCAGCGCATCGGTCACCTTGATCTGGCAGGTGAGGCGGGATGTTTCGGGGTTCGGCTCATAGGCGAAGTCGAGCATGTCTTCTTCCATAGGATCCATCGCCGGAAGCTTTTCCACCCAGGCGGCATCCACATAGACATGGCAGGTCGAACAGGCACAGGCGCCGCCGCAATCGGCTTCGATCCCGGGGATGTTGTTGTCGCGGGCACCTTCCATGACCGTCAGCCCCACGGCCACATCAACGACGTGCTCGGTTCCGCCATGCTCGATATACTTGATCTTGGGCATCTCGGCTGTCTCCGGGTGTGCGTGTCCAGACCCCGGACTAGCCGGGCGGTGGCGGACGCGCAACAGAGTGGCGGCAGAACGCCGCGACCGAACGGACCGAACCATGTCAGAAACGGCTGGACCGGGCTAGTCTGCGCCGCAATCAGGCGGGCGAGGGGCCCGCGCGGAGGCCCATGATCAGAGCCCTGGCCATATTCGTCTTACTCGCCGCCTGCAGCGCGGACCAGCCGGAGGCCGTGACCCGGTCGGACGGGCCGCCCGACGCGGTGCCGGGGGCCTGTTATGCCAGGGGAGTGACGCCCG
>JBCDCS010000307.1:0-3952 GCA_039181205.1 Pseudomonadota bacterium
GCCTTTCCAGATGCCGTGGCTAGGGGACTTGTCACGGCCGGACGCATGGTCGATCTCGGCGCGACAAGTTGGACGATTGAGACGCCGACGCGCACGGTGATGGTCGATACCGGCGCCGGTGACGCGCTCCAGGCGCTTTATCCAAACGCCGGCCAACTGGCCGAGCGAATGGCGGAGAGCGACGTCGCGCCGGAACCCGGCGACGTCACCGATATCGTTCTGACCCATCTCCATGCCGACCATATCGGCGGCCTGATGGAGGCCGGACGCGCCAGATATCCCGGTGCGGTTCTGCATGTCCAAAACGCGGAATGGGACTTCTGGCGCGACAGCGGTCTACCCACCCGCTTGCCCAAGGCACAAGCCGAGATGGCCACCCTGATCGCCCAACTCACCGACGCGCTGCCCTATGACATCGAACGCCATGACGGCGCGGCGGATCTGGGCGAAGGCATCACACTGCATCCGGCGCCCGGGCACACACCGGGCCATATGATCGTGCGTCTGTCGGACGGGAACGAACAGGCGCTGCTCATGGCCGACACCTTCATCTGCGCGCCGATGCAGCTGATCCATCCGCGAATCACATATCATCTGGACACCGACGCACAGCAAGCGGTGGAGACGAGATTGCGGCTGCTCGATATGCTGCATACCGATCATGTCGCCTTCGCCGCGACCCATTTGAAGACGTTGGCACTCGGCCATCTGACCCGAGAACTTGGCGGCTATCGGTTCTTGCCGGTCTAACCGGCCAACTATTTCGCCGGGCCTCAGTTAAGTCCTCAACTCGCTCCCTTATCGGCGTCAGTTTCCAAACCCAAGGCAGCGCAGAAGTCGGCGATCCGGGCGGGGTCTTTCACACCGGGCTGGATTTCCACACCCGACGACACATCGACTTGGCGCGCGCCGGTCAGGCGGACGGCTTCGGCCACGTTCTCCGGCGTCAGGCCGCCCGCCAGCATCCAGGGTCCGCGCCATGTCCGCCCCGCGATCAGCCGCCAGTCGAAGCCGACGCCATTCCCACCAGGCAAGTCTGCACCTTCGGGCGGCTTGGCATCGACCAGCACCTGATCGGCGACCTCGGCGTAGATATCCAAGGCAGCCAGATCTCCCTCGTCCCGAAGCCCGACGGCCTTCATCACCGGCAGACCCGTCCGCGCGCGCACTTCGGCCACCCGCTCCGGCGTTTCCCGCCCGTGCAACTGGATCATGTCCAGCGGAACCGCGCCGTTCACCGCCTCCAAAGTCGCATCGTCGGGGTCGACCATCAATGCCACCTTGGCCAGCCCCGGCGGCGCGGCGACGGCCAGATCACGGGCCTCGGGAATGGCGAGATGGCGCGGCGATTTATCGAAGAAAACCAGGCCGATATAAGCCGCCCCGACCGATGACGCCGCCGAAGTATCTTCCGGCGTCCGCACACCGCAGATCTTCACGCGTACCCCCACCTGGGGGCGCGTGACGCTCAACATGTCAGCGGGGCTCTTCCAGCAGGGCGAGCACTTCGTCCTGCTCTGAGACGGTACCCTTGGTCTTGGCCAGCTCTTTCTCCAGCCGCTCCTTCTGGGCACGCTGGCTCTGGGCCTCCGCACGATGCCGATGCTCGCGCAGCCATTCCCAGATGAATCCGATCATCAGGCCCACACCGATCGCCAGGAAGATTACCAAGAACAGCGGCAGCGTCACATCGAAGCGAAGCCCCAGATAGGTCGCCAGTTCTTCGGGCAGCAACCGCAATGTCACCGGCGCGCGGTTCGCCAAAGCGACGACCAGAAGCACGAAGGCCAAAAGACCCAGGAACACGATGCGTAGGAAGCTCATGTGATGGACCTACCGCCCGGGTCACCGGCTGTCCAGCCGATCACGCCTTGTGGTTCAGCCGGTCCCGCAGCAACTTGCCGGCCTTGAAAAACGGCACGTGCTTTTCTTCGACCTGCACGGCCTCGCCGGTGCGTGGATTGCGGCCCACGCGGGCATCGCGCTGCTTCACCGAAAAGGCGCCGAAGCCGCGCAGTTCCACCCGATCCCCCCCGGCCAGAGCCTCGGTGATGCTGTCGAAAATCGTGCTCACGATCTTCTCTACGTCCCGATGGGACAGGTGCGGATTGTCGTCCGCAACTTTATGAATGAGTTCCGATCTAATCATCTAATCCCCCCGGTTCTGCGTTGTTCTTGGTTTTCATCCTGCAGGTTTTCGCAGGGTAGTTCGCAGGCTGTCGGAGCAAAATAGCTCTCCGTCGCTGTAACCACTTTCTTGTTCCATTCCCGCAACATAGGCCCGAACCAAGGTGGTCCGAAGTTCTCCTTCTATGTCATATGACGCTCCCTCATCGCAAGCTTGACGTGCAAAAAGAAGGCCCCGCCACGATTGGCGGGGCCTATCACGGCCATTCAGCCTTATTTTCAAGGTTACTCGTCGCCGCCTTTCAGCGCGGCGCCGAGGATGTCACCCAGCGATGCACCCGAATCAGAGGAGCCGAACTGTTCCACGGCTTCCTTCTCTTCGGCGATTTCGCGCGCCTTGATCGATAGACCCAGACGGCGATCCTTCGCCTGCACGTTGGTGACGCGCACGTCGATCTTGTCGCCCGGCTGGAAGCGCTCCGGCCGCTGATCGGCCCGGTCGCGGGCCAGGTCGGACCGGCGGATGAAGGACTTCATGCCCTCGTATTCCACCTCGATGCCGCCATCCTCGATCTTGGTCACCTCGACGGTGATGATCGAGCCGCGCTTCACGCCACCAATGGCCTCGGCATAGGGGTCGCCATCGGCCGCCTTGATCGAGAGCGAGATGCGCTCCTTCTCGATATCGACTTCGGACACCACGGCCTTGACGACGTCGCCCTTGCGATAATCGCCGATGACATCCTCGCCCCGGCCCTCCCAGGTCAGGTCGCTGAGGTGCACCATGCCGTCGATATCGCCCGGCAGGCCCACGAACAGACCGAATTCGGTGATGTTCTTGACCTCGCCCTCGACCTGCGTGCCCTCGGGATGGCTTTCGGCGAAGACTTCCCACGGATTGCGCTGTGTCTGCTTGAGGCCCAGCGACACGCGGCGCTTGGCGGTGTCGATCTCCAGGACCATGACCTCGACCTCTTGCGAGGTGGACACGATCTTGCCCGGATGGACGTTCTTCTTGGTCCAGGACATTTCCGAGACGTGGACCAGTCCTTCGACCCCCGGCTCCAGCTCCACGAAGGCGCCGTAATCGGTGATGTTGGTGACGCGGCCCTGATGCACCGAATCCAGCGGATACTTGGCGATCACCGTGTCCCACGGATCTTCCTGAAGCTGCTTCATCCCCAGGGAGATACGGTGGGTGTCCTTGTTGATCTTGATGACCTGGACTTTCACCGTCTCGCCGATCGACAGGATTTCGCGCGGGTCGTTGACCCGGCGCCAGGCCATGTCGGTCACGTGCAGCAGGCCGTCCACACCGCCAAGGTCCACGAAGGCCCCGTATTCGGTGATGTTCTTGACCACGCCTTCGACATTCTGACCCTCGGCCAGGTTGCCGATGACTTCGGCGCGCTGTTCGGCGCGGCTTTCTTCCAGGATGGCGCGGCGGGAGACGACGATGTTGCCCCGGCGGCGGTCCATCTTGAGGATCTGGAACGGCTGCTTAAGCCCCATGAGCGGGCCAGCGTCGCGGACCGGGCGCACATCCACCTGGGACCCGGGCAGGAACGCCACGGCGCCGCCCAGATCGACGGTAAAGCCGCCCTTGACGCGGCCGAAGATTGCGCCTTCGACGCGCGCCTCGTCGGCATAGGCCTTTTCCAGACGGTCCCAGGCTTCTTCACGGCGGGCTTTGTCACGAGAGATGACTGCCTCGCCCTTGGCATTTTCGACCCGGTCGAGGAAGACCTCGACGGTGTCGCCCACGCCGAGTTCGGCGGGTTTGCCGGGGGCTGCGAATTCCTTGAGATCGACGCGGCCTTCCACC
>JBCDCS010000308.1:0-3949 GCA_039181205.1 Pseudomonadota bacterium
CAATGGATTGCGGACTTTCTGGCCCACTTCCGGGACGAGGACGTAGACTTCGCGTTCGGACCGCACTTTACTGTCACCAGGGAGGATCTGCCGACGCACACGCAAGTGCGCGTGCTCGATCATCTCCGTTAGAACCAGACAAATAAGAACCCATGGGAGGGAAACGTCTGACATGTTGAAGCACTTGATTACCGGCACCGCCGCATTGGCCCTGATGGCCGGGACGGCCTTGGCCCAGGACGTGGCACGGGAAGACACGGTCATTTTCGACCTGGACCGCACGATCACTGATCCGGAGAACTTCAATTGGCTGACCGACGGCACCGGCGTACGCCGCATGCATGGCGGCCACCAGGTCATGTGGGAGCCGCTGTTCATCCTGAATTACGGCACCGGCGAGCTGGACCCGTGGCTCGCCACGGGCTTCGAGGCAAATGCCGACAGCAGCGAATTCACGATCTCGATCCGCGAAGGGGTCGAATGGTCCGACGGCGAGGCGTTCAACGCCGATGACGTGGTGTTCAGCGTCAACAAGGCCCTGGAAAACGAAGAGATCACCGCCCGGGAGGCCGCCACGCTGCGGTCCCAGGTGGCAAGCGTGACCAAGGTCGACGACCTAACGGTCACCTTTACCCTGAACGCGGCGAACCCGCGCTTCATGGTCGAAAACTTCGGCATCCGCATCTTCGGCAGCTTCCTGATCATGCCCGAACATGTCTGGGCAGGCGAGGACCCGGCCACATTTACCTTCCCCGAACCCATCGGCACCGGCCCCTATACGTTCACCAGCGCAGCGACGAACCGGGCCATCTGGGATCGCAATGACGATTGGTGGGGCGCCAAGACCGGCTTCGCCGACCTGCCCGCGCCCGAGCGCGTGATCTTCCTGGAAACCGGCGGCGAGGAAAGCCGGGCCCAGCTGATCGCGTCGAACCAACTCGACGCGTCGCAAAGCGTCTCGGTTGGCACGTTCGAAGCCGTCCGCGCCCAGAACCCGGAAATCATCGCCTGGTATGCCGATTATCCCTATGCCGCCGCCGACCCCTGCGCGCGGCAGCTGGAAATCAACACCACGGTCGCGCCCTGGGACAACGCCGATATGCGCAAGGCGGTCGCCAATATCATCGACCGCACCCAGATCGTGAACGTTGCCTATGAAGGCACGACCGAGGCGTCGCGGACCATGTTCGCGCAATACGGCTCCATGTCGCCCTTCATCGACGCCATCGAAGCCGCCGGCTACGGCCTGCCTGCCACCGCCGATGTGGACGCAGCCCAGGCCCTGATCGAAGGCCAGGGCTGGGCTCGGAACGGCGACTATTACGAGAAAGACGGCGAAACGCTGTCTGTCTCGATCCACGTCAACTCGGCTTCCACCGAATACACCCGCACGATCGACGTCATTGTCGAACAGCTGCAGCGCGCCGGAATCGACGCCCGGGCCGTGCCGGTGGAAAACGGCGTGTTCTGGGGTGAAGTTCTGCCCTTCGGCGCCTATGAGATGAGCTATTCCTGGCTCTCCTGCGGGTCGGTGAACGAGCCCTGGGCGTCCATGGGTCGATACACCGTGCAGGACGTGGTGCCGGTCGGTGAACGGAGCCCCGGCTTCAACAACACCGCCCGCTGGGATGGTGAGGCGGCCGAGGCCTACTCTGCGATCATGGAAGACATCGGCGCCCGCGCCCTGGGCGATCCCGAGATCCCGGGTCTCGTGGCCGAGGCCTACCAGTATCTGGATGCCGAGATGCCGTTCATCCCGCTGGTTCAGGCCGCCAAGTTGGTGCCGTTCAACACCACCTATTGGGAAGGCTGGCCCACCAACGACAACTATTACAATCACCCGTTCTTCTGGTGGAACCACACCCACCAGATCATCCACAATCTGGAAAAGGCGGAGTGATCTGACGGCCTTCGGGCACGGTGGGTTTTCGCCCACCACACCCACGCAACAGCCGGAGGGCGGCAAACCGCCCCCGGCGCTCCGATAAGAGGAGCCCTGGGAGGAGGACAAACCCGTGACGAAGACTGAGATCGACCCCGATCCCGATGCCGTCACCCAAGCGATCGACGCCATGCCCCCGCACCGCGCGGCGGAGGCCCGGACCCTGTCGGACCTCATGCAGCGGATCACCGGCGCCTCGCCCCGCCTCTGGGGCGGACGGATGATCGGCTTCGGCCAGTACAACTACACCTACAGGTCCGGCCATTCGGGCACCTGGTTCCTGACCGGCTTCGCGGCCGCCAAGGCCCGCCTGTCGATCTACGTTATGGCGGGCTTCGACGAGATGACCGAGTGGCTCGCCCAACTCGGCCCCCACAAAACCAGCGTCTCATGTCTCTACGTCACGCGGCTCGACCGCGTGGACCTGGATATCCTCGACGCCATCCTTTCCCGCTCGGTCGCGATCATGCGGCACCGTTACCCCTCTGCGATGGAGGCCTGACCATGGGCAGCATCCCCGCATCCTATCTCAAGAACCGCCTGATCACCTTGGTGCTGACGGTCCTGATCGCCGCAACCCTGATCTGGATCATCCCGCGCCTCAGCCCCGTCGATCCCGCCGAAATCGCCCTGGGCCGCATGGCCGCAGGCGCGGGATCGGTTGCCAATTCCGACGAAATCCTGGCCCAACTCCGCGCGAGCATGGGCATCGACCAACCCCTGTTCATCCAGTATTTCCAATATCTCTGGAACACGCTGGTCTTCGATTTCGGCATCTCCACGGCCAGCTTCCCAACCCCCGTTGCCGCGCTGATCGCCCAGGCCCTGCCCTGGACGCTGGGGCTGATGATCCTGTCTCTGATCATCACATTCATCATCGGCAATGCGCTGGGTGCCTTCATGGCGTGGGACCGCACGCCGAAACTGGCCCGCGTCGCGATCCCGGCGGCCATGGTCTTCACCTCGATCCCGCCGATCCTGTCGGGCCTCCTATTGATGTGGATCTTCGCCGCGCAACTCCGATGGTTCCCGCTGACAGGCTCCTACGGCCTGACCGTCGAACCCGGATGGACCTGGGATTTCATCTCTTCGGTCATCTCCCACGGTACGCTGCCCGCGCTGTCCATCGTCATCGTCACCTTTGGCTTCTGGGCGCTCGGCATGCGTGGCCTGATGATCTCGGTCCAGGGCGAGGACTACGTAAAGCTGGCCGAGGCCAAGGGCCTGAGACCGCGCTACATCCTCTACAAATACATGATCCGCAACGCGATCCTGCCCCAGATCACCGCCTTCGCATTGAAGGTGGGTCTCCTGATCGCAGGCCAAGTGCTGGTGGAGCGCATCTTCGCCTATAACGGCATGGGCAAGCTCCTCTACGACGCGATCCTCAACCAGGATTTCCCCGTCATCCAAGGCGTCAGTTACGTCATCATCCTGATGACGGCGCTGTCGGTCTTCATCGTCGATCTGCTTTACCCGCTGATCGACCCGAGGATCCGGAGGGAAGCCTGATGGAGCGACAAATCCGGCCAAAGTTGACGTTAGGTAAGTCTATCGGGATAGTCCCCCTGCTTTATTCAAGCATTTGGGAGACTTCACATGAGATATTTCAGCATCTCTGCTTTGGCATTCACGATCGCGACCATGCTCGCCGGCTGCCAGACGACCGCGACGGGTCCTTCAACATCGCCGGTCACGACCAGCGACGGCTTCCTCCGCATCTCCACAAGGGACGACATGGCGCCGATTATCGGTCGGCGACTCGCCTTCCAGGGGGAAGACTTTGTCGTCATCAATGCGGATGGAACGCTCCTGGGGGAATTCGGCGGCGTGGTGACCGCCGGAACCTGGGAAATGGTGGATGGCTTCTGGTGCCGCACTCTGACGGCGGGGCCCGAGAGGGCGTTGACGAACAACCCAACGGATTGCCAGCTCTTCGAGCGCAACGGAGATACCTTGCGGGGCACGCGGGACCGCGGCCAGGGCACCCAGTTCGAGTACACGATC
>JBCDCS010000309.1:0-3935 GCA_039181205.1 Pseudomonadota bacterium
GTGGCGATGCAGGCGGCGGCGCAGGATTGGGTGGATTCGAGCATCTCGAAGACGATCAACGTGCCAGCCGATATCCCGTTCGAGGCGTTCAAGGACGTGTATCTGGAGGCGTGGAAGACGGGCTGCAAGGGCTGCACGACGTACCGGCCCAATGCGGTGACGGGCAGCGTGTTGTCAGCGGAACCGGTGGTCGAGAGACCGAAGGTGGTGCAGATGTTCGATCCGCTGGATCGGCCGGGCGCGCTACCGGGGGAGACCTACAAGCTGAAATGGCCGCAATCGGAGCATGCGCTTTACATCACGATCAACGATATCGAGATCGACGGGCGGCGGCGGCCGTTCGAGATCTTCGTGAATTCCAAGAATATGGAGCATTTCGCGTGGACGGTGGCGCTGACGCGGATGATTTCGGCCGTGTTCCGGCGGGGCGGGGATGTGTCCTTCGTGGTCGAGGAACTGAAAGCCGTTTTCGATCCGCGCGGCGGCGCCTGGGTGCAGGGGAAATACGTGCCGTCGATCTTGGCGGCCATCGGGGGCGTGATCGAACGGCATATGGTAGCGACCGGTTTTTTGTCCGGTGAAGGGCTGGGATTGAAATTGGACCCGGTGCCGGGCGCGAAATTGCCAGGGCCCGCCTGTCCGAATTGCGGGAGTTTTGAGTTTCACATGGCCGAAGGCTGTGGGACCTGCGGATCGTGCGGGTTTTCGGAATGCGCGTGAGGGGCCTGTTGCGACTCGATTGACAGCCGGAATGGCTGTTTACAGTCGGGCCTCTTCGAAATTGGCAAGAAACCAACTGTAGGTTTCCCGCAATCCGTCTTCCAGACCGATACGCGCCCGCCATCCCATTTGGCTTAGGCGCCCGACATCCATAAGCTTCCGCATTGTGCCGTCGGGTTTGCTCGGGTCGGTTCGGATGGTTCCTTCAAAACCCGTGATCTTGGCAATCGTTTCAGCCAATTCATAGATCGACACATCCTGCCCGGCGCCCACGTTGATATGGCTCAGCATGGGCGATGTATTGGCGGCATAGACGTCAGCCGGCAGGTCCAGAACAAAGAGACTGGCTTCGGCCATATCGTCCACATGGAGGAATTCACGCCGGGGCTTGCCGCTGCCCCAGATGGCGACGTCGCTTTGACCATCTTGAACGGCTTCGTGAAACCGGCGCAGAAGGGCGGGAATGACATGGCTGTTCTCCGGATGAAAATTGTCACCCGGGCCGTAAAGATTGGTGGGCATCACGGACCGGTAATCGGTGCCATGCTGTCGATTATAGCTCTCGCACAATTTGATCCCGGCGATCTTGGCAATGGCATAGGGCTCATTGGTGGCTTCTAGCGGGCCCGTCAGCAGCGTGTCTTCGGCCATGGGTTGGGCGGCGGCCTTGGGGTAGATGCACGACGACCCGAGTTGCAGAAGCGTGCGAACCCCAGCGGCAAAGGCCTGGTGGATCACGTTGCATTCTATCATCAGGTTTTTATATATAAAATCGGCCGGATACGTGTTGTTCGCGTAAATTCCACCGACTTTGGCGGCGGCCAAGATCACCACATCGGGCCGCGCGTCCTGCATGAAATGGCGGACATCCGATTGGCTGGTCAGATCCAAGTCACCGTGGGACCGCGTGATCAACTCCAACGCCTCCCCGGCCGCCCGACGCGCCTGAAGACGGCGCAAAATGGCACCGCCGACCATGCCCCGATGCCCCGCAAGATAGATCCGACGCATCCCTCCGCCTTTCAGTCTTCGACGGACACGGGCAATTCCATCCCGTGATGCCGGAGCAGCGAATGGCGTTTTGCCGTTCTCAGGTCTTCGGCCACCATTTCCGCACACATCTCCTGGGCCGAGATTTCCGGCTCCCAGCCCAGGCGTTCTTTCGCCTTCGTCGGATCGCCCAACAGAGTCTCCACTTCGGCGGGCCGAAAATAGCGCGGATCGACCCGCATCACGATATCGCCCACATCGACGGCCGGCGCATTCGCCCCCTCAATCGCCACAACGCGGGCGACTTCATCGACACCTTCAGCCGTGAATTCCAAGGTCAAGCCCAATTCAGCGGCCGTCCATCTGATGAACTCCCGCACCGAATATTGCCGCCCCGTGGCCAGAACGAAGTCCTCCGGCGCATCTTGCTGCAACATCATCCATTGCATGCGGACATAATCCTTCGCATGCCCCCAATCGCGCAAGGCATCGATATTGCCCATATAGAGGCACGGCTCCAACCCTTGGGCGATATTGCACAACCCCCGGGTGATTTTCCGGGTCACGAAGGTCTCCCCACGACGCGGGCTTTCGTGATTGAAGAGAATTCCGTTGCACGCATACATCCCATAGGATTCCCGGTAATTCACCGTGATCCAATAGGCATACATCTTCGCGACCGCATAAGGTGATCGGGGGTAGAACGGGGTGGTTTCCCGCTGGGGCGTTTCCTGGACCAGACCGTATAATTCGGAAGTCGACGCCTGATAGAACCGGGTGTCTTTCAGGCCAAGGAAGCGAATGGCTTCCAGCAATCGCAGCGTCCCGATGGCATCCACATCGGCGGTGTATTCCGGCGCTTCGAAACTGACGGCCACGTGGCTTTGGGCGCCGAGATTATAGACCTCATCGGGTTCCACCTCGGCGATGATCCGCGTCAGGTTCGACGTGTCCGTCAGATCACCGTAATGCAGCTTCAACCGCGCGTGGTTGGCATGGGGATCCTGGTAAATGTGATCGATCCGCTGGGTGTTGAACGACGACGCCCGCCGCTTGATTCCGTGAACGTCATAGCCTTTCGCCAGAAGAAACTCCGCCAGGTAGGACCCGTCTTGCCCCGTGATACCGGTGATCAGCGCGCGTTTCGTCATGGAAGATTGGGTCCTGCCCGTGGTGGCACTATCCGTTGCTGCCTTTTGTGCGGGAATGGCGGAAATTGGAAGGTGCTGCGGTTCCGGGTCTTTCAGATCGATCCGGCGGGCAAAGGCCACTCCTCGGCGCAGCGGCGCTCCGCCGGCCCGTCAGCCTGGTCTAATGCGTCCAAGCCCCGCGTCGCCCGGTGGCGAAATTCTCGCCGTAGCCGCCCGGCCGGATATTGGCCTTCCGGCTATGGGGCCGCAGCAGCACATACTCGATCCCGCGATCCTTGGCGTAGTCTTCGGCCTCTTTCTGCGTCTCGAAGGTCAGATGCACCTGCGATTGCGTGTCCCGGGACCCGGTCCAGCCGGTCAGCGGGTCCAGTTCACGCGGGGTTTCGGGCACGAATTCCAGCACCCAATCGTGGGTCTTGGCGGTTCCGGAAGACATGGCGGTCTTGGCGGGCTTGAAGATACGGGCGCGCATGGGCCTCTCCACTCGCTGGCACGGAAAGTAAATAGTGTTTGTCCCCCGCCGAGCGCAAGGCGCCATCGCGTCGCCCGGTCTTGTGGCCCCGGGCCTGCGGGATAGATAATTGGACAATCCGATCTGCCGGAGGCTTCCATGGCCCATAACAACGACAATCAGCCCAAGGGCGATGTCCTGACCCTGCCCGAACGGGACACGCCCATGACCCAGCGCGCGCCCGGCGCGCGGGGCAAGCTGGAAGGCGGGATTCGCTTCCGCATGGCGACCGAGTTCGACCCAGCGGGGGACCAGCCCACGGCCATTGCCGAGCTTTCCCAGGGCGTGCGCGATGGTGAGCGGGATCAGGTGCTTCTGGGTGCCACCGGCACTGGGAAGACCTTCACCATGGCGAAGGTGATCGAAGAGACCCAGCGCCCCGCCATCATCCTGGCGCCGAACAAGACGCTGGCCGCGCAACTCTACGGCGAGTTCAAAGGCTTCTTCCCCGATAACGCCGTCGAATACTTCGTCAGCTATTACGATTACTACCAGCCCGAAGCCTACGTCCCCCGGTCGGACACCTTCATCGAGAAGGAAAGCCAGATCAACGAGCAGATCGA
>JBCDCS010000310.1:0-3913 GCA_039181205.1 Pseudomonadota bacterium
CCCGCCGGGTGATAGGGTGCGCCGCCGGGCATCTTGTAGCCCTTGGCGTCCCAGGGCTTCACGATGTCCTTGTCGCCGGCCTGCAGCACCCAGGCTTTGGCAGCGGCGATGGGGTCGTCCACGACCTCGTCGATCAGACCGGCCGAGAGGGCCTTCTTCGGGTCCGACAGCTTGCCTTCCAGCAGGAAGGGGGAGGCAGCCATGGCACCCATCTTGCGGGCGAGCCGGGTGGTGCCGCCCATGCCGGGGAAGATGCCGACCATGATTTCGGGCAGGCCGATCTTGGCCTTGGGATTATCGGAGGCGAAGATGCGGTGGCAGGCGAGCGGAATTTCGAAGCCGATGCCGAGCGCGGTGCCGGGCAGGGCGGCGGCTATGGGCTTGCCGCCAGTGAGCTTCTTCGGGTCCATCCCCGCCTGTTCGATTTTGCGCAGGATGCCGTGGCAGCGCATCAGGCCGTCCATCAGACCCTTGGCTGGTTCCTCGCCGGCGCTGGCCTTCATCTTGGCGATGATGTTGAGGTCCATGCCGCCGGCGAAGCTGTCCTTGCCGGAGGTGATGACGATTCCTTTGACGGTGTCATCGGCCAGGGCACGGGTCACACAATCGTCCAGTTGGTCCCAGCCGTCCAGGCTGAGCACGTTCATGGACTTGTCCGGCACGTCCCAGGTGATGGTCGCGACGCCGTCTGCGTCCGTCTGCATGGTGAAGTCGGTCAATGTTCGTCCTCCAGCTGGGAGTCGTTGGATTTCATGTGAGCAGGTGGCAGGACGGGGAATTTTGCGTCCTCGATTTCGAGTTTGAACGCGACATTGAGCCATTGCTCGCCCGTGCGAACCAGGGTCAGTCGGCCCGTATAGGGATCGGTGGCATAGCTGCCGCCGCGCAGGATGAAGACGCGGTGGCGGCCATAGATCATGTCGTCGCGGCCGGGGGCGAAGTGGGCTTCTTCGCAGATGCGGTGGTAGCCCGTTGCGGCCAGTCCGGTGAGGGTGGCGCGAAACCGGCGGACACCGGCTATCAGGACTTCGGGCGTATTTACCGTGCGGACCTCATCGATCGTGCTCAGGCGGTTGGGGTAATGCATTCTTGCGGCCACAGCATCGAAATCATGGTTCCAGACGGCCTCGGAGACGGTATCCAGATGTTCTTGATAGATGCCGTGTGGGTCATCCATTTCAGACCCGCTCGATGATCGTGGCGGCGCCCATGCCGGAGGCGACGCAGAGCGTGGCGAGGCCGGTGCCCTGGCCGGTGCGTTCCATCTCGTCGAGCAGGGTGCCGATGATGATCGCGCCCGACGCGCCGAGCGGGTGGCCCATGGCGATGGCGCCGCCATTCACGTTGAGCTTGCCGTGATCCACGTCGAAGGCCTGCATGAAGCGCAGGACGACGGAGGAGAAGGCCTCATTTACCTCGAAAAGATCGATGTCGGAGATCGACATGCCGCTGTCTTCTAGGATCTTTTGGGTCGCCGGGACGGGGCCCGTGAGCATGATGGTGGGATCGGTGCCGATCTTGGCGGTGGCGCGGATGACGGCGCGGGGGGTCAGCCCCCATTTTTCCCCGAATTCCTTCGAGCCGACCAGGACGCCGGCCGCGCCATCCACGATACCCGAGGAATTCCCGGCGGTGTGGACGTGGTTGATGGCCTCCAGATGGGGGTATTTCATGATCGCGACTTTGTCGAAGCCAGGCATGACCTCGCCCATGGCCTGGAAGGCGGGGTTCAGGCTGCCCAGACTTTGCATGTCGGTGCCGCGGCGGATGTATTCATCGTGGTCGAGGATCGGCAGGCCGTTGATGTCCCTGACGGTGAGGATCGACTTTTCGAAGCGGTTGTCGTCCCAGGCCGCGGCGGCGCGGGCCTGGCTTTCGACGGCGTATTCGTCTACGTCGTCGCGGCTGAAGCCGTATTCGGTGGCGATGATGTCGGCGCTGATGCCCTGGGGGACGAAGTAGGTTTCCATGGCGATGGAGGGGTCGACGGCGATGGCCGCCCCGTCCGAGCCCATTGCGA
The DNA here is from genome assembly GCA_039181205.1 of Pseudomonadota bacterium. Classification (GTDB taxonomy): domain Bacteria; phylum Pseudomonadota; class Alphaproteobacteria; order Rhodobacterales; family Rhodobacteraceae; genus Jannaschia. Next base: position 2,021 of record JBCDCS010000310.1, read on the forward strand.
CCCGGGACATGCATTCGACACCGCCCGCGATATAGCCGTCACCCGCGCCGCCGCGCACCTGGTTGGCGGCCAGGTTCACGGCTTCCATCCCGGAGGCACAGAAGCGGTTGATCGAGAGGCCGGGGATGTGTTCGTCCAGTTTCGAGGCGAGGACGGCGGTGCGCGCCAGGCAGCCGCCCTGTTCGGCCACCTGGGTGGCGTTGCCCCAGATGACGTCCTCGACCGCGTGACCTTCGAGACCATTGCGCTCGGCCAGGCCGTCGAGCACCTGAGCCGAGAGGCGGGCGGCGGTGACTTCGTGGAGCGAGCCGTCCTTGCGGCCCTTGCCGCGCGGCGTTCGGACGGCGTCGTAGATGTAGGCGTCTGTCATGGCGGGCTCCTTATTGGCGATCCGACGGATTGCCGGGCATGAGATCATATGGGTGCTTCCAGCCGGGCAGGGCGGCGATGCGGTCGAGCCAGGCGTCTATGGCGGGCCAGTCGGCGCGGTCGAAGCCGAAGGGTTCGGGGTAGAAGAGGTAGCTGCAGCAGGAGATATCGGCGTTGGTCAGACTGTCGCCCACGATCCAGTTGCGGTCTTGGAGATGGGCGTTCAGCACTTCGTAGGCCGCTTTGAGACGGCCCTGTTGGAAAGCGATCACGTCCTCGGGGCGTTTGTCCTCGGGCAGGAAATTCATGAGGAACCGGGTCATCCCCGCATTCGAGCTGAGCTTGTGGTTGTCCCAGAGGACCCAACGGAGGACCTGGTATTTGTCATCGCCTTCGCCGGCGAACTTGCCGGTCTTGTCGGAGATCCATTGCTGGATGGCGCCGGACTGGCTGAGCTTGAAATCGCCGTCGATGAGAAGAGGCGCCTCGCCCATGGGGTTTTCGGCCCGCCATTCGGAGGTGCGGGACTGGCCGCCGAAGAAGTCCACGAAGACCGGTTCCCAATCGAGACCGGACAATTCAAGGGCCAGGGCCGCCTTGTAGCTGTTACCGCTTTCGCCGAAGCAATGGAGTTGGATCGTCACGCAACGCCTCCGGAAGGTTGGTGGAAGGGTCGGTGCGGAATGGCCGCAAGGCTGTCGGTCCAAGGCGCGCGGGCCGCGGCGAAGTAGGCGGCGACCGGCGCGAGAGTCAGATCGGTCGTGCCGGCCGTGATCTCCACCGTGTCCGCTCCATCCTGCATATAGACGAGCGGGGTTCCGCAATCCGCGCAGAAGCCGCGTTGCGCCCAGTCGGAGGAGCGGCGCATCCGTGGCGCCCCGTCCCAGCGCACCGTGTCACGCGGCACCGCCAGGAAGGTGGCGAACGTGCTGCCGGTCGCCCGGCGGCAATCGTCGCAATGGCAAATCAGGGAACGAACGGGGCCAGCGTCGACGCGGTAGGCGACGGCCCCGCAGGCGCAGCCGCCCGTGAAGCCGTCGGTTTCCACCGCGTCGCGCAGCATCAGAACGCCGTCGCTTCCAGGCCCATGACCGTGTCCGGTCCGGTCTGGATGCGCGCTAGGTGCATCGCCGTCGCGGGCAATTGGCGTGCCATATAATAGCGGCCGGTGGCGATCTTGGCTTCGAGAAAATCACGGTCGGCGCCGTCTTGCTTGAGGCCATCCTGGGCGGCCTTGGCCATGCGAGCCCACATCAGGCCGAGGCAGACATGGCCCATCATGTGCATGAAGTCGTAGCTGCCCGAAAGCGCGGCGTTGGGGTTCTTCATACCTTCCTGCATGAAATACATGCCGGCCGCCTGCAGGTCCTTGGACGCGGTTTTGAGGGGTTCGACGAAGCCCTTCATTTCGTCGTCGTCGGCATGCGTCTTGCAGAAATCCTTGACCATTTCGAAGAAGGCCATGACGTGCTTGCCGCCGTCTTGCGCCAGCTTGCGGCCGACCAGATCGAGCGCTTGGACACC
>JBCDCS010000311.1:0-3912 GCA_039181205.1 Pseudomonadota bacterium
ATAATACGTCCGACAGCCCTTGGCACAAATCGCCCGCACGCCCCGCGTCAGCGTCCGCTTCCCCGGCGCTCCGACCAAACTGGTCAGCCACCAAGACGCCCCACAGGTCGTGAACACCCCCATCCGGCGGATATTCGTCAGTCCCGGCCTGATATCCTCGCCATCCTTCGGCATGATGAACGCCACGCCTGGCACCAACACACGGTCCAGCCAACCCTTCAACATGGCCGGAAGCCCATACCACCAGGTGGGGTAGACGAAGATCAGCGTATCCGCCCATTGCAGGTCCGACACGTCCTGGGAAACAGGCTCTACATTGGCGGTTTCGTCCAAATAGATGTCCCATTCATGCCCGGTCAGCACCGGCGAAAAGTTCGACCGATAGAGATCCCGCACCCGGTATTCCGCCCCCGCCGCCTCCAGCCGCGTGGTCACGGTGTCGAGCACGGCCGCCGAAAAGCTGTCCGCCTTGGGATGGGAAAACACGATCAGCGCACGCATCAAAACGCCTCCAACGTCCGCTCGACCCGGCCCAGGAACCGCGCCCGGTCCCCATCCGACGCCCGGTTCATGTCATAGAGCGCCAGATACTTCATCGATCGCGGCTGGCACACATACCGCACCGCCCGGGTCACGCAGCATCGCGGCGGGTCCCCGGCCAGGATCGCCCGGACCTGCGTCCCACCATAGGTCGTCACCGCCGCCAATCGCCGGATCTTCGTCAGGTTCGGCCGCACCTTCCCCTCCTCCAGTCTGAACGACACGCCCGGCAGAAACACCCGGTCCAGGAACCCTTTCAGCATCGCCGGATACCCGAAGTTCCAGACCGGGAAGACCATGACCAGCACATCCGCCGCCTGCACCCGTTCGACGTAGGGGCGCACCGGTTCGATATTCACCGGCTCCTCGTGGTAACCCCGCCGCTCCGCCTCGCTCAGCACGGGATCGAAACCTTCGGCATAAAGATCGCAATCGTCGACCTCCCACCCGCGACCCTGCAACACCTCCACGGTCTTCGCATGCAACGCCGCATTGAAGCTGTCCGGGACGGGATGCGCCGCCAATACGAGAGCCCGGGTCAAACCAATCTTCCTTCTTCCTCTGGCCAGAAACACCTCGGGGAGCGCGAGGGGCTGGCCCCTCGCTCCCGCCCGCTCAACTCACTCCGCCGCCTGCATCTTCGGATAGGCATACATGCGGTCGTATCCCCAATTCGGGTCATCCCAGGCAATCATCTTGCCGGGGTTCAACAGGCCCTTCGGGTCCGCTTCCCGCTTGAACGCCAGCTGCCGGTCGTCCACCGATTGCCGCCCGCCTTCTTCCAGCGTGTAGCGGTGCGGGTTGAAGATCATCGCCCCCGCCGCCTCGTGCATCCGCACGATTTCGTCCAACCGCTCTTCGGTCGTGAACTTCACCAGCGACAGCCCGGCGAACATCACCTTCCCGTTCTCCTTCAGCACCTCCAGATGCTGCAGAACCTCGGGGCTCAGCGCATCCCGCATCTCCTCGATCAGCCGCAGATGATCGGGGAACCCATACCTGACCTGCAGATAGGTGATCGACGGATCGACCTTCAGCGCCCGCAGCGTCGTATGGTTCCAGCCATATTCAAACACTGGCCCCGGGGTGCGCGCCCAATCATGGTCGTCATTGCGGTAGATCAGCTTCACCTGCGGCCGCCGCCCAAGGAAGGTCAGAAACCCATCCATGGAATGGGGCGCCACCATCAGCCCGATCATGTTGTCGCCCGCCCGCACATAAGGCGCGACCCGCTGGAAGTAGTCCTTGGCCACCGGCGCCTCGAACACGGTGGCCAGCTTGATCAGGATACCGTCCTCATTGGCCAGTTCCTCGGTGAACCGCACCGTCTCCATGAAGTCGTCGCAGGTCAGGAACATCTCGACCCAGTCATAGGCGGGCGCCAGCGGCATCTCGATCTCGGTGATGATCCCGTTCGTCCCATATGCGTGACTAACACGGGCCAATTCCTCGCCCCGGAACTCCAGAATGCGCGGCTCGGCCTCCATGGTCACCACGCGCAGCCGGATGATGTTGCCGAGATCACGCAGGCTGCCCCAGGTGCAGGACCCCACGCCGCCGGACCCCCCGGCGATGAACCCGCCGATCGTCGCCGTCGCCCAGGTAGACGAAAACATCCGGATCTCCTGCCCCGACTGTGCCTTGCATTCGGCATCCAGGTCTTTCAGCAGCACCCCGGGCTCTGTGATCACACGGCCCGGATGCACCTCCTTCACATTGTTCATGTTCTGCAGATGCATCACGCAGCCACCCGCCAGCGGCATGGCCTGCCCGTAATTCCCCGTCCCCGCGCCCCGTGTCGTGACCGGCACGTCGTGTTCGAAACACACCTTCAGAACCTCGATCACCTCGGACTCTGACTTAGGCGAAACCACGAAATCCGCCTCCAAGTGCTCCAGACGCGCCTTCAAAACAGGCGAATACCAGAAGAAATCCCGGGACTTGGCCCGGATCGCGGCTTCGGACTTCTCGATGTCGAGATGGGATAGGGCGGCTTTGGCGGCATCGATATTCATCGGCATGTCTCCCACAGATGGTCCAGGTCGGCATAATCGGGCAGCGTCCGGTCGACGGCGACCCCGTCGCGCAAAACAATCCGATCCGATTGCGGGCGGGAGAACAATTCCGTCCATTCCCGCGCCTTGAAGATCACCAGATCGGCCGGATCACCCTGTGTTAGAGACTGTTTTGCGAAACCACAGCTCGCCGCGGGCGTTGCCACGAAGCTATCCACCCAATCCTGGCGCGAATGATCCAGATGGGCGATCCGCGTCGCCTGACGCATGACCTCCAGCATATCCAGATCGCCATAGGCATAGAACGGGTCGCGCGTGTTGTCCGACGCAAAGCTCACCGGAATGCCCCGCTCCCGCATCTCATGCACCAGCGTCACGCCGCGTCCCCGGGGCGTCCCGTTCCCCCGATCCTGCAGGTAGAGGTTACACATGGGCAGCGACACGACACGGATCCCCGCCTTCGCCACCAAATCCAGCGTATCGAGCGCCCGCGCCGTGTCCTGCGTCGACAGCGAACAGCAGTGCCCAACCGTCACCGGCGCCTCGAACCCCGTTTCGATCACCGTCTCCGCGATCAACCGCAGGGTCTCGGACGAGGCATCCATCGTCTCGTCCACGTGGAAATCCGCATCGAGCCCGCGTGCCTCGGCCAGCCGAAAGAAGCCCAGCAGGCGCTCCTTCAGGTCCGGCACCGGATAGGTCACCATCCCCAGCACGCCATCATGTTCGGCCACCAGATCGGCGGTCACCCGGAAATCCCCATCCTCGGAAAACCCGTCGCAACCGATCAGACAGACCCCCTGCAACTCGATCTTTCCGCGCCATTCCTCCCGCAACTCTGAAAACACCGGCCAGGTGACCTGCGGCTGCGGCGGGATCGAATCCAGATGGGTTCGCACAGCCCGCGTTCCATGGGCATAGGCGCAGTCGAGCCCAAAACCCATCCGCACCCGCAATTCCTCGGCCGTCCAGTTCGCGTGGTCCGCCCGCACCGTCTCCAACGCCCCCAGGAACGTCCCATCCGGGTTCGACGCCCGCGGCCAGATATGCCCCTTGTCCAGATGGGTGTGCATGTCGGTGAAACAGGGCAGCACCATCGCGCCCGCCATATCGACCATCTCGCCCGGCTGATTTGTGATCACACCATCGGCCAGATGCAGATCCGTTCGCATCAAATCCCCCGGTTGGCCGAAAAGATGGGCAGGCACGGTGACGTTCGACAGGGTGACAGGGCCGCTGGGCAAAGCGCGAAAGTCCATCAACCCTCCTGCTTCAGGGCCGATTCATGCCACTTGCGCAGCAGCAGATGCGACAGAAGCGACAACAGCCCGAAGATGAACACACCCATCGCCGCGAT